>CAIOHJ010000213.1 GCA_903858085.1 uncultured Chloroflexota bacterium
CCACAAAGCAGCACCGAACATTTTCAGCCCACTCCCCACCACAGCACCTACTATACGCTTGCCTGCAGCGAAGAGGCCCCCCACTACACCCAGGACGACCTGCAACGGCTGCAATGCCGTCTGCCCCCCCAGGTCGCCTCTCTGCTGGTCGCCCCAGCCGCCGAGCTGCTCGCCAGCTGCCCACAGTGGCAGATGCCGCCCGCAGCGACAGGGGACCGGCTCTTGCCCGCGCTGGACGTGCCAGCCTTGATCCTGGCTGGCGCCTACGACCCGGTGACCCCAGCCCGCTGGGCCCGACGCAGCGCAGCCGACTTCGACCAGCCGTTTCTCTACGTGTTTGCCGGGCAGGGCCACAACCTGCTCCAGCACCCCGAGAGCTGTGCACACCAGCTGCTCGCCGCCTTCCTCGAACGTCCGCAGCAACGGGTCAACGCCTACTGCTTCCACCGCCTGCACGCAGCCTTCGAGCTGCCCCCCCCCTGACCCTGCTGGCGAGGTTGGGCCTCCTGGCCACCCGTCGGATCACTCGTCAAACACAACGACGCTGCGCACGACCTCCCCACTCAACATTTCAGCGTAGGCCTGGTTGATCGCCTCCAGCCGGTAGGTGCGCGTGACCAGCCCATCGAGGTCGAGCAACCCCTCCCGATAAAACGCAGCCAACGCTGGAAAATCGCGTCGGGGATGGGCGCTGCCGTAATAGCTGCCTTTGACCGTCTTTTCCTGGCGGGTCAGCACTGCGCCCGGAAGGTTGGTGCTGCTGCCCATCGGCGCCAGGCCAGCCAGCACAACCGTGCCGCCCGGCCGCGCCGCCGCCAGACAGAGCTCCTGTACCTCTGGCAGCCCGACTGCCTCGAAGGTATAGTCTGCCCCACGCCCCCCCGTCAACGCACGGATCTGCTCGACAGCCGTCTCCCCGGCCAGCACGAAATGAGTGGCCCCCAGACGCAGCGCCAACGCAGCTTTGGCAGGCGCTCGATCGACCACGAGAATGCGCGCAGCCCCGGCCAATCTGGCGCCGAGCACCATGCTCATCCCGACACCGCCCGCCCCGAAAATTGCCGCTGAACTGCCCGGCCGCAGCTGGGCCGTGTTCAACACCGCACCCACACCAGTGGTCACCGCACACCCGATCAGAGCGGCAACCGCAGGGGGCACGGGCCCAGGCAGCGCAACACAGCTCTGCTCGGGCACAACCACATAGTCGCTGAAACACCCCAGCCCACAGTAGTGATAGACCGGCTGGCCATCCGGCCGCCGGTACCGCGTGCTGCCGTCCAGCAGGGTCCCCGCCCAGATCGGCTCCAGGTAGGTCTCGCAGAGAGAGGGGCTCGCATGCAGACAGTAAAAACAGTCGCCGCAGGCAGGCGCCCAGTTGAGACAGACAGCATCCCCCACTTGGAACCGGGTCACACCCGCCCCTGTTTCGACCACGACCCCCGCGCCTTCGTGCCCCAACGCAACCGGCAGCGGGTGCTGGGTTGCACCGCTGACCAGATGCCAGTCGCTGTGACAGACACCCGCTGCCTGAATCTTGACCAGCAGCTCCCCCGCACGCGGGGGCAGCAGGTTCAAGTTTTCCACCACGATGGGCGCCCCTACCGCCTGCAGCACCGCCGTTCTTGTCTGCAACATCGCCGCCTCATTCCTCTTCGTCGCTGTCGTCGTCGCTGTCGTCGTCGCTGTCGTCCTCTTCGTCGATCTGCTCTTCATCCCCGACCATCAATCGCTGCAGAGACTGTACCAGCAGCCGCTGCTCTGCCTGGCGCAGACGGCTCGCCAGCATCGCCAGCGTGTCCGACCGATAGATCGGCACCTCTGCGCTCCCGATCAGAGGGTCTCCCCCCCCCTCTGCCACCAGACAACCCCGGCAAGCGGCCTGTTTGATTTCGCCGCGCAAAAAGGCTGCCAGGATCTCTTCGGCCGTGCAGCTGACCCCGGACAGAAAAGGGTGCACGGCGACGACACGGTACGAAAAGTGGGCCAGAAATGCTCTCCCCAGGCGATGGCTCCAGCCATCCAACACCACCCAATCTGGCCGCACGGCAGCGATCTGCTGCACCAGCTCTGGATCAGACTCGTCGCTCGTCTGCCCTGGCTCGGCTGGAGAGAGCAGGGACCAGGTCGCGACCCCGGCCTGCCGGGCCAGGCCCAGCCTCTCCTCTCGATCGGAGAGCACCAGGCCGATCCGGACATCCAGAACTTTGAGGCGAACAGCCTCGATCAACGCCTGGAGGAGATGGCCATCTCCTGTGCTCAGCACGGCCACTGTGGCTGTCACGGGGTCTCCTGGGCTGGTCTGCGGGGCCGTGTCGGTCTGCGGGGGAAAGGTTTGCTGGCCAGCCCGGACGGGGGGCGGGGCTCGGAGCGGTTTCCGCGGGCAGCGCGCTCCGGAGTCCGGCTCGCCCTGGCAGGCTGGGCACGGCCAATGTCGGTGCGATAGCAGGCGCCCGCAAAACGAATCTTCTCCACGCCGGCATAGGCCCGCCGGGCCGCCTGCTCGACCGAACGGGCGGTTGCCGTGACTGTCAGCACCCGCCCTCCGGCCACAAGCAAACGCCCGCCTTTCTGGCGGGTCCCGGCCTGATAGACTGTGCAGCCAGTCTGTTCTGCTGCCGCAACCCCGAAAATTTCGATCCCTGTCCGGCAGGTTTCGGGGTAACCTTCAGACGCCATCACCACGCTGACGGCAGCAGCAGCGCGCCAGCGGGGGGTCACGGTCTCCAGCGTGCCAGCGGTGCACGCCAGCAGCACTTCAAGCAGGTCGCTTTCCAACAAAGGAAGGATCGCCTGTGCCTCCGGGTCACCAAAACAACAGTTGAACGCCAACACAGCCGGCCCTTGCTCGGTCAGCATCAGGCCGGCGCAGAGAACGCCCTGATACGGTGTGCCTTCGGCGGCCAGCCCGGCCAGCACCGGTGCAAAGATCCTGCGTTGGATTTCAGCCAGCTGCTCCGGGGTGAGCAAGGGGGAGGGGGCCAACGCCCCCAGCCCGGCGGTATTGGGGCCGCGGTCGCCGTCGTTCAGCCTTTTGTACTCCTGGGCGGCGGGCATCAGGAGACAACGCTGACCGTCGCAGAAAGCCAACACCGACACTTCTGGGCCACGCAGCCTCTGCTCGACCAGCAGAGTGGCCCCCGCACCGCCAAAACGGTGTTCGAGCAGCAGCTCACGCACTGCCACGGCGGCCGCCTCCATCGTGTTTGGCAGAAGAGTCCCCCTGCCCGCAGCCAGGCCGCTGGCCTTGATCACGGGAACCCGGTCCAACATGCGCAGATGGCGCATCGCCTCGTCGAAATCGGTAAAACTCTCTGCCCGCCCTGTCGGCACACCCCAGCGCAGCATGCACTGTTTGGCAAACAGCTTGGAACCCTCCAGCTGGGCAGCCCGTCGAGAAGGGCCAAAGATCCGCAGACCTGCCGCCTGAAACGCGTCGACGATCCCATCCACCAGCGGCGTTTCAGGTCCGACCACAGTCAGGTCGAGGGCATGCTGGCGGGCAAAGGCGATCAGCGCCTCGAACTGTTCAGCCTCCAGCGCTACATTTTCACATTTGGGCAGGTTGGCAGTGCCACCGTTGCCGGGTGCTACATAGAGTCGCTCGAGCGCAGCGGACTGGCTGAGTTTGTGGGCAAGCGCGTGCTCACGGCCGCCGCCGCCCACGAGAAGAAGTTTCATAACGCCCCGTTCCTGTCAGATGCAATCGAGTCATAAAGAGCAGACTGTCCACCCCCATTATCGGTGACAGCGTGAGCCTGCCCAAGTTTCAAGCGCAGCAGAATACGGGTGGACGCAGCACGGGCGCTCAGCGCGGCACCAGCTCCACCTCAAACAGCGCAGGCCACAGCTTGCCGGTCACAAACAGACGCCCGCTCTGTTCTTCGAAGGCGATTCCGTTGAGCACATCGACGGTCCCTGTGAACGGGGGGGCATGGGACAAAAGCCCGCTGAACTCATAGAGGGCGTCCACCTGCCCTGTCGCCGGGTCGATCCGCAGCACGCTGTCGGTCTGCCAGACATTGGCCAGCACCTTGCCGTCGACGTACTCCAGTTCGTTGAGACGGGTCACGCGCTCCCCCGCCAACGTGACCGTGACCCGCCCCGTTTCCTGCAACGTGGCAGGGTCCAGAAAATAAAGGGTCGCTGTCCCGTCGCTCAGGATCAGCTGTTCGCCGTCATGGGTCAGCCCCCACCCTTCCGTTGGGTAGGAAAACTGCTGAACAGGCTGAAAGCTCTCCCGGTCGTAGACAAACCCCACGCCATTCTGCCAGGTCAGCTGGTAGATTCGATCCCCCAACACCGCGATCCCTTCGCCAAAATATGCTGCATCCAGATCGTGCTGCTGCAGCACACGGCCGCTGTCCAGCTCGACACGGCGCAGCGAAGACGCGCCATACAGACCCGTCCCCTCGTACAGCACCCCATCGGCAAAATCCAACCCTTGGGTAAATGCCTGCGGGTCGTGCGGCAGCACAGAGAGGACCCGATAGCCGTAGACCGGCGGGCGGGCCGGGGAAGGGGTGGCCAGCGGAGAAGGCGGGGCGGCCAGCGGAGAGAGCGGGGCGGCCCTCTCCACAGCAGCCGGTGTGGGCACAGCGCTCGTCGGCTGCTGCGGAGAGGGCCGGCTCCAGGCAAATCCGCCCCAGCCAATGGCTGCCAGCAGAACAAAGATGGCAAATGCAGTCAGCAGAGGAGATCGTTTCAAAAATTGCATATGGGTTCCAAGGTTTGTCGGACAGCAGACAACGCCAGCCTTATTGTACAAAGTGGCGCCCGATTTGTCACACTGCGCTCCTCGTCCCTGCTTTTTCACCGGGCAGCTTTGACAAAAGCCCTGCACATCGATCAGAATGCGAACATGGGTGATTTGTCATGAACTTCATCGACTTGCTGGTCGAGCATCCGCTCCTGCTGCTCTTTGTGGTGGCGACGGCAGGGTATTCTCTGGGGGAACTCCGCTGGCGGGGCACAGGCTTTGGCATCGCTGCGGTGCTCTTTGTCGGGCTGGCCTTCGGTGCACTCGATGAACGGCTGACCCTGCCGCGCGAGCTGGTCTCGCTGGGGCTCATCTTGTTTGTCTATTCGGTCGGTCTGGCCAGCGGACCCGGTTTTTTTGCGTCGTTTTCGCGCAGCGGTCTGCGTGACAACCTGATGGTGGCTGGGGTCCTGGCACTTGCCGCGCTGATCGTCGCAGCCGAGGTGCTGCTGCTCGGCATCCGCCCGACTGTCGCAGCAGGCCTCTACACCGGCGCGCTGACCAACACGCCGGCGCTGGCGCAGGTGCTCAGCTACGTCGCCCACACCGGCAGCGCGGCACAGCTTGGCACCGAGCCAGTTGTCGGCTACTCGGTCGCCTACCCGCTGGGGGTCATCGGCCCGATCCTGGCCATCCTGCTGATGCAGCGCGTCTGGCGCGTCGATTACCGCCAGGATGCAGAACAGGTGCGCGACATGTTCCCGGTCGAGCAAGAAATTTACAGCCGCACGGTGCAACTGACCAATCCAGCCCTGGCTGGCCAGCCGCTGCACCTGCTCAGCCAGCAACGGGGCTGGCGTGTGTTGTTCAGCCGGGTCAAACAGGGCAGCAGGCTCGAACTGGCCACCGACAAACTCATCCTTCACAACGGGGATCTGGTCAACGTGGTTGGCACCCCGGAGGATGTCGACCGGGTCGTCGGTGAGCTGGGGCTCCCTGCCCAGGAACAGCTCGACCTTGACCGCGGCACCTACGACTTTCGCCGGGTCTTTGTCTCCGAACCGGCACGGGTCGGGCGCAAACTGGCTGAGCTGGATCTGCCCAACCGCTTTGGCGCGGTCGTCACGCGCGTGCGGCGCGGGGACATCGAGCTGCTGGCCTTCAACACCCTGGTGCTGGAGCTGGGAGATCGGGTGCGTTTTGTCGCCCCGCGCAGCCAGATGCAGGCGATCAGCCGGTATTTCGGCGATTCTTACAAAAAATTGAGCGAAATCAACCTGGGGGTGCTGGGCCTGGGCATCGCGCTGGGGATCGGGCTGGGTCTGGTGCCGATCACACTGCCGGGCGGCATCCAGTTCCAGCTGGGAGAAGCCGGGGGACCGCTGGTCGTCGCGCTGATGCTCAGCGCGCTGCGGCGCACAGGCTCGGTGGTCTGGAGCATCCCCTACAGCGCCAACCTGACGCTCCGCCAGCTTGGGCTGACCCTCCTGCTGGCCGGGATCGGGGTGCGCTCGGGCTATACGTTCCTGGCCACCCTGACCCAGGCAGGGGGGCTGACAATTTTGCTGGCGGGCGCTGTGGTCTCTTTGGGGACACCGCTGCTGGTGCTGTGGATCGGCTACCGCTGCTTTAAGCTGCCCTTTGCGGTGGTCACCGGAATGGTCTCTGCCGTGCACACCCAGCCCGCTGTGCAGGCGGCCGCCCTGACCCAGGCGCGCAACGACCTGCCCAACCACGGCTATGCGCTGGCGTTCCCAATGGCTACGATCGCCAAAATTCTGCTGGCCCAGCTGCTGGTCGCTTTTCTGCCCTAGCCGGGGCCGCCCAGGGGACCGACACCCAGAGATTCGACGGCTGGCCGGCGGCCAGCACCAAGGTGGCACGATGACAACACCAGAGACGACCGATCTGCGCAACGGCTGGAACCAGGTGGCGGCCCACTACCAGGCGCTGCACCGTCACAGCACAGCCAGCGCCCACTACGGCCCCTGGGCCCCGCGCGAAGAGGAGCTGAGGCTGCTCGGCGATGTGCGTGGGTCCCGAATTTTGGAGCTTGGCTGCGGTGGAGGCGAGTGCTGCATCGCCTTTGCACGCCAAGGTGCCCAGGTCACCGGGCTGGACTGGAGCGAGGCACAACTCGACTACGCCCGCAGCCAGGCCCGCCAGGCGCAGCTTGCGATCCACTTTGTCCAGGGCGACGCCGCAGATCTCCGCCAGTTTGCCGAAGCCAGCTGGGAGATTGTCTTCAGCACCTACACCTTCCAATACCTCGCCGACCTGCCGCAGACATTGCAAGGGTGTGCGCGCGTGCTGGTGGCCGGCGGACTGCTGGTCTTCAGCCTGGACCACCCGCTGCGCGATTGTTTTTTCGATGCCACCGAGCAGGAGCTGTCGGTCTATCCTGCCCGCAGCTATTTTGACAGCAGCCCCCTGCTCTGGCGCTTTGCACACCCTGGCGTCTGGATGCAGACGCACCACCACACCGTGGGCGAATGGGTCGACCTGCTTGGCCAGGCAGGCTTTCGGTTGCAGCGGCTCCTGG
Source organism: uncultured Chloroflexota bacterium (assembly GCA_903858085.1). Taxonomy (GTDB): domain Bacteria; phylum Chloroflexota; class Anaerolineae; order Caldilineales; family Caldilineaceae; genus Caldilinea. The sequence continues at coordinate 7,239 of CAIOHJ010000213.1, forward strand.
AACCTGTGCCGCCTCGCGAGCTGCTCGACGCGCTCTGGCCAGAAGATGACGCCCGCGCGCCGCTGCGGTGTCTGCCGCAGACGATCATCTTCGTCGCTGCCAAGGAGGGGTAACGAACCTCTGCCGCTGGGGTCGTTTGGCGGCAGCTGCCGCCATCAGGCATAATGAAAGCATGCAGCACTTTACCCTGCCGGCCGCAGCCCGGATCCTTGCGATGGCAAAGGACAACTACCGCACCCAGACCTTCACCCTGGCGGCCCGCCTCAGCGCCCAGCCTGGCCAGTTTGTCATGGCCTGGCTGCCCCGCTTTGATGAGAAACCCTTCTCTCTGGTCGCGGCCGACCCGGTCACCCTGATGATCACAGCGGTTGGACCGTTTACCCAGCTGGCCCACACCTTGCAGCCTGGCGACTCCCTCTGGATTCGGGGCGCGTTCGGCAAGGGCTTCTGCGTGGCCCCCGAGCAGCGCCATCTGGCGCTGGTGGGCGGGGGGTACGGGGTGGCCCCGCTGCTGTGGCTGGCCCGCCAGCAGCTGGCGGCGGGCCGCCAGGTCACCGTGGTGGTCGGCGCACGCACGGCGGCAGATCTGCTCTACCTCGACCACTTCGAGCAGCTCAGCGCCAGGGTGCCCGCCGGCAGGCTCACGCTGCGGCTGGCCACCGAAGATGGCAGCCTGGGCCACGCCGGGCGGGTGACCGATCTGTTGGCGCCGTTGGTCAGCGCTGGCCACGTCGATGGCCTCTACGCCTGCGGACCCCATGGCATGCTGAATGCTGTCGAAACGCTGGCCCGACAGGCCAAGGTCGCCTGCCAGTCCAGCTGGGAAGCCTACATGCGCTGCGGCCTCGGGATCTGCGGCTCCTGTGAACATGCGGGCAAGATACTCTGTCTGGACGGCCCTGTCCTGTCTGCCACCAGCTGACCTTGCTCCGCTCTGAAATTGCCCGCTGGAAGAGCCGACCATGGGAACAACCTTCTACCACCAACTTCAACAGCTGCTCGACGATGGACTGTCGGTCGCGGTCGCCACGATCGTCCAGGTCAAAGGCTCGACCCCGCGCGAGGTCGGAACCAAGATGATCGTCCATCCCTATGGCAGACACATCGGTACCGTCGGCGGTGGCTGCGGCGAGGCCGATGTGATCCGGGCCGGGCTGGATGTGCTGGTCGACGGCCAGCCACGCATCGTGCGCATCGACCTGACCGAACCGATCCAGATGGAGAGCCTGGGGGTCTGTGGCGGCATTCTCGACGTCCTGATCGAACGCTGGGGCCCTGACCCGGAGCCCCGATGAGACAGGCTGTGCTGGCCGCCTTGACCGCATCTGCCGAGCGGCGTGAAGCAGTGGCCCTGGTCAGCGTTGTGGCTGCCCAGGGGGAACTGGCCGCCCTGGTGGGACGCCATCTGGTTGTCTGGGCAGACATGCGGACGCCGGTCGGCGATCTGCAGCTGGGTGCGCTGCAGCCCACCTGGGTCGAAGCCGCCCGCGCCGCTCTGCAGCAACGGCGCCATACCCAGCTGCACTACACGACCGCACAAGGCGACATCCAGCTTTTTGTCGAGGTTCAGCCCCAGCCCTACTCGCTGATCATTGCCGGCGCCGGCCATGTCGCTGTCCCCCTGGCGACGATGGCGACACTCTGTGAG
>CAIOHJ010000214.1 GCA_903858085.1 uncultured Chloroflexota bacterium
CCCATCACCTTGCCGACCGCTCCGATCTTTGCGTTGTTGGCGATCTATCTGGGGTTGGAGACTGCCGGGCGGGTTGGGCGCCGCCTCGGTCTGCGCCCGGATGACCTCTGGAACACCGGGTTGATCGCTCTTCTGGCAGGCCTTATTGTAGCGAGAGGGTGGAATGTCTTCCAGTTTTGGTATGTCTATTCGGCAGAACCGCTGCTGCTTTTCAGCCTGCGTCCGAGCGGGTTTGTATTCTGGCCAGGGGTGGCAGCGGCTCTGGTGGCCGCGTACGCGTATCTGCTGCGCTGTGCGCTGCACCCGACCCGGGTGGTGGCGGCGTTTGCCGCAGGCGGGTTGATGGCTGCCAGTGCGTTGGCGGTTTCGGACTATCTGACCGGTGCGATTGTGGGGCTTCCCAGCGATCTGCCCTGGGCGCGCCCCTATTTTGGAGAGATGCGGCATCCGGCAGCGCTCTACCGAGCGGTGGGGTTTGTGGTTGGCGGGGTGTGGGTCTGGCTGGGGGTGCGGGCGGCCACACCGGGCCGCACAGTGGGGCATGCGCTGCTGGCAGCGGCGCTGGTGATCCTGGTGGCGGACGCGTATGTGGCGGAGAGTGCGGTGGTGGCGGGTCTGCGTTCCAGCCAACTGGGGGGGCTGGGAGGGGCGTTGGCTGCATCGGGTTGGCTTGCGCTTCTCTCCCGCCGCAGGGATCCGCCGGTCTGACCGCATCTGACAATGCCCGAGCCGTTGCGGGGCCATCTGGCTCATACGGAGGAGGGATGAAGCGTCTGGAGGATGAGCGCCACGCCAGAGCGGAGTGTGATGGTGGCGCAGGTGCCGGAGAGGGTGTTGCTCACCCCGCGTGTGCTGCCGAAGGAGAGGGTTGCATTCTGGAGGGGGTAACGCAGCCCTGTATAGGTGAGCCCTTCGACCGTTGCGCTCAGCGGGAGCAGACTCAAGGTATCGCCGGGCGAGCCGTGAAGGGTCAGCGAACCGGGGCCGCGCAGCACCTGAGCGATCTGGTTGCCCTCCACCACTCGCACGGGCACACTCCAGGAGCGTTGGGCCAGGATCAAGAGGTTGGCCAGTGTCTGGTCGAGCCGACCGCCCAGGGCACCGACGATCAGAACTTCCTGGGCCCCTTCTGCCAGCGCCCGTTCGATCGCCAGCTCCAGGTCGGTCTGGTCTTTGTCGGGGGGATGCTCTTCGAAGAGAACACCCTGGGCCGAAAGGGCGCTGACCGCTTGTGGGGAGAGGCTGTCGAGGTCGCCGACGACGATCTGGGGGGTGCGTCCGATGGCCAGCCAATGGTCAGTGCCCCCATCGGCGCCGATCAGACAGTCTTCTGGCCGTACAAGAGCGGCCAGGGCGACGTAGTCGTGGATCAGACCGTTGACTGCGATGGCTGCGCGCATGCGAGTCTCTCTTTCCTTGGGGAAGTGCTCGTCAGGCCCACAGGCTGCCTGCTGCCGCAGAGAGTGGGATCAAGGTTTCCTGGCCGAAGAGGGCTGGAACGTTGACCCCTACGAGCGAGTAGAGTGCGGGGGGCACGCCGATGTCTGCCAGATAGAGGTCGCCACAGGCGTTTGCGGCCGCGGGCTGTCGAAAGGCTGTTTTGGGCAGCCCGAGCGTCAAGGTTGCGGCAGCCTGGAGATGGGGGGTGAAGAGGCGACCTTGTTCGGTGTCGACGCCGCTGGGGGTGTCCAGGCTGAGGATCGGGGCGGCGCTGCTGTTGGCCAGCTGGAGCAGGGCACGGGCAGGCCCGCGGGGGTCGCCGCGCAGCCCATAGCCGATGACAGCGTCGACCAGCAGGTCGGCGGGGGGCAGCTCCCAGCCCTCCTCGGCCCAGGCCAGCGGGGCTCCCATTGCCTGTAAAATTTGCAGCTGACGAGCTGGCGCC
>CAIOHJ010000215.1 GCA_903858085.1 uncultured Chloroflexota bacterium
CGCCGTGACGGCGCAAGATATAAAAAACCGGAATTTCGAGGATCTTCCAGCCTTGCCGCCAGGCCGCCAGCAGCAGACGGATGAAATAGTCGCCGTAGCCGTAAAAGATGGCAGGAAAGAGTGGGACCAGTTCGTAGAGCCGCTGGCGGCGGACCGCAAAATAGCCACTCAAGTTGTCCTGGATCTGGGTTTGTAGCAGCGCACGGATAAAAACGTTGTAAAGCTGGCTGAAATGATAGCGCAGCCGATCCTCCATGCCCCCCCCCATTACAAAACGGCTGCCGATCACGAGGTCGTAGTAGCGCAGCAGATCGACCATCTGCGGGATCAGCGCAGGGTCGTGGTTGAAATCGGTGTCCATCACGACCAGCGTACGTCCCTGGGCCGACAGCAGTCCGTCTCGGATCGAGTTGGCCAGCCCTTTGTCCTGTGTGCGCACGAAGAGCCGGAGGGTCCCCTGGCTGTCCAGCGCCGCCGTCCCGTCGACGGCCAACGCGTAGCGGCGACGCACGACCTCGGCGGTCCCATCTGGGCTGTTGTCGTCGACGACCAGAATCTCAAAGCGGTGGCCGGTGGGCGTCAGCTCACGTTGGATCGCCTCGACCAGGTCGCAGATGTTGTCGCGTTCGTTGTAGGTCGGCAACACGACCGACACCTCCACGTCGCCTGCATTCTTGTGCTCGTTCACTTCCCTCCCCACCCTTTTCATGGCTGCATTGTACGTGCAGATTCGACAAAATCAGAAACTACCCGGCGCGGATCACCGCACAGATGTAGGTCACCTGCTCGTCGGTCAGTGTAGGGGAACTGGGCAGGTTGAGCCCGCTGCGGCTGAGTTGAAGCGCCACCGGGCAGGGGGTGTCGCTGCGGTACGGCGGCAGTGTGTCGAGCGGATGAAAAAAGGGGCGGCTGTCGATCCCACGGCTGCGCAGCACTGGAATCAGTGCATCGCGCGCCAGCGGATAGGGGGGCGCAACCTGGATCGAAGCCATCCAGTAGACGTTGGTATAGCCGGGCCGTTCGGCAGCAAAGGTGATACCAGGGAGCCCGGCCAGCTCTTGCCGATAGAGCGCAGCGATCGCCCGTTTGCGCTCCAGAAAGTGGTGGATGCGTTCCAGCTGGGCTACGCCGACTGCGGCCTGGAGATTGGTCATGCGGTAGTTGAAGCCGACCTCGTCGTGCCAGTACCGGCGCTGCGGTGGCATGGCATGGTCGCGCAGCATACGGCAGCGCGCAGCCAGCGCACTGTCGTCGGTCGTCAGCATCCCCCCTTCCCCTGTGGTGATGATTTTGTTGGCATAAAAGCTGAAGGTGCCGACGTCTCCCCACCCCCCGGTCCGGCGACCATCGATGGCAGCCCCATGTGCTTCGGCAGCATCTTCGATGACCCACAGCTGGTGTTCTGCGGCCAGGGCCCGGAGCGCAGCCATCGGCGCAGGGTGGCCGTAAAGGTGGACCGGCACCATCGCGCGTGTGCGCGGGGTGATCCGCCGACGCACATCCTCCGGGTCCATGCACCAGCTCACCGGGTCAACATCGACAAAGATCGGGGTGGCCCCGGTGTACTGGACGGCATTGGCGGTGGCCACAAAGGTCAAGCTGGGCACAAGGACTTCGTCGCCGGCTCCGATCCCCAGCGCGTGGATCGCCAGATGCAGCGCCACTGTGCCGTTGCTCACGCTGACGGCGTGGCTGACCCCACAGAAGCGGGCAAACTCCTCCTCAAAACGGGTGACATAGCTGCCCAGGCTGCTGATCCACCCACTGCGCACCGCGTCGCACACGTATGCTTCCTCGTGGCCGTCCAGCGACGGCGTGTAGATGGGGATGAAGTCGGGCGGGCGCTCTGACGCCTGCGCTTCCAGGTAGGGAAACAAGGCCAGCTGTTGAATCGTTCGCTCCAAGCGTCTACTCTCCGATCTCGATCCTGCCCAGCTCCGGTTCGATTCCGGCTGGGGCGCCGAGCGCATCTACCCAGTTCAGCGGTTCCAGGCTTTCAGCGTCGTAGACCAGCACACGTACCACATAGCGGCCGGGTAGCTGGCCTTCTGGGATCGGCAGCAGATAGACGCCGAGCGGGCGGTCGGTCGGCTGCCACTGGGCAGGGGCCAGGTGGCGGTCGTTGAGCAGCCGCTCGTCGGCCTGGGCCAGCCGGTTGCCGTTGGCATCATACAGGGCCACGCGCGCCTTGAGCGGGCGCAGCAGACTCCCGCCGGGTATCCGCTGCCAACGCAGCGCCACTGCCAGGGGGGAACCTGCCGCCAGCCTGCGCTGCGGCAACGAGACCTCGACCACCTGCACCGCCTGGGCAAAAGAGACGGTCAGCGGCTGCAATGCAGGCGCCAGCTCAAAATGGGTCGGCGGCTCCAGCTCCCACCAGTCGATCGCGTAGCCCTGGAACCACTCTTCTCCGCTGTGGCGGCCATATTTGTTCAACAAAAAATGGACTGCTCGCCGCGGGTCGGTGTCGCTCTCGAACCACTGCACCCAGAAGACTCGCCGCGTCGTGCCAGCCCACTGGTTCAACTGCTGGTCGAGCGTGTTGATGTCGACGAACAGGTAGCGCGCAGGGGCTGTGCGCGCAGGGGCGGTGCGGGCAGGAGCCAGCGGCGCAGCGTCGACAGCGTAGGGCTGGTAATAGAAACCGAACGGATATTTTTGGTCGACCAGGATCAGGTCGTCGGGCGTGCTTTGCTGCCGCAGCCATTCGGTGACCTCGGCGATGTGTTCGCGGTCAAAGCGGCGGTCGTACAGGTCGGCGTGTGCGGCTGTCGCCAGCCCGGCTGCCAGTGTGGCTGCCAACAGCATACCCAGCAGGCGACTTCGCTGGGCAAATGCTGCCAGCCCCACTGCCACCAGCGTGTAGAGCGCCGGTGTGACAAAACTTGCGTACCGCACGTGGAATGCGTTGCGATCGAGCACGGCAAGATAGTAGAGCGTCAGGCCCCCAGCCAGCCAGGCCAGAAAAAATCCCAAAATGGCCCGCCGCCCCTTCTGCCGAGCGGTCAGCAGCAGCCCGGCCAGAGCAACAGCCGCTACGCCGCCCAGCCAGAGCGAGGCCAGTCCATTGGCCTGGGTCGGGTCAAACGCATAGCCGCCCAGATAGGCCTGCCAGTTCTGGCGCAGGTAGTCCCCTGCACCGACCACGGTCAGGTTGGGGTTGGCATAGCCTGGGATCTGCCGCAGGGCAATCGGGGCCAGCGGC
>CAIOHJ010000216.1 GCA_903858085.1 uncultured Chloroflexota bacterium
CAGGTCGAGATAGCCGAACGCCTCTTCGACAAACTGCTGGACAGTGTGGGTCTCGCCTGTAGCGACGACATAGTCGTCGGGCTGTTCCTGCTGCAACATGAGCCACATGGCCCGCACATAGTCGCCCGCAAAGCCCCAGTCACGCTGTGCCTCCAGGTTGCCGAGCCGCAGCTCTTTGGCAAGCCCGAGCTTGATGCGTGCGGCCGTATGGGTGATCTTGTGTGTGACGAACTCCAGCCCGCGGCGCGGGCTTTCGTGGTTGAAAAGGATGCCCGAACAGCCGAAGATGTTGTAGCTCTCACGATAGTTGACCGTGATCCAGTGGCCGTAGACTTTGGCCACGCCGTACGGGCTGCGCGGGTAGAAGGGGGTCGATTCGCGCTGGGGGACCTCCACCACCTTGCCGAACATTTCGCTGCTGGAAGCCTGGTAGAAGCGGATGGAGGGGTCGACGATGCGGATGGCTTCCAACATACGCGTGACCCCCAGGGCGGTGAACTCGCCGGTCAGCACTGGCTGGGTGAAGCTGGTGGGCACGAAGCTTTGTGCCGCCAGGTTGTAGACCTCGTCCGGGCGGTAGTCGTGGAGCAGACCGATCAGGCTCATCTGGTCGAGCAGGTCTCCCTGCACGATCTCGATGCGGTCCTGAATTTCGCGGATGCGGTCAAAATTGATCGTGCTGGTGCGCCGCACCATTCCGACCACGGTGTACCCTTTTTCGAGCAAAAACTCGGCCAGGTAGCTTCCATCCTGGCCAGTCACCCCTGTAATCAGCGCTGTAGGCATAACAATATCTGACGGTTCCTTTCTGACAATTTGTCTGCGAACGGCTGTTTCACGCCCGGCGCACCTGGCGGCGCCAGCTGTCGAGCAGATCCCGCAGCGCAGCTTCTATCTCGATCTGAGGGTGCCAGCCGGTGGCCTGGACAAGACGGCGGTTGTCACAGCAAGAGCGCGGCACATCGCTGGGCCGCAGCCGTGCCGGGTCGAGTTCGACCCGAATGGTCGTTGGGGTCAGAGACAACAGCGTATCGAGCAGCCAGCGGATCGCACGTGGGCGGCCCGAGCCGACATTGTAACATGCGCCGGCCTCACCCTGCTGGGTGAGCAGCCAGTAGGCCCGCACGACGTCGCGCACGTCGGTAAAATCGCGTTCGGCGCCAAGGTTGCCGACCTGTAGAATCGGCTCGCGCAGCCCCAGTTCGATCTCGGCGATCTGCCGGGCAAAGGCGCTGGCAGCAAATTCGTCCGCCTGCCCTGGCCCCAGGTGGTTGAAGCTGCGGGCCCGCACGGTGGGCAGACGACAGCTGTTGTAGTACTGCAAGGCCATCATGTCCTGGGTGATCTTGCTGACCCCGTAAGGGGAGTTGGGGCGCAGCGGGGTCTCTTCGTCGATCGGCAGATCGGTGGCCTCGACCAGCCCATAGATTTCGTTGGAAGAGACCACCAGCGTGCGGCAGCCGGGCTGCCAGCGGCGCAGCGCCTCCAGCAGATTGAGCTGGCATTGAATGTTCAGCTCGTAGGTTGTCCACGGCTGCTGCCAGCTGCCGCCGACATCGCTCCACGCGGCCAGGTGCAGGGCGCAGTCGGGCCGCACCTGTTCGACGACCTCGCCCACCCACACCGCGTTGCGCAGATCCCCGCGGTGCAGGGTCAGCTTTCCGGCCAGGTGGGCGATGCGGCGGTCATGGCGATGCACCACACCGTGAACTTGGAGCGCTGGGTCAGCGACCAGCAGTTCAGCCAGAAAGCTGCCGGCAAAACCGGCGATCCCGGTGATGAGAACGCGCAAGCTTGTGTCCGATCGGCCCCAAACTACCGACAGGGACAGACGGCCGCGATGTCGGGCCGGCTGCAGACAGCAGCATCCAGCAGTGCAGGCGGATACGGGCATGAACCGCCGCCGCCGCCACCGCCGCCACCGCCGCCACCATCGCCGCCACCGTCGCCGCCGCCGCCACCACCGTCGCCGCCGCCACCATCACCGCCGCCACCGACCGCCACAGGGGCGCTGCAGGCCGAGCCGACATCCATCGGCGTGCTGGCGCCAGAAACCCAGTCAACAAACGTTCCACCCGACCGCACTGCGATGCGGGCCACGACTTCAGTGCCACATTGCACACGGAAAGGGTCTGCGCTCCAGCTGTAGTACGAGCCATCCTGCTTCACAGTGGCCGGCTCGGCCACAAATGTCCGATAGGGCACAGGTTCCCCCTTGAAAAACAACAGCAGATCGGTGTACC
>CAIOHJ010000217.1 GCA_903858085.1 uncultured Chloroflexota bacterium
GGAGTTTGAAACCAGCAAACGCGACATTGTCAGCGTCAAAGTCGACCGCAAGCGCAAGTTGCCGGTCACGCTGCTGTTGCGTGCCGTCGGCTTCGGCAGCGACGACGAGATCCGTGCCCTCTTTGTCGACGTCGATAACAACCTGGACCACCCTTACATCGAATCGACGCTTGAACGCGATTCGACCAGCAACCCGACCCCTGACTCGGCACGCGGGGTCGACGATGCCCTGTTGGAGTTCTACAAAAAATTACGTCCTGGCGACCCGCCGACCCTCGACAATGCACGCAACTTTGTGCAAGGGCTTTTCTTTTCCTCGCGCCGCTACGACCTGGGCAAGGTGGGCCGCTACAAACTCAACCGCCGACTTCGGCTCGATATTCAGCAAACCCAGGATGGCGCCCGTCTGCTGACGACAGACGATCTCATTGCAGTCATCAAGCGCATCATCCAGATCAACAACGGCGAAGGCCGCGCCGACGACATCGACCATCTGGGCAACCGTCGTGTCAAAACAGTTGGCGAACTGATCCAGAATCAGCTGCGCATCGGGCTGCTGCGCATGGAGCGGGTCGTGCGCGAGCGCATGTCGATCCGTGACCCCGACCAGGTGACACCGTTGAGCCTGCTCAACATCCGGCCGGTCGTCGCCGCCACGCGTGAATTTTTTGGCGGCAGCCAGCTCAGCCAGTTTATGGATCAGACCAATCCACTGGCTGAACTGACCCACAAGCGTCGGCTCAGCGCGCTCGGACCCGGGGGGTTGCGCCGTGAGCGCGCCGGCTTCGACGTGCGTGACGTCCATTTTTCACACTATGGGCGAATCTGCCCGATCGAAACCCCCGAAGGGCCCAATATCGGCCTGATCGGGTCGCTGGCTTCGTATGGTCGAGTCAACGACTATGGGTTTATCGAGACCGCCTACCGCAAGGTGCTCAAGGAAATTCGTCCGGTCGAGGCCACTGCGCTGGTCGGGCACACCCTCGACGCCGATGTGGTTGACCCGGCGAGCGGTGCAACGGTGGCCAGACGGGGCACAGCGGTCGACAATGCGCTGGCAGCAGAGCTCGCTGGCATAGGAGTCGAAAGTGTGCGTGTTCGCCCCTTCGTCAGCCGCGACGTGGTCTTTCTCACCGCCGACGAAGACGAGACAGCTCCGATTGCCCAGGCTGCTTCGGCGCTCAACGCGCTCGGCGAATTTCTCAACGTGCGCACCTCGACCCGCCAGGCAGAAGAGTTCAAATTTGAACAGCCCAGTGCCATCCGCTATATGGATGTCTCGCCCAAGCAGATCGTCGGTGTCTCGGCTGCGTTGATCCCTTTCCTCGAACACGACGATGCCAATCGCGCCCTGATGGGATCCAACATGCAGCGCCAGGCTGTTCCGCTCGTGCGTCCAGATGCCCCGCTGGTCGGCACCGGCATGGAATTCCAGGCGGCTGTCGACTCAGGACAGGTGGTCACAGCACGCAACGACGGCGAAGTGGTCAGCGTCACCGGCGACCGGATCGTGGTGCAGGAACACGACGGGACCCGCCGCAGCTACCCGTTGCGCAAATACAACCGCTCCAACCAGAGCACCTGCATCGACCAGCGGCCGGTGGTCTTCAAAGGGGATGTGGTCGCCCGCGGGGATGTCCTCGCCGACAGCTCCAGCACCGATGGCGGTGAACTGGCGCTCGGCCAGAACGTTCTGGTCGCCTATCTGAGCTGGGAAGGCGGCAATTTCGAGGATGCCATTCTGGTCAGCGAGCGGCTGGTACAAGATGACAAATATACGTCGATCCACATTGAAAAACATGAGGTCGATGCGCGTGAGACCAAGCTGGGCCCAGAAGAGATCACCCGCGACATTCCAAACGTTGGAGAAGACGCGCTCAAAGATCTCGACGAGGAAGGGATCATCCGCATCGGTGCGGAGGTGACCCCGGGCGACATTCTGGTCGGCAAGATTACCCCCAAAGGGGAGACTGAACTGACGCCTGAAGAAAAATTGCTGCGGGCCATTTTTGGTGAAAAGGCACGGGAGGTCAAGGATTCCTCGCTGCGCCTGCCCCACGGCGAACGGGGCAAGGTGGTCGACATCAAAGTATTTGGCCGAGACGAGCACCGCGACTTGCCCGCCGGTGTAGAAAAAATTGTGCGTGCCAGCGTCGCCCAGCGCCGTCGGCTGACAGAGGGCGACAAGATGGCAGGTCGCCACGGCAACAAAGGCGTCATCTCCAAAGTGGTGCCGGTCGAAGACATGCCCTTCCTGGACGATGGAACGCCGGTCGACATCATTCTCAATCCCCTGGGGGTGCCTGGCCGGATGAATATCGGCCAAATTCTGGAAGCCCATCTGGGCTGGGCGGCCCATCGCCTCGGTTTCAAAGCAGAAACCCCCGTCTTCGACGGGGCCCGTGAGGAAGAGATCGAAGCAGAACTGGCCCGTTCCTGGCTGGTCGAACGAGCCTGGCGAGCAGCGACCGCAGACGCCTGGCGGTACGTCCACCAACAGCAGGTCGACACGTGGCAGCTGCGCGACGACGACGACGCCCGCTTGATCTATCTGCTGGACTGGCTGGAACCTCTCGGCTACGACGCCGAACGGATCTATCGCGAACCGACCTACGCCCGCCACTGCGTGCTGCGCGAGTGGCTGCGTGGCCGCGGCTATGTCACCGAACAGATTCTCCCTGACTCGTTCAGCGAACGCCGAACCAGCACGGAGTCGAACAGCCTGGCCCAGCGTGTGGCCGTCTGGGAGTGGCTCTGTTATCACGGCGAAAGCGTGCTGGCGGCCGCCGGTCTGGAGCCGATCGCCGCAACCCTGGCACAGTTGGACGATGCCACCCTGCACAGCCACGCTGAGGTGGTCAGCCGCACCACAGGCTGGCCGCTGCCGACCACAGGCAAACAGCGTCTGTACGATGGCAAGAGCGGCGACCCCTACGATTCTCCAGTCACCATCGGTGTTGTCCAGATGCTCAAACTTCACCATCTGGTCGAAGACAAGGTGCACGCCCGGAGCACCGGCCCGTACAGCCTGGTCACCCAGCAGCCGCTGGGCGGCAAGGCCCAGTTTGGCGGCCAGCGCTTCGGCGAAATGGAAGTCTGGGCGCTTGAAGCCTACGGGGCCGCCCACATCCTGCAAGAGATGCTCACCGTCAAATCTGATGACATCGCCGGCCGTGTCAAAACCTACGAATCGATCGTCAAGGGCGAGCCCATTCAAAGCCCTGGCGTGCCTGAAAGTTTTCGTGTGTTGGTGAAAGAACTGCAAAGCCTTGGCCTCGACGTCGAGGTTGTCAACGAAAAAGGTGAGACAGTTCACTTTGGCAAGGAAGAAGCTGCAGAGAGCATGCCGAGGCTGGGGTTCAGCCTCAATCTGCCCGGTGCCATGACCAAAACAGCCGGCGAGTAGCACAAAAAGGACAGAAACTGCATGGAAGTCAGAAATTTCGACGCAATCAAAATTTCGCTGGCGTCCCCGGAGCGCATCCGCGAGTGGAGCTACGGTGAAGTCACCAAACCTGAGACGATCAACTACCGCACACTGCGCCCAGAACGCGATGGGCTGTTCTGTGAGCGTATTTTCGGGCCCACACGTGACTGGGAATGTGCCTGCGGCAAGTACAAGCGCGTGCGTTACAAAGGGATCGTCTGTGACAAGTGCGGCGTCGAGGTAGCCCCCAGCCGGGTCCGCCGTGAACGGATGGGCCACATCGAACTGGCCTCGCCGGTCAGCCACATCTGGTATGTCAAAGGGGTCCCCAGCCGGCTGGGGCTGCTGCTTAACATCAGCCCGCGCCATCTGGAACGAGTCCTCTACTTTGCCCAGTTTATTATCACCAACGTCAACGAAGATGCCCGCTTGCGCGCCATCCAACGCCATGAGCGGGATCTGCAGACCCGTCTGCAACGCATCGAGGGCGAAGTTCAGGAGGAGCTCAACCGGCTGGAAGGTGAACGGGACCGAGCCTTCGCCGCGCTGGATGCCGAAGAGCAGCAGACCGTGCAAGCGCTCAACGAACGGATCAACGAAATCTCCTCCAACTCGATCGCTGAGGCGCAGAGGCTCCAAACCTGGATCCACACCAATGCCGGCAAAGTTGCCGACAGCACCAAGTTTCTTTCCTGGTCTGACCAGGCTGTGCTGAGCGCCGGCGAAATCGTCTCGATGGACTACGACTTGATCGTCAACGACCTGGTGCAGAACCAGCTCGACGTGCTCCAAAACGAGTCTGACCGAGAAAAAGCAGATCTGCGGATGCGCATGGGGGCTCGTCGCGATTTTATACGCCAGGAACTCGGCAGCCAGATCGACGAGCTGCGCAACAAAGTGGCTCTTCGCCAAGAAGAGGCACAGCGTCAGATGGAAGCCACCCTGGCCGATCTCAAGGCGCTCGAAGAAAAGCAGTTGCTCACCGAGGGCCGCCACCGCGAGCTGGCCGAGCGCTGGGGAAATGTCTTTACCGCTGGGATGGGCGCAGAGGCGGTGCGTGACATCGTCGCCAAGCTCGACCTGGAGAAGATGCAAAAAGAGCTGCGCCGCGAGATGCGCACCACCAAGAGCAAGCAGCGCCGCAAAAAAGCAGCCAAGCGGCTGCGTGTGGTCGAAAATTTCCGCAAGAGCGGCAACCGCCCAGAGTGGATGGTGCTGACCGCCCTGCCGGTGATCCCCCCGGAGCTGCGCCCGATGGTACAGCTCGACGGCGGTCGCTTCGCCACCAGCGATCTCAACGACCTCTACCGCCGTGTGATCAACCGCAACAACCGGCTCAAACGGCTGATGGAGCTGGGTGCCCCCGATGTCATTGTGCGCAATGAAAAACGTATGCTCCAGGAAGCAGTCGACAGCCTGGTCGACAACGGGCGGCGCGGGCGGGCAGTCAGCCGCAGCGGCAAACGCAAGCTCAAAAGCCTCAGCGACCTGCTCAAAGGCAAGCAGGGGCGCTTCCGACGCAACCTGCTCGGCAAACGTGTCGATTACTCCGGCCGATCGGTCATCGTCATCGGCCCAACGCTCAAGCTGCACCAGTGTGGCCTGCCCAAAAAAATGGCGCTCGAACTTTTCAAACCCTTCGTGATGCGCCGACTGGTCGAAAATAATTTCGCCCACAATATCAAAAGCGCCAAACGCATGGTGGACCGCATGAGCCCGGAAGTCTGGGATGTGCTCGACGAAATCTGCCACGAGCGCCCCGTCCTGCTCAACCGCGCGCCCACCTTGCATCGCCTGGGCATCCAGGCCTTTGAGGTCGTGCTGATCGAGGGGAGCGCCATCCAGCTTCACCCGCTCACCTGTTCTGCCTTCAACGCTGACTTCGACGGCGACCAGATGGCCGTGCATGTCCCGCTCAGCGACGAGGCAGTCCGAGAAGCGCGCGAGCTGATGCTGGCCACCCAAAATCTGCTCAAACCCTCCAGCGGCGACCCGATTGTGGGCCCCTCCAAAGATATGGTGATGGGCGTCTACTACCTGACCGTCGACGAGAATGAAAGCGCCGACACCGCTTCGCTGACCGCCTTTTCCAGCATGGAAGAGGCAGAATATGCCTATGCAATGGGCGTGATCCGGCTACGCCAACCCATTCGGGTGCTCTACCAGAGCCGCTACGACGCACAAACACTCGACACGCTGGAGCTCAGCGAACGGGTGCGCAATGTGCTGCGCTCTTACAACATTCAAAACGTCGGCCAGCTCATGGACGCAGTCGCCCGGGGCGAACGACGTATGGTTGCCGATATCCCTGGCTTCGGCACCGCTGCACTTGAAGAGACCCGGGCAGCCTTGCGCCGGCTAGGGCTGCTGGGCGCCAACTGGCCGACCGAACGGCTCCTGCGCACCACCGTCGGACGCATTCTCTTCAACCGGGCCTTGCCGGAAGAACTTTGGTTTGTCAACGAACTGCTCGACCGCAAAGGCGTCGACGCAATTGTGGCGCGCTGCTACAAACATCTGGGCCGCGCTGTCACCGCCGAGACGGTCGACAACATCAAAGAGATCGGTTTTCGCTATGCAACCCGCTCGGGCATTACCATTGCGATCTCGGACATCAATGTGCCCGAACGCAAGGCGGCCATCCTCGAACAGACAACCGCCGAGGTAGAAACTGCTGAGCTGCAGTATCGGCGCGGTCTGATCACCGAAGAAGAGCTCTACAACAAGACGGTCGAGCTGTGGACCCGTGCCACCGACGAGGTGACCGATGCAGTCAAAGAGCTGCTCAGCCCAATCGAAGGGCTGGGCGCCATGGCCCGATCAGGCGCCACCAAAGGTGGCATCAACCCCGTCCGCCAGCTGGCTGGCATGCGTGGGTTGATGGCCGACCCCAACGGACGCATCATCCCGCTGCCCATTCGCTCCAATTTCCGCGAGGGGCTGACCGCTCTGGAATACTTCCTGAGCACCCACGGCTCCCGCAAAGGGCTGGCCGACACCGCCCTGCGCACGGCAGATGCTGGCTACCTGACCCGTCGCCTGGTCGACGTCGCCCAGGATGTCATCATCACCGAGGATGACTGCACGACACCGACCGGCATCTGGATCACTGCCGAGGA
>CAIOHJ010000218.1 GCA_903858085.1 uncultured Chloroflexota bacterium
CCCAGGCCCAGCTGGAGCGCCAGGGTGACCAGCCTGTCGGGGTGCAACGGCAGCTGCAACAGGCGGTGCAGAAAGGCACCCGGCAGCCAGAGCAACAACAGGCCCCCAATCCAGATTTGCCAGCCCGCGGTATCGATCTGCATGCCAACAGAGTATACTCGAAAAGCCGCGTGAAAAGCCAACCAGGGGAGGAAGCCGCCAGGCTCGGCGGTGCAGGGACGAAGCATGGAGAGCGATTTTCAAATCGCTCTCCAAAATCACCGACTGATCTGCGCCGACGTGTGTTCGTGGGTGCCGCTCTGAAAAGGAGATTCGACGATCAAGCCCTGGTCGACAGCCCAGCTGCAGAACGAGGAGAGAACCTCTGCTGCGGCGACAGAATCGGTCTGCCGAACGACATAGTGTGAAAGCCACTCTGGGGTCAACGCATCGATTGCGTTGCGCCCACCGTTTTCAAGCCATTCTTCTGCCATGTTCTCACAGATTTCCCGGTAGTGCTGTGCCAGAAAGGGGCGGACATGCACCAGCTCGCCCAGGTAACTGTCGACAGCGCCCAGCAGAGCGCGTTCGTGTGTGAGGTCTGGATTGAAAATCATCGCTGTGGGTCTGTTCTTGGTGTGTTGGCTACGAAAGAAGGCGGTTGAGTGTGTGCAGACGGCAAGCCCTCCGCCGTCTGCACACCTGGAGAAAGGTTGTTACCAGCCTGGGAACCCTGCAATCGCCACAGCGGCAGGCAGAGGCCGTTCGGTGCCCCCGTTGGGCCAGTGGCTGGACAATTCTTCGAGCGACGGGCTCTCTTCGCCCGGATGCTGGATGGCAAGGAAGAGTGTCTTGCCATCTGGGGTCCACGCCGGCCCGGTCATTTCACAGTGAACCGGCCCTGAAGCAAACTGGTAGGCGATGCCGGCAAAGGGCCCTTCTGTGCGGAAGAAGAAGAGTCCGTTGTTGCCGTGGAATTTGTAGATGCCCTTGTTGTGGCGGCTGGTCGAAATATCGGTCACCATCCACAGGTTGCCTTCTGCATCGAAGACCAGGTTGTCTGGGGAGGAGAAGCCGCTCTGTGGGCCGCCGACCGCAAAGATGCTCCAGTCGAAGCTTTCTGCGGTGGGATCGCCTTCGCTTTCAACAATGCGTACGATCTGGCCATGGAAGTTGCCATGACCGGTGTTGTTGGTCAGCGCCACAAAAATGCTGCCGTCCTTCGGGTGGATTTCGATATCTTCCGGGCGGTCGACCGGTGTGGCCCGCAGCGCCAGGGCGGCTGCGCGGGCATCGGCGAGCACCTCTGCCTGGGAGGCGAAGAGAGGAGTATCGTCGCTCTTCTTTGCCTTTTGCAGGGCTTCCTGGGCATCGTAATCGACCAGCAGCCATTTGCCGTTGCCGAAGTCTGCAGCGTAGAGCTTGCCGCTTTCCAGAATGGTCATGTCTTCGGCGCGGTTGCCACTCAACTTTTTGTCGGCCACAAATTTGTAGACACACGAATCCGCTTTGTCGTCGCCCATGTAGGCGACCACGGAGCCATCCTTGCCCACGGCGACCGCCACATTTTCGTGGCGGAAGCGCCCCATTGCGGTGTGTTTGCGTGGGGTGCTGCTGGCATCGAAGGGATCGACCTCGACCACCCAGCCGTAGTGTTTTTTGCCGTAGACTGCCGGGTCCCAGCCATACCCGTCGGGCAGCGCCACAGGGTAATCCTGGAAGTTTTCTTCACAGCTCAGCGCAGTTCCCCACGGGGTGACCCCCCCCGAACAATTGGCCAGCGAGCCGATCGCCTCTGGGCCGCCGTCCAGCTCGGCAGCCGGGCCGGTCAGCAGCAGCGTGCTTGTGGCGTCGATGCGCCGTGTGTGCGGGGAGTCGACGACAATCTCCCACTGTCCCTCGCCATTTTTGCGAATATGCAGCACGCTCAAACCGACCGAGTGCTGCTCTTCCTGGAGTTGCTCAGCGCTCTTTTCCACAGCCGGGTCCACGTGTCCACCCACAAACATTGGGTTGAAGTACTCGTGGTTGACGACGAGCAGCCCTTCTTCACTCGACATCTGTGGGCTCAGGAACCCATTGAAATAGTAGCTGGGGTCGATTCCCTTTTCCACCATGTCGATCGGGTAAAAGCCGAGCCAGTCATGGTTGTATCCCACCTTTTGTCCATTGGCCAGCTCAAAACCGTAGGGGGCAAGCACCTGGTACGAATAGCCGGCGGGCAGCACGATCTCATCGGCTGTCGACGGCCCGATCGGGGAAAAAATCAGGCGTGGATTGTGGAGGGGAGCGGCCTCAGCGGCTGCCACATCAAGTGCAGCCGGCGAAGCACTCCGCAGCTGCAGCGGCGATGCTGCAACAGCAGCCACCCCAGCCAGGGTTGCATTTTTCAAAAAATTGCGCCGATCCAGTTTGCTGTCTACCAGACGCCGCCACAGGCTCTGCCCTTGCGCAGCGTCTGCTTTTGAAAAGTTTGTCTCAGACATGGGATGTGCTCTCCTGAAATGGCAGTTGTTTTTTCAATTTCACGGTTGTGCAGGTATGCTTCTTGTATACGTCCACGTTCAGTATGGTGCACGCTGATTAAGCAGCTGTGAGCAGTTGTTTAACAGCTTTTTATGTTTTTGTAAACAAAGCATCTTTGAAAGCCCAGGATCGCTGTTCCGGGTTTTTGTTGCGAAAAATCAGCTCTGGAGAGGCGAGCAAGATGGTTGACAAGACAGACAGAGAGGCGGGGTGGATTCCGATCGACTCGCAAGAGCCAGGTCTGTACCGGGTGCAGGCGCATGCGCCCGGGCCGGCTGGGGCACTGCCGCTCGACGCTGATTTTTTGGCAACTGCGCCGAGCGGCCATCTTTTTGGCCTGACCCAGGATGCAGGCATGGGCTGGGACCCGGCGCTGCTGCGGCGCCGCGAGTTTTTGATCTTGAGCACGCTGGGCGGGATTCGCAGCCCGGACGGCACCCCAGTGGCGCTGGGCTACCATACGGGCCACTGGGAGGTGGGGCTTTTGATGCAGGCTGCCGCAGAGGAATTGAGTCGGCTGGGCACAATTCCGTTTGCCGGTTTTGTCACCGACCCCTGTGACGGGCGCACACAGGGCACGCCGGGCATGATGGACAGCCTGCCCTACCGCAACGATGCGGCGGTGGTGCTGCGCAGGTTGATTCGTTCGTTGCCAACGCGCTGTGGGGTGATGGGGGTTGCCACCTGTGACAAGGGGCTGCCGGCCATGCTGCTGGCGTTGGCTGGCCAGCTCGACCTGCCTGCGATTCTGGTGCCTGGCGGGGTCACGCTGCCGCCCACAGAAGGGGAGGATGCCGGCAAGGTGCAGACGCTGGGAGTGCGTTTTGCCCAGGGGGAGATCGACCTGCAGACGGCTGCGGAGCTGGGCTGCCGGGCGTGCGGCAGCCCAGGAGGGGGCTGTCAGTTTCTGGGGACTGCTGCGACCAGCCAGGTTGTGGCAGAGGCGTTGGGTCTTTCACTGCTGCATGCTGCGCTGACGCCGTCGGGCCAGCCACTCTGGCTGGAGCTGGCGCGACGTTCAGCCCAGGCACTGGTTCGGCTGGAGGAGCGAAGGATCACCTCCCGTCATATTTTGACGGAAGATGCGCTGCACAATGCGATGGTGGTGCACGCTGCGTTTGGGGGAAGCACCAATCTGCTGCTCCATCTGCCTGCATTGGCGCACGCTGCCGGGCTGCGTGTGCCGGAGATGGCAGACTGGAGTGCAGTCAACGCAGGCACCCCGCGGCTGGTCGATGTGCTGCCCAACGGCCCGGTCGGCCATCCGACCGTGCGCGTTTTTCTGGCGGGTGGGGTTCCCGAGGTGATGCTGCACCTGCGCGATCTGGGGCTGCTGCGTTTGAATGCGTTGACAGTGCAGGGGGGGGAATTGGGGGAACTGTTGGATCGGTGGCAGGTCAGCGAGCGTCGGCAGCGGCTGCGCGACTGGCTCTTTCAACAGGAGGGGGTGGACCCCGACACGGTGATTTTGTCGCCGGCGCGGGCGCGCGCGCAAGGGCTGACAAGCACCGTGACCTTTGTCCGGGGCAACCTGGCTCCGGAGGGTGCGGTGGTGAAGAGCACGGCGATCGACCGTCGTCTGCTCGATGGGGCAGGGGTCTACCACAAAGTGGGCCCGGCGCGGGTCTTTACCAGCGAGTCGGCCGCGATCGCTGCGGTCAAAGGGCAGAGTGCATCCCCGGTGCGGCCTGGGGAGGTGATTGTCCTGATGGGGCGTGGGCCGCTAGGCTGTGGCATGGAGGAGACCTATCAGATCACAGCAGCGCTCAAGTATCTGTCGTGGGGGAGAGAGGTTGCGCTGATCACCGATGCGCGGTTCAGCGGGGTAAGCACGGGCGCGTGTATTGGCCATGTTGGGCCCGAGGCGTTGGCAGGGGGCCCCCTGGGCCGGGTCTGTGAGGGGGACACCCTTCAGATCGTGGTCGATACAGTGGGGTTGACTGGGCAGATCGACCTGATCGGGCATGGGGGACAGCAGTACAGCCCGGAGCAGGGGGCAGCGGTGCTGGCAGCGCGTGGCCCACACCCGGAGCTTGCGCCAGACCCTGGACTGCCCGCTGACACGCGGCTGTGGGCAGCGCTGCAGCAGGCCAGCGGCGGCATCTGGCGTGGCTGTGTCTACGATGTGGAGCGCATCACGCAGGTGTTGGAGGCTGGGCTGCACGCACTGGGCCAGCAGCCGGGAACACAGAAGGCATTGGGGTCCTAAAAATGGCGGTCGAACCGCCGACAGCCTCTGATCGGAAAGGCAGAACGATGCAAAAGAGGGGGTGTGGCCCAGCGGACAAAAAAGCAGATGGCGAGAAAACATTGTTGAAACAGGTTGTAAAAAAAGAAGGATTCTATGACAAAATTGTTGCAAATGCTCTGCTGTGGCGTCGTGGTGGTGTGGCTGTTGGCTGGCTGCAAGCCGGTGACAAAGCCGGCGAGCGACGTTGGAATTGCCAACCCGGCCTCAGAGAACTGCATAGCAGTAGGTGGCACGCTGGAAATTCGTCAGGGGGAGGGGGGCGAGGTGGGCTATTGTGTCTTTGCCGATGGCAGCGAATGCGAGGAATGGGCGCTGTTCCGCGGAGAATGCACACCCAAGTAGCACCGGGACTGGCTGTGGGGGACAATCAGGGATCGCCGATTCTTTTTCCCGACGCGCTCTGTCCGCCTTGGGGGCAGGAGATTGGGATAGAGAGCGCCCCCACAAGAGTACCGGGGCTGCGCAGCTGTCACCGGCAGGCGCTGTCACCGGCAGGCGGATGCAGAAAATCGAAATCTGCGCCCAGGTTGGCCTGTTCGCAGTGGCGCTGGTAAAGCGCTGCATAGCCGTAGGTGGCCAAGGGAGGGGGAAGTGGCTGTGCGGCGCGCCGTGCAGCCAGCTCCTCTTCTGAGACCTGCAGGGTCAGCCGACGTGCGTCGACGTCGAGCTCGATCCAGTCTCCGGTGCGCACCAGGCCCAACGGTCCGCCGACGGCTGCCTCCGGCGCCACATGCAGCACCACCGTGCCAAAGGCGGTGCCGCTCATCCGTGCATCGGAAATGCGCACCATGTCGGTCACCCCGGCTGCCGCCAATTTTTTGGGGATCGGGAGATAGCCCGCTTCGGGCATGCCGGGTCCGCCAAGCGGGCCTGCATTCTGCAGCACCAAAAAATCGTCGGGGGTCACATCGAGGTCGGGGTGGTCGATGCGGGCGGCCAGGTCGGCGAGCGAGCTGAAGACGACTGCCCGCCCGCTCTTGTGGAGCAGGGCCGGCGTGGCCGCCGACCGTTTGAGCAGCGCCCCATCTGGGGCCAGATTGCCCCGGAGCACAATCAGCGCACCTTCTGCCTGCAGCGGGGCTGTCGCCGGACGGATCACCTGCTGCCAGCTTGGAAACGTGTAGGGGGTGTCGAGCAGTTGGCCCAGCGTCTGCCCGGTCACGGTGCGCACGTCCAGATGGAGCAGGGGTTTGAGCTCTTGCAGGACGACGCGCAGCCCGCCGCTGCGGTGAAAATCCTCCATGTATCCAACCCCGGTCGGTTTGAGGTCGACCAGCACGGGGGTGGAGGCGGCCAGCTGGTCAAGCTGGTCGAGTTCGAGCCGAATACCGAGTCGACCGGCAAGCGCAGTCAGATGGATGACCGCATTGGTGGAGCCGCCGATCGCCTGCAGGACACGCAGCGCGTTTTCGAATGCAGGGCGTGTCATAATCTGGGCGGGAGTAAGCGGGCTCTGGATCAGTTGCACGGCCAGTTTGCCCGACTCTTCGGCGCAGCGCATGCGGTCTGCGTAGACAGCGGGGATCGAGGCACCTCCTGGGAGCATCATGCCGAGTGTTTCGACGAGACAGGCCATGGTGCTGGCAGTGCCCATCACGCTGCAGGTGCCGGGGGTGGGCGCCAGCTGCCCTTCGACGACCTGGATGGTTTCTTGGTCGATCTCGTTGCGTCGGAAGCGGGCCCAAAAACGACGGCAGTCGGTGCAGGCGCCAAGCCGTTCGCCTTCGAACTGGCTGGTCAGCATCGGTCCTGCAGCAACTGCGACGGCGGGCACCCCGGCGCTGGCTGCGCCCATGAGCAGGGCAGGCAGGGTTTTGTCACAGCCGCCGGTGAGCACGACTGCGTCCAGCGGCTGGGCTCGAATCATCGCTTCTACATCCAGGGCCATCAAATTGCGGTAGAACATGCTGGTCGGCGCGAGAAAGACCTCTCCCAGCGAAATTGTTGGAAATTCCAGCGGAAGCCCGCCTGCCTGCCAGACCCCGCGTTTGATGGCGTCGACCAGCTGCGGGAAATGGCGGTGGCAGTTGTTGAACTCGCTGTAGGTGTTGAGGATGCCGACGATCGGTTTGTCGAGTGCCGCGCTGCTGAACCCCATCGCTTTGGCGAAGGATCTGCGCAGGTAGAGTGCGAATTCTTTGTCGCCGTATTCGGTAAGATTGTTGGCAAGACCGTGAGCAGCCATAGAGTCCTTTAGGAGAGTGCCATTGAGACGAATTTGGTGTCGAGGAATTCGTGCAGGCCTTCCTGCGCCCCTTCGCGGCCGAAACCGCTCTGTTTGACGCCGCCGAAGGGGCCTTCGGCGGTGGCCGGGGTCAGGTCGTTGACCCCGACAATGCCAAAGCGCAGCCCTTCGTAGCCGCGGATGGCGTTGTCCAGGTCGCGGGTCAGGAGATAGCCGGCCAGCCCGTACGGGGTGGCGTTGGCCTGGGCCAGCGCATGGTCGAGGGTGTCAAACTCGGCAAGCAGCATGATCGGCCCAAAAACCTCCTCGTGGAGGGCGCGCATCTGCGGCGTGAGGTGGGCCAGCAGGGTCGGTTCGTAGAAAAAGCCTTGTTCCAGCCGGGCAGGACGTCGGCCTCCGGCGATGACCCGGGCTCCTTGGGCGACAGCGTCGGCGACAAAGCCCTCCATGCGTTCGCGCGCGGCTGCGCTGATCAGCGGGCCGGTCGTCACCTGCGGATCCAGCCCGGGCCCGACCACGAGCTTTTCGGCCAGCTCGGCGCTTGCTTCGATAAAATCGCCGGCGATCGCGCTGTGCAGATAAAAACGGCTGGGTGAGATACAGACCTGGCCGTTGTTGCGAAATTTGGCGGCCACGGCCAGCCTGGCTGCCGCTTCGACATCGACATCGGGGAAGACCAGCACCGGCGCGCTGCCGCCCAGCTCGAGCGAGAGCCGTTTGATCCCGTCTGCAGCCCCGCGCATCAACAGTTTGCCGACCCTCTGTGAACCGGTGAAGGTCAGCTTGTCCACTGCCGGCGAGCGCAGAAAGTGCTCGCCTATCGCCGCCGGCTGGCCGTTGACCAGGTTGAGCACACCAGGGGGGAGCCCAGCCTCTTCCAGCAGATTGACCAGCGCCATTGCACTCAGCGGTGTCAGCTCGCTGGGCCGCCCGACGACCGTGCAGCCAGCCGCCAGTGCGGCCGACCATTTGCGTGCTGGCAGGTAGGCTGGAAAGTTCCAGGCCGTGATCGTAGCAACCACGCCGACCGGCATCGGCAGCGCAAACAGCCGTTTCTGTGCCCGTCGCGGGGGGATTGTGCGTCCGTAGGCCCGTTTGCCCTCCTCTGCAAACCAGTCGAACAGATCTGCACAGGCTGTCCATTCCCCGCGCGCTTCGGCCAGCGGCTTGCCGCACTCGCGGGTCATGATCGGCGCCAACTCGTCCAGCCGGCCAACGATGAGGTCGGCCGTGCGGCGCAGGATGGCCCCACGTTCGTAGGCGGTCATGGCGGCCCAGCGGGGCTGTGCCGCGGCAGCTGCAGCGATGGCCGCTTCTGCGTCGTGGCCGTCGCCGAAAGGAACCTCTTGGACAAGCTGTTCGGTCGCAGGGTCAACCACGCGCCAGGTGCCGTGGTTGTGGGCATCCACCCACTGTCCGTCGATGTAGAGTTGGTAGTGCATCAGATCACCTCTTCGCTGCGTTCGGATTCGTAGGTGGCCCGTCGTTCGGGAAGATAGCCAGGCACCGGCACATCCCACCAGCCAGGAGCCTGACCGCCAGAAGTGCCGAGCTGGCGGTCGATCAGCACCTCGACGACTGCCGGGCGGTTGGCGGCCAGTGCCTCTGCGATGGCGGCGGCCACCTCTGCCGTCTCTTCCACCCGTCGGCTGTAGGCGCCAAACGCAGCCGCAATGGCCGCAAAATTGGGAGAGAGGGGGCGTTCCTCCTGTTCGAACATCGTGCCGTAGCGAGCCTCTTCGCCGAACGCCAGCCACTGCAAATCTCGGATGGCCTGCCAGCCCTGGTTGTTGAAGACGACAGCGACCACTGGGATTTCGTACTGCACCGCGGTGGCGAGCTCCTGAAGGGTCATCAAAAAATCGCCGTCTCCGACCAGGGCCACAACTGGGCTGGTCGGACAGGCCAGTTTGGCGCCCAGGGCGGCCGGGTAGGCCCAGCCCATCGTGCTGAACCCGCCAGCCGAAAAGTAGGTGCGCGGCTGGGTGAAGGCCATCTCTTGAAAGACCTGGGCCTGGATATTGCCTGAAGAGGTGAAGACGAGCCCGGAGGGGGGGAGTGCACGGCGCACCTCTGCGATGACCCGTCCCATTGTAGGAGGGGACTGTTCCGACTCCTGCAGGGAGCGGAAGCTGGCCAGCCAGCGGTCGACCGCTGCGGCAATTTCTGCGGTGTAGGGGCTTTGTTGCCAGCCCCGAGGAGGCAGCTGTCTCTGGAGCGTGGCCAGCAGGTCGCGCAGCACCGCACCGGCATCGCCGACAAGCCCGATGTCAGCCGGGTAGTTTTTGCCGATCTCAAAGGGGTCGATGTCGATGTGAATCAGCCTGGAGGGAGGGATCGAAAAAGCGTAGCCTGGGCGGTAGGAGGAGGTGGCCTTGTCGGCGAAGCGCACCCCGACTGCCAGCAGCACATCGGCCTGGGTGGCCAGGTGGTTGCCGCAGGTTGTGCCGTTGCTGCCCATGTGCCAGCCGTAAAGCGGATGGTTTTCGGGGAAGGAGCCTTTGCCCTGCATCGTGCTGACGACTGCGGCCCCAAGGTGTTCGGCCAGCTGCAGCAGGGGCTCTTCCGCCTGGGAGAGAACGACCCCCCCGCCTGCCACAATCACAGGCCGCTGGGCCGAGGCGAGCAGCGCTGCAGCCTGGCGGATCGTGGCCTGATCGGCGCTGGGCAGACTGTGGGGGCGTCGTGTCAGCGGGTCGGGCAGCGCGTGCAGGACAACGCTTTCGGCCTGGACGTCCATCGGCAGCGCAAGGAGGGCAGGCCCTGGGCGGCCGGTCAACATGGTGTTGAAAGCCTGGCTGACAGCACGAGGGAGCTGGCGGGCCTGGTCGATGCGCCAGCTGCGTTTGACCACCGGGTCGAAAGAGCGGGGGAGGTCAGACCAGTACTGGCGGTCGATCTCCTGGAGCACGCCGACCCCGCGCATATGGGTGTGGGTTTCGCCAACCAAAAGCAGCAGCGGAATTGAATCGACATAGGCGGTGGCCAGCCCGAGTGGGGTATTGGCTGCGCCTGCGCCGATCGAGGTGTAGACGGCCAGGGGCCTGCCGCACGCACGAAAAAAGCCGTCAGCCATATGGACTGCGGCCTGCTCGTGGCGGGGCATGATGACCCGAATGGCGTCCTGACGCCGACGCAGGGCATCGACCAGCGGCAGATTGCCGTGGCCAGGGATGCCGATGGCGAAGGGGATGCCTTCGCGGATCAGCATTTCGACGATCACTTCAGAACCGTTCAGGTGCAGAGACATGGGAAGGACTCACAGAAATAAAAAAGGGTGTGGCAAGAAATAGAGGTGTTGGCTGGTCAGAGGGTGACTGCAGCGCCTGTGCGTGCAGACTCCTGGGCGGCCAGGGCAAAGCGAAGCACCTCGCGCCCCTGTTCGCCGGTCAGGCAGGGGGGCTCGCCGGCCAGAAACGCGTCGATCCCGTGGCGGGTTGAATGGATAAAACTGAACTCCCAGCCGGTCGGCAGATCGGAAAAGGTGCGGGTCTGGCGGTCTCGGTAGAGCACAACAGGGGGCAGATCGAGCAGCTTGCCGTGGCCGCGCGTGACCCAGATCACCCCCCGTGTGCCGGTGATTTCGATGCGGTCATCCTGGGCGTAATGTTGGGTGTCGAGCACCAGTTCTGGGGAATAGACCACTTCAAGCGAGCCGATGCGACCGTGGGCAAACTTCCAGGAGATGATCGACGGTGCGTCGAGGAGTGCGCCGGGAGCAACCTCGGTGGCGCCGATCCAGGCGTGGACGGCTTCGGCCTGGCCCATAAAGTACCAGCCCAGGGCGAACTTGTGGTGGCCGTCGTCGAAGACGAGCGGGCCGCCACCATTCTGGGCCGGGTCAAAGCGCCAGGCCTGGGCAGAGGGGGGGACGTGCCAGGCATTGGGGCTGGTTGCAGCGTTGCTTTTGATGCGGATCGAGAGGGGGTCACCGATCTCGCCGGCATCGATCAGCGCTTTGGCGCGTGCGACGGGTGGATAGAAAATAAAATTTTCGAAGACCTTGAACGCAACGCCGGCCTGGCGGGTGGCATCGATCATCGTGTCAGCCTGGGCGACGCTCAGGGCCATCGGCTTCTGCACCGAAACATGCTTGCCGGCTGCGGCTGCGTCCAGTGTGGCCTGGAAGTGGAGATGGTGGGGCAGCAGAATCTCGACCAGATCGACCGTGGGGGAAGCGAGCAGGTCGTGGTAGTTGGAGAAAATTGCCTCTTCGGGCAGGCCCCAGGCACGGCCGCGGCGCTGGGCCTGTTCGATTTGGCTGTCGGCCACCGCCACGATCTGCGCGCGGGGATTGTTCAAGTATTCGATGGCGTGCAGGTCGGAGATGCGGCCTGTGCCGATAAAACCGACTCGGAGTTTGTCCATACGGAACCCTCGTTTTCTGGCGGGCAAGCGGATAGAGACGGCGTCACCCTTTGACAGAGCCGAGGGTCAGGCCGCGAATAAAATAGCGTTGGAAAAAAATAAAGACCAGCAGGGTTGGGAGGCTGGCCAGGATCGACAGTGCACCCTGTACACCGTAGGCGACGCTGTATTGGCCTTTGAGCGAAGCCAGCCCCACCATGATGGTGCGCATGCTGTCCGACTGGGTAAAAATGATGGGCCACAAAAAATCGTTCCAGATCCAGGTAAACTGGAGGGTGGCGAGCACAGCCAGTGCGGGCAGGCTCAACGGGAGCATGACGCGGGTCAGCACCTGTCCTTCGTGGGCGCCGTCGAGAATTGCGGCCTCGCGCAGCGCATGGGGGATGGCAGCGAAAAAATTGCGCAGCACCAGCGTACAGATCGGGATGCCAAACGCTGTATGGACGATGATCATCGGCCAGAGCGTGTCGTAAAGATTCAGCGCGTTGAAAAGACGAAAGAGGGGGATCAGCACAATCTGGGGTGGGTAGAACATGCCAGCAACCACCAGCACGAAGAGGGCATCCGAGCCACGAAAGCGGAGCGTGCTGAAGACATAGCCGGTCAAGATGCCGAGCAGGATCGAGGCGGCGGTTGCCGGGAGGGTGACAAGAAGGGAGTTTCGGCCATAGACGAGCAGATTGCCGCCGATCCAGGCTTCGCTGAAGTTGGTGAAGCGCAGCAGCTGGGGCCAGCTCCAAAGTCCGTCGCGGGCAATTTCCTCGGTGGTTTTGAACGAGGTCAGCAAGACCCCGAGGCTGGGCAGCGAATAGACAAGGAGCACCAGCGTCAGGGTGCCATAAAACAAAAAAGTTCCCAGACGGGGCGTTCTGTCAGTCACAGGATCAGTCATAAAGGTGGTCCAGTGTGCGTACCTGGCGGAAATAAAAGGCAATGGCGGCCAGGGAGATGGCAAAAAGCACGACGGCGATGGCGCTGCCGTAGCCCATATAGTATTTGCGGAACGACTCGGTGTACATAAACATTGCGAGCGTATCCGACGAATGGAAGGGGCCGCCGCCGGTCATGACAAAGACGATGTCGAAACTTTTGAGCGAGTTGATAATGGCGAGGGCCATGACCACGATGGTGGCGGGCAGCAGCAGGGGGATGACCACGCTGCGCAGGCTTTGCCAGTAGGTAGCACCGTCAATTTCGGCGGCTTCGGTCAATTCTTTGGGGACAGCGGTCAGCCCGGCAAGAAAGATCACCATTGCAAGCCCGGTCTGCTGCCAGGTCCAGGCGACGATCACCGACAGCAGTGCAGTTTCGGGGGTGGCCAGCCACGCCTGGGTCCAGGATTCGAGCCCCACCCTGGCCAGGACGACATTGAGCAGCCCCCAGTCGGGGTGGTAGATCCAGATCCAGACCTGGCCGACCACGACCAGGGAGAGGCAGATGGGCAGATAGAAGAGCGATTTGTAAAAATTGCCTGCGGTTCCGCGCCCGTTGAGCGCAAGAGCAGCGGTCAGCCCGGCCAGTGAAGGCAGCAGCAGGGCGAGGATCATCCAGACAACGGTGTTGCGGATGGCGTTGGCGAAGAGGGGGTCGCGGCCGATTTTGAGAAAATTGTCCAGGCCGACAAAGTTGTAGTTTGGGTTGAAGCCGTTCCAGTCGGTCAGACTGTAGTAGAAGGAGACCAGCAGCGGTGCCAGGACGATGGTCAGGTAGATTGCCAGGGGCGGTGTCAGGAAGAGGATCGTCCAGCGTGCGCGTGCCATAGGTGCCTTTCAATCTGGGGTGATGCAGGGAGGGGGCAGAAGCAGCCGGCAACATTGGGCGCTCTGCTGGCCAGGGAAATTCCAACGGCCAACAGAGCGTCGCAGACATTGCCGGCTGCTTCTGCCCCCTCGCCGGTTACTGGCCGAAGACCTCGGCGGCGACCGCTTCGGTTTCAGCCAGGTAGTCGGCGTAGCCGGAAGGGTCGTTCATGAACTGTGCAAACATGTTCAACCCCCCTTCGGCCATCG
The DNA here is from genome assembly GCA_903858085.1 of uncultured Chloroflexota bacterium. Lineage (GTDB taxonomy): Bacteria > Chloroflexota > Anaerolineae > Caldilineales > Caldilineaceae > Caldilinea. The sequence continues at coordinate 13,319 of CAIOHJ010000218.1, forward strand.
GCGGGGTGGTTGCCAAATCATAGTTGAAGGCAAAGACCTCAGCGCCAGCCACCTGTTCGTTGGCCTTGCTCATCACAACATTGTAGATGGCAGGGTCGACCTGCAGACTGGGGGCCAGGGCACCCTGGGCCTGTGCCCAGTCTGCCTGCACCTGGGGGTCGAGCAGGTACATCAGCAGCTGTTCTGCCTCGGCTTTGTGGGCAGAGGCCGCGGTCATGACAAAACCATCGACCGGCCCCAGGGCCGCGTTGGGCACCCCTGCCTCGATCGACGGGAAGGGGAAGAAATCATAATTTTCGCCGGGCACCAGGCCGTTGCCGTTCCAGTAGCCGGTGATCCAGGTGCCCATCAGGGTGATGGCGGCCTGGCCATTGGCGACCTGGTCGGCTGCGTCGGTCCAGTCGTAGGCGTTGGCGTTTTCAACGAAGTAGCCGGCGTCGACCAGCGACTTCCAAAGCTCCATGACGGCCATCACCTCGGGGTCGGTGTAGGAAGCCTCGCCAGCCATCAACCGAGCCCGGTAGTCAGGGCCGGCGGTGCGCAACATCAGATAGTCGAACCAGAACTGGGCGGGCCAGCGGTTCATCGAACCCAGCGCAAACGGGGTGACGCCTGCGGCCTTGAGCTGTTCAGCGGCGGCCATCAGCTCGTCCCAGGTTGTGGGCAGGGTGGTCACACCTGCTGCGGCCATCACCTCTGGGTTGTAGAACATGCCAACATAGTGGTAGCCGATCGGGATGAGATACTTGTTTTCGCCGTAGGTGGAAGCACCTGCTGCGATCCCGGCTGGGATGATCGAATCCAGGTCGTTGGCGGCCCACAGGTCGTCGATCGGTGCCAGACGCCCGCCGTCGACGACAAACTGGGTGCGCGCGCCGGCCCAGTAGGAAAAGAGATCGGGCGGGTTGTTGCCAGCAAGGGTCACCAGGATCTGCGTCTTGAAATCCTCGTGGCCCGCTGAGTTGTCGAGCGCCTCTGTGGCTGGATTGGCCGCGTTGAAGCCGCTCAAAATTTTGGACATGGCTTCTTTGCCCAGCGTGTCGCTGAAATAGTGGATCACGCTCAGCTGCACCGCTTCGCCGCTCCCCGCTGCTTCCTGGGCAGCAGGTGCAGCGGGCACGGCAGTGCAGCCGCTGACCGCCAGGGCAAGCAGCAAAAACAGGGCAACAACACGAATTGCTTGTCTCATGAAACTCCTCCAACAAGGTGAAAAATTAAAAAACGTAGAAAAGACGGCTCGAAAACCGGAACAGCACAGCAGAGACAGAAAATATCTGAAAAAAAAATTATTTTATTGCCGATTTCACCCCCATCATATCGAATTGTTTCAGAAAAGTCAAGGACGATCGGGCAAAATTTTGCATCCAGAGCGCCATCTCGCGCCAATTTTTGAAAATTTTGGCGGCCTGCCCTAGAATGCATTGTGAAAATTTATTTTTTTATTTTCACATCGACCCTTGAGGGGGCTGCGAGAGAAGGAAAGGATCATGCGGCGCAAGCAGGAGGTTACGGTTGTGGATGTGGGCAAGGCGGCAGGGCTGTCGCCGAGCACGGTTTCCCGTGTGCTGAACCAGAAGGGGTATTTCAGCGCCGAGAATGCGGACAAAGTGCACCGGGCGGTCGAGCAGCTGGGCTATCGTGTCGGCCACCGCGCACAGGCCGCAGCTGGCGGCCGACTGTTTGGGCTGATCATCCCAGACATTGCGAATGTATTCTACACGGCGCTGGCCGATGCGCTGTTGGAGGTGTTGCACGGCGCAGGCGAGGAGCTGGTGCTCTGTGTCAACAACGAAGAAGCCGAGATCGACCGTATCTGTCTGGAGATCCTGCATCAGAAGGGGGTGGACGGAATTTTTTACACCCATCCGGCGCAGGCGCGCAACTCGGTCTGGGTGCGGAAACTGGTGGATCAGGGGGTGGCGGTTGTCGAATTGAACCGGCAGAGCGAGAAAACGGTATTGGATGCGGTCTTGCCGGACAATTTTCGTGGGATGCACCAGGCGGTGGAGTATCTGGCGGAGCTGGGCCATCGCCGTATTGGTTTTATCAGCGGGTCGGCGGGGATCACGACTGGCAGCGAACGGCTGTTGGGGTATCAGAGTGCAGTGCGTCTGTTGGGGCTGGAAGACGACCCGGCACTGTTGAAGGTCGGTGCGTTCACGCGGCAGCACGGCGAGCAGGCGACGACAGAGCTGTTGGCGTTGCCGCGACGCCCGACTGCGCTGATTGCGGGCAGCAACCGCATTTCGATGGGTGCGCTGATGATGATCGGCCAGGCAGGGGTGCGCATTCCTGACGACATTTCGGTGGTCGGCTACAACGACACCGAATGGTTGACAGCCTGGAACCCGCCGATCACGGCGGTGGGGATTGCGGTCGACGAAATGGCCCACCTGGCGGTGGATCTGATGCGGCGTCGGCTGGCCGGTCCCAGCAGTCTGGAGAGCCAGCCGGTCACCTACCACCTGAGCACATCGCTGATTGTCCGGCGTTCGTGCCGGGCGCTCGGCTGAGAGCCGCCTTGCCCCCCAAGGCCAGGTTGTGTCCGGCGCCATCTGCGTCTATACTGTATAGTGTTCACTGCGCAGTCAACAGCGATCCTCCGTTTCACAGAGGGAAGGTGCGCGCCCAGACGCAGACACCAAGAGCCAGAGAGGAGTGACGGTGGTCGACCCTTTTTGTTCCACTCCCCCCCCACGCCTGACCCGGAGACAGGCGTTCAGCCAACTGCGCTCCATTCTGGTCGGTCTGTTTGTGGAGCCCGACAGCATTCGCATGGTGGCGGACGACGCTGAACTGGACAGCACGCAGATTGATTTCAGGGGGGCGCCGGTGCAGGTCTGGAGCGCAGTGCTGACGCAGGCGGCGCGCGAGGGCAAAGTCAGCCAGGTCGCAGCAGTGGCTGCGGGCCATTACGACGAACAACGCCAGCCGCTGCTGGATGCGGCGCTGGCGTACGAAACTGGCCCACGGGAGCCGGTGGACTGGCTGCGCTGGCTGCTGGCCGCTGCCGGTGCGGTTGTTCTGCTGCTGCTCGCCGTCTACGGGTGGCGCGCCATCCCCCCAGAACCGCTTGTGCCGATGTCTGCGTTCGGCGCCTTCAACCTGGCTCTGGCTGGGTTTTCGGTTGTGGGCGACAGCCAAGACCGCTGTGTGGCCGAGCGGGTCAACCAGCTCTTCGAGGAGACCCTGCGCCAGCCGGCCGGGGTGGCGCAGGAACGAATTGTCTCGGATTTCCGCGGGCCTGCTGCGATCGGGGAGGTCGATGAGAAGGCGGTGCCGCAGCTGGCGGAAGAGCTTGGGGCGACAGTCGTGGTCTATGGGGTGATGACGGCCTCGGCCTCCCACTACACGGTGCAGCCGGCCTTTTATGTGCCGGAGACGGTGCGTGGTTTTGAGTACGGCGGCGAGTTGGCAGGTCCCAGCCAACTGGGGCTGCCGATCGAATTTGAGCTGCCGCCACAGTTGGACTGCAGGACGCTGACGAACGAAGATCTGGGGCAGATCGATCGCGTGCTGGGCGCCCGGCTGGCTGTGCTGGGGCAGACGATAGCCGGTCTGGGCTTTTATTTTCAGGAAGAGTACGAGGATGCTGCCTACCATTTTGGGCGGTCGGCCAGGCAGAACGAGGAGGAACAAGATGCCGCCGGGCTGGCTGTGGCAGAGATGCTGCTGGGGGCGGCCCGGGTGCGTCAGGCGCTGCCGACTGACCCGGCGCGTGCAGTCAGGCTGGCTGAGGCCGAGCAGGCCTTTCGGGCCGCCGTGGAACACAAGCCGGAGTACAGCCGGGCCTATCTTGGGCTGGGCATCGTGGCGCTGGAACAGGCCAAGATCTACGACC
>CAIOHJ010000219.1 GCA_903858085.1 uncultured Chloroflexota bacterium
GCCAGCCGCGCGGTCGCTGCGACGCTCGACAACGCGCTCGACTCGGTCTATGCCAGCGGCAGCGTCCAGATCGCCGAGGCTGCGGCCGACGAGGCCGAACGGCTCCGGCTGGCCGACGCCCAGGTGCCGCCGACCCCCACCTACACCCCTTTCCCGACCGCGACCCCCCCGCCGACCCCCACTTCACCGCCGACCCCCACCCAGACGCCCGAACCCTCTCCGACCCCTACACCGGTCATTGTCCAGACCTTTGCCCAGACCTCTGTCCAGGCCGAGCCCGCTGTGGCCCAGTTGCCCCCCCCTGAAGAGCCGACGCCGACCCCAGAGGCGGTCGTGGCCGCCGCCGCCCCGCGCCAGCTCGACAGCCGCCTCCCGGGGCTCGGGGTGACTATCGAAGATGCCCAGGTGCAACCCGGCCAACCCTACTGGCGGCTGGTGGAGGTGCGTTGGGAAGACGAACAACAGGCTGGCGGCAAACACCATATTTATGTCGATGTCGTGGACGAAAACGGCAAACGGGTGCAAAACCAGCCGGTGACTGTCTTCTGGGGAGATGGCAGCCACACAGCTGCTCTGGAAGACAAACCTGCCCCCGATTTTGGCTTCAACTACCAGATGTATGCCGCCGGGTACGCCTACAGCGTCAAGGTCGAAGGGCTTCCCAGCGATGTGCTGCGCGGCGCAGGCCTGGGTGATCTCACCAAACGCACCTACGGCATCCATGTCGCCTACTACCTGACCTACCAGCGGGCCATTCGCTAGCTCTCCTGCCCTGCTGCTTCTGGGAGTCGGGTGTGCACGGTGACATCCCTGACCCCAACCACAACCTGCTGGCTGCTGCGGATCCAGGGAGGCTCGAGCTGCTGCGAACGCGAGAGGAGGCGCCCCCAGCGGTTGGCGGCCGCGTAGCTGCGGGCGACGGCGACGCTGAAGGGGGCTCCGTGCAGCCAGCAACGCAGAAAGACCGACAGGCTGGGCTCGGGAAACCAGTTGACCCCGACCGCCCCGTTGACGCTCTGGGCGCCCAGGGCAAGCCATTGCCCGGCCAGAGAAAGACCATAGCAGTTGAGCCCGTAGACAACCCGCAGAGCAAGCCGTGCAGGCGACTGGCTGCGAATCTGTTGAAGCAGGCTGAATGTTTCGGGCCCCACCCGCTCCTGGCCGCGATGGCCGACGATCACACCTTTCTGGCCATGGGCCAGCAGCAGAAGGTCGACGGTGTGGCTCTGGCTGGCCTGCAGCAGGCTCTCCACCAGACGAGGCCCGGTCGCCGCTGCATCCTCCAGAACAATCACCCGGTCGTAGCAGCGGTAGGCCCCATACAGGCGCAACAACAGCTTGGCATATTCCTCTGTGCTCCAGTCGATGAGGGCCATCAGCCAGCCCGGCAACGCCAGACCGCTGATATGGCCGACATTCTCCAAAAAAACGACCAGGGCAATCGGCCTGGAAGGGGAGGGAGGGGCAGCAGCCACAGCAGGCGTCACTCCGGGTGGGGCTGGACGATGCGCAGCTTGAAGTTGTCTGTCAACGCCCCCAACCCCTCGGCCAGCGTCTCCCAGGTTTTCGACTGAAAAATGGTGCGCGCCTTGTCGAGGCTCTCAACCTCGCCGCCCCCCAAAATTTCGGGGGAACTGCCCCAGACCGTGTACCAGACTTCTGAGAACTGAAACCCCATCTTTGCCAGCACTGGGGCCACTTTGTTGACCAGGTATTCCTGACATTCCTGCTCTTTCCCCTGCTGCATGTCATAGCTGATCAGCACTTTGACCATAGTCGCTCGTCCTTCAATCTTGCATTCGGTTGCTTGCCGGCCTGGCATCCACGCCAATTCACTTCCCTGTAGTCTACCACACGCCCCCCCCTCCCCCAGTATCTGCCTGGCCACTCGGTCTACTTCACAGCGGGGGCAGCGGACCCCCGACCCGCGCATACACTTTTCTGACAATTTACAAACTGTTTCATAACAGCGCGCATGCGTTCTTCTAACATACCTTCGCTATAGTAAAAAGCATCAAAGACAAACCGCTGGGTCACACAGACCCTTACGCACAACAGGAGAAACACAATGCGCAGCAACGCCTACCAACAGATGGTTCGTGACTTCATGGTGATGGCCGACAGACTCAACCGACAGGCAACGTACGACTATGCCCGCAACGGCGGCCACGC
>CAIOHJ010000220.1 GCA_903858085.1 uncultured Chloroflexota bacterium
TCCAGAGCATGCCAGCCAGGAGCTGGCGGCTGCCTCGCAGACTCCTGGCCGCACTTTGCTGGGCATCTTGCGCCGGGTAGACCGGCAGGACCCAGAGGCGGGTGCCGAGCTGATCGGCGTGTTGGATTTTCGTCTGCACTGGCCGGCGGCCGGTGTGGCCTACATTGGCAACCTGATGGTGGTCGGCTCGCTGCAGCGTCGGGGCATTGCCAGCCAGGCCTGGGCGTTGCTCAAGCCCTGGCTGGCGAGCAGCGCTTCGATCCAGGAAGTGCGCACGGGGGTCGAACAATTCAACATTGTGGCGCTCAAATTTTGGGAAGCACAGGGGTTGGCGCTGACTGGTGCCAGCGATCGCGTGCGGGTAGGAGACCGTTTTGTCCGTCTGCTCTACCTTGCTGCGGATCTATGTCCCGAGGCCGCTTGAGAAAGAGACCTGGACGGGTGCCAGACCCGCGTTGCGGGAGGGGACGATGTCAGCTGTAGTGAGCCCCCTGGGACTCGAACCCAGAACCCACGGCTTAAAAGGCCGTTGCTCTGCCAATTGAGCTAGGAGCCCATCCTGTTCGTCAGTATAGCATGGTCTGGCGTGCTGTACAATTTCAACAGAGGATGGGCGGCAATTTTCGTGTAGGGCTGGGGGGGGATGGGGCGTGCGCAAGAAAACCAGCGGTTGGCGGAAGAATTGGCGGCGACGCGGGAGGCGCTGCGTCAGGTGGGCAGGGAGTGGAAGGGAGCCCGTGAGAAAGTCGAAGAGCTCTCCCTGACGGTCGGGGGGAGGGCGTTGAGCCATTCGGCGCAGGAGTCGTCCAGGGTCTTGACTGCAGGGCTGGTTTGTCCAGCGAGTCGCGGCGGAGCCTGCGCCCCGGTACAGGGGCGGCGCAGAGAAATTCACAAATTCATGTGACGCAATCTGTCGAATTGTGGAGTGCACACTCGAGCAGATTGCGTCACGGAATCAACGCGTTGTCTGCGCCGACGTTTATCAGGCGGTGAAGTGCACGTCGAGGGTAGCTCCCTGCGGGATTTCGACTGGCTCGGCAAATTCGAGTGTCGTCCCGTGCTGGGTAAAGCGAATCGACTGGCCGCCAAGCTGTACGGACTGGATGCTCTGGGGGCCGGCCAGCGACAGCTTTTGCAGGGTCAGGGTGCCGTACAGCAGCTGGATCTGGGCTGACTCTGCCGAAGTGTGGAATTCTCCCCACCCGCTGTCCAGCGACCAGAAGCAGCGGAAGTGGCCGTTTTGCAGGCGGACCGGGGCAAAGCCCAGCTCCTGGTGGACCATATCGAACTGGAAGCCAGAAAAGGCATTGAGCAGCGCATAGGCGGCCATCGAGCGGGCGTAGTTGCTGCCACATTCAAACTCGTTCCAAGGGTTGCGCCGTTCGCCGTCGTAGCGGGCCCGGATCGCCTCGACACAGCGCATGCCTTCGTCGACCAGCCCGTCCATGATCATATGGATTGCAGCGGCATACTCGAAGCCGTTCATGGTCTCCTGCGAGTAGGGGGCAGGGATCGTCGGCTTGCTCACGCCTTTGGGCCAGGCACAGATGACCAGCCCGCCTTCGTCGTTGAGGCAGTAGATGCGGCAGGGGTTGTATACCTCTCCCATGACTGGAATGAAGTTGTATTTGTAGATGGCGGCGTTGGCGCTGCGCACCTGGGCCGGGTCAAAAA
>CAIOHJ010000221.1 GCA_903858085.1 uncultured Chloroflexota bacterium
GACCCTTGGCGCTCCTGGGGGGGCTGGCCATCGTGGGCCTGCTGCTGCTTGTGCCGTTTGCAGCCACCGAACGTTTTCAGCGTCTGTTCGATTTCGAGCAAGGCACCGGTTTTTTACGGATCCAGCTCTGGCGCAGCGCCTGGCAGATGGCCCTGGACCACTGGTGGCTGGGGGTCGGGCCGGATCACTTTCTCTACACGTACCGCAGCGTCTATTTGTTGCCGTCAGCCTGGCAGGAACCCAATCTGAACCACCCACACAATCTGCTGCTGGACTGGTGGACCCGGCTGGGGTTGGTCGGGCTGGGGCTGGGCGGAGGCTGGCTGGCAGCAGGGATGGGCCAGCTTGGGCGCTGGCTGCGCGCAGCAGCGTCTGAGCGCTCGACCAGCGAGGCCGCGCTGGCAGTGGGCTGTCTGGCCGCAGCGGCTGCAGGGCTGGCCCATGGGCTGATCGATGCCAGCTATGCGCTGCCGGATCTGATGTGGAGCTGGGTGCTGCTGTTCGGGTTGGGCAGCGCTGCTTGGGAGCGTTGTTGCCAAAAAGAGGGAGGAGCGCTTTCCAGCGACGTTGCACCTGCAAACAACAACCAACGTGGCCCTGTGGCCTGAACCGATCGAAACCGGCTATCTTGAAGACATTTCATAAAGGAGCAGAGACCATGTATTCACAGTATCAACTTTCTTGCCAGGATGCCCTGCGGGTGGTCGAGGGGATTCGGGCCGAGGTCGAAAAACAGGGCAAAGGCGCTGCGATCGCGGTGGTAGACGCACATGGCGAACTGTTGGCGTTTGTACGGACAGACGGTTGCAAGCTGCCGTCGATTCAAATTGCGATCAACAAGGCGTTCACTGCGGCGCGTGAGCGCAACGCCAGCCGTGCGGTCGGCGATTCGTCGCAGCAAAAAGGGTGGCCGATGAGCAATTTCGGCGATCTTCGCTACACAGCGTGGGGGGGCGGGCTCCCATTGGTCTATGCGGGCACAGTGGTGGGCGGTGTCGGGGTCAGCGGGCTGCCTGAAGAAGAGGATATGCTGTTGGCCGCGCTGGGCGCGCAGCTGATCGGAGCGTAGACAATGGTCGATTGGGTCGTTGGGGTCGATCTGGGGGGGACCAAAACTGAGGTTGGGCTGATCGGGCCAGACAACCAGATCCGGGTTCGCCAGAGATTTCCGACCGAGGATCGGTTGGGCCCTGTTTCGATTGTCGAGCGAATCGCTGCCTCGATCGAGAAGCTGCAGCAGCAACTGCCGGGCCGGGTCACTGCTGTGGGGGTCTGCACCCCAGGACCGGTCGATCACCTTCAAGGGCAGCTGCTCGATCCTCCCAATATCCCAGGGCTGCACCATCTGCCGCTGGCTGCTCGGCTGCAGGAGCGGCTGAGGGTCCCTGTCTGTGTCGACCATGATGCCAAGGCGACCGGGCTGGGAGAGTTTCACTATGGGGCAGGGCGCGGCGAGCAGAGTATGGTCTACATCATTGTGGGCACCGGGGTCGGCCTGGCTATCTTGGCGGATGGACAGATCTACCGGGGCCAGCACAATGCTGCGGGTGAATTCGGCCATACGACCCTGGACCGTTGGGGGGAACGGTGTTCGTGTGGGTCGCGCGGCTGCGTGGAAACGTTTTTGAGCGGTCCATGGCTGGCACGCCGCTATGCGGCCGCGCAAAGTGGGGAGAATCCTGTGTTGGAGATGAACCCTGGGGTGGATGGCCAGCAGATCGCTTTGCTGGCCCAGCAGGGGGATCCGTTGGCGGTGCGCATCCTCGAAGATGCTGGCGAAGCGCTGGGGATTGCGGTGGCCTCTCTGGCCATGCTTCTGGACATCGACTGCTATGTGGTGGGGGGGGCTGTGGCGCGCTGCGGGGAGCTGTTGCTGGCACCCGCACGCCGAACTGTCCCCCACCATTCGTTTCGCTCGGTAGGGTCCCGGGTGCGCATTCTGCAGAATCAGCTGGACACCGACGGCGCTCTGCTGGGCTGTGCGTGGCTGGCCCGGCAGCTGCTGGCCGATTAGTACACGTCGGCGCAAATCAGCCGGTGGTTGTGGAGAGCGATGTGTAGCGCTCTCTCTGCTGCGCCATCAGGGCCGATGGACTTCTGCTCGCCTGGACGAGCGGCTATGGGGGAGGGCAAGGTGCCATGGAGCAACAGGCGGAGCGGCAGGGGGCGGAGAGAAACAGGGTGTTTGCCGAGTTTGTCGGCGAAGCGCTTCAGATTTTGCTGGTGACCACTCTGGTCTTGGCGTGGGGGTGGACCAGTTTTTTGGGGCTTTTTGACAGCGGCCGTGTGGCGCAGGGCTATCTTCTGCTGGGGATCACGGCTCTCTTCAGTTTCACAGCCTACACGCTGGCCAAACCCTATCAGCAGATGGCGGTTGCGGTCTATCTTGTCGGTTTGCTGGCTGCAATCTGCGTCGTTGTGTCGACCTACGGCGACAGCAGCTTGTTGATGCTCTATCTGCTGGTCGTGTTGGTTGCGGCGCCGCTCACGCGGCCGGTGGGGCTGGGAGCGACGACGGTGGCTGTGCTGGCGACCATTCTGGCGATGGGGGAGGGGTTCCCCATCCAAGAACGGGTCCCGCCTGTGCTGTTGACGGTGCTGACCGCTGTCACCGCCTGGCTGAGCACCCGCAGGCTGTTCACTGCGTTGGAATGGGCATTGAACATGACCGACCATGCCCAGCGCAGCGCCGAGGAGGCGCGCGACCATCGTTCTGAGCTGCAGCGGGTGTTGCACAGCCTGGATCTGGCGCTCTCTCGGCTCGAACGCAGCAACCGTGCGCTGGCCTTTGCCCAGGAGGCTGCTGAAAAGGCCTATCGCTTCAAATCAGAATTTGTCGCCAATGTGAGCCATGAACTGCGTACCCCGCTCAACCTGATCGTAGGCTTCAGCGAAATGATGACGACCGCCCCGGAGAGTTATGGCGGCAGCCCGTTGCCGCGGGAGTACCGCGGGGATATGCTGGCGATCTACCGCAGTTCGTGTCATCTGCTGGACTTGATCAACGATGTGCTGGATCTCTCACAGATCGAGTCGGGGCGTTTTGTGTTGCAAAAGGAGCGCGTCGACCTCGATGCCCTGCTGCAGGAAACTGCCGAGATTGTGCGCGGGCTCGCAGAGGCGCGCCACCTGGATCTGCAGCTGGAGAGAGCCTCTTCGGCGTGTCCGGTCGACCTGGATCGGGTGCGGATTCGTCAGGTTTTGCTCAACCTGCTCACCAATGCAATGCGCTACACCGAACAGGGGTGGGTGCGGATCGCCACCGTGCTCTCGGAAACAGAGGTGACGATTTTGGTGCAGGACAGCGGACGTGGGATTGCGCCTGAAAAGCTCACCCGGGCCTTTGAGGCCTTTGACCGTCTGGACGAAGAGGAGCTGACGCACGGCAGTGGGTTGGGGCTGGCGGTCAGCAAGAAATTTGTCGAGCTCCACCAGGGGCGGATTTGGATCGACAGCGTGGTAGACAAGGGGACGACGGTGGGGTTTGCCCTGCCGCGCCCGAACACCCAGGAACGGCTGCCACTGTCGAAGGTACGAATTCCGCAGGCGTTGCACGATGCGAAGGCCCGTCCGTTGGCCCTCGTGCTGCACGACGACGTCCGCGCCCTGACGCTGCTGCGCAGGCAGATCGACAGCTGTGACTTTGTGCTGGCCGAGAATGTCAGGGCTGCCCAGCAGCTGCTGCGCCAGTCGCTCCCGGACCTGGCGATTGTCGAGAGCAGTCGGATCGCAGAATGGAAGGGGCTGGCTGCAGAAAGCGGGGGGATTGACGCCTTGCCGCTGCTGGTGACGCCGCTGCCCAGCGTACACCAGTATGGTCTGTCGCTGGGTGCCAGCGATTACCTGCCCAAGCCGGTGACCCGAGAGGATGTGGCGTATGTGCTGGCCCGGCTCGGCTGTCGGCCCCATGCCGTTCTGGTGGTAGACGACGATCCCCACATTGTCCGGCTGATCGGGCGAATGCTGCGGTCGCTGGTGCCGGATGTCCATGTCCTGGAGGCCTTCGAGGGGGGCGAGGCGCTGGGGATCGCTGCCCGGCAGCCGCCCGACATCATCTTTGTCGATCTGCACATGCCTGGGATGGGGGGGCAACAATTGATCGAGGCGCTGCGCGGATCGCCTGCGTTGGCTGCGATCCCAGTGGTTGTGGTCTCGGTGCGCAGCCCCGAACAGGAGATTGCCCCGATCGAAGGGGAGCTTCGTCTCTGCAGTGCTTCTGGGTTCACCCTGGGAGAACTGCTCAAGCTGATCGAAATGGCGTTGAATGCGATCCATCAAGTGGGGACAATGTCCCCAGCCAACGCCGCAGCGCGTCTAACAACACTGGCTGGCTGACCGGTTTGACCAGGGTGTCGTTGGCGCCCAGCGCCAGCGCCAGCTCATGCTCGCGCAGCACCGAACAGACGAGGATCGGAACGGCCACCCCTGCCTGGCGCAGGCCCTGCAAGACTTCCCACCCATCCTGGTGGGGCATCATGACATCCAGCAAGATCAGCTGTGGGTGCAGCTGGCGTACGGCTTCGAGCACGCCATCGCCTCGGTAGACCCCGGCGACGACAATGCGATGGCCCGCAAGATAGCGTTGAAAGAGGTCGACCAGTGTCTGGTTGTCGTCGACGATCAGGACTGTCGGCGCTTGGGCGGTGGGGAGCACGATCTCTGCCGACCAGAGGTCGGGTCCCCCGTGGAGAGTCAGGCGGCCATTTTGGGCGCCGATCAGCGACTGTGCAACGGTCAGGGCGACCCCTTCGCGCAGGGGGGTGGGGGGGGCTGCCATCGGCTGCGGGTGGGAGGTCTGGCGCAGCAGAATCTGGAGCGAGCCAGCCTCTTCTGTGCTCTCGATCGTCAGACAGCTGCCAGCTGGCAGCACGTCGAGCGCGTGGCTCAAGAGATTCAGCAGCGCCTGTCTGAGCAGCGTGCGGTCAGCCAGAAGGGGGGGAGCTGTGGACAACTCGCTCACCGTCATGTCGATCTTGCGGCGTTGCAGCCGTGAGCCCAGCAGATGGCGGACGCCCTGCAGGAGCTCGTTGAGGTCGAGCGCCTCGCAGCGTGCTTCCTGGCTGAGCCGGGCCAGTTCAGCTTCTGCCAGCTCCTGGCGTGTCGGCGGCAGGGGCGCCGCTGGGGCCGAGCGGGGAGGGGCTGTCTGCAGAAGATCCTGGAGCTGGCTGGCAATGGCCTCGATTCCTTTGGTCCACTCCCGATAGGTCTGGCGCCGGCTCAGCCCCAGCTTCCGTTCGATCTCTTCGATCGTCAGCCCGTCGACGCAGCGGTAGGTCAGCACTGCGTAGGCGCGAGCAGCATCGCTGGGGGCTGTCGGCTGCGGGCGCAGCCGCTCGATGCAGTCGAGCAGAAGACGCCGCAGCGCCTGGGCCTGTGTCAGGCGATCGCCCGGAGCGCTGCTGGCCAGCAGCAAGGTCAGGGGGTGGCTTTGCAGAAACGCATTGTCGTACAGGTGGGTCAGGGCCGTGCGCACATCGTTCTGAAAGGCCTCGGCCTGGTGGTCGGGGCTGTTGTCGGTCAGCTCTTTTTCGTTCACGTTGGCAATCTCTGGCACAAAAATGGCACAAAACCGCTTGCCGAAGACAGGACTTTGGCGTACAGTGTACCACGGACTCCAAAGTGACAAAATCTGGTGGAGGTGGGCTGTGTGTGGGGCGTTTGGCGGCAGGGCGCTGACGTTCTGCTGCCGGGCGAGTTTGTTTCTGTCTCAGCAGCGTGCATTTTTGTTCAGAGGAATCAGGGGAGAAGAAAGCTGTATGCAAACCAAAAACACCTTATCGCGTCGTCACTTCCTGCAGGCGAGCGCCAGCTTGACCGGGCTTGCTTTGCTGGCAGCCTGTGCACCGGGCGCTGCCCCTGCTGGTGGGCAGGCTGCTGCACCGAGCGCAGGGCGCACGGAGATCACCTTCATGGGGTGGGGCGCAACCGAGGAAGACGAGGGCGTGAAATCTGCGATCGCCCAGTTCGAGTCAGAGCAGGAGACCGTCAAGGTCACCTGGCTGCACACGCCGGAGAATTATCTGGAGAAACTGCTCACCGATATTGCCGCCGGCACACCCCCCGACACCGCTTTTGTCGGCTCCGACATCTACCGCACCTTCATCCGAGATGGGCTGCTGTTGGACATCACCGACCCACTGACTGCCGACCCGCTGCTGGGCGCTGAGAGCTATTTTATCGAGCCCCAGGAGCGGGACCGCTGCTCGCAGGATGGGAAGTGGTATGGGATCGGATCCTGCTGGGTGGCTCCCCACATCTATTACAACGCCGACATCTTTGCGGAAGAAGGGATCGAGCCGCCGAGCAACGACCCTGAACAGGCCTGGAGCTGGGATCGCTTTGTCGAGGTGGCCATTGCATTGACCCGCGATGTCAACGGCAACCACCCGACCGACAGCAGTTTTGACCCGGACAACATCGACCGCTACGGCGTCGACTGGCCGCACTGGACCATTCCGCTGCACTCTGCCATCGTCGGCAACAACGGCTACTGGATCGACTCCAGCACCGGGCTGCTGGCCCTGGACCAGCCTGCTGCGATCGAGGCGCTGCAGAATGTGGCGGATCTGGTGCTCAAGCATCGGGTCAACCCGGCAGGCACCGCCATGGAGGCGCTGGGGATGAGCAACACCCAGATGCTGGAGACAGGCAAGCTGGCGATGGCCGTCGACGGTTCGTGGGCGCTCTCCTGGATGCACAAAATCAAGCCGACCTTGGGCACTGCCGCGCTGCCAGGGATGTCGGCCAAGACTGGCACCGACATGCAGGCCCATCTGCACTCTGGCTTTGCTTCGACCAAACACCCGGAAGAGGCCTGGCAGTGGGTGCGCTTCTTGTCGACACCGTTCTACCAGACCCAATTCTGCAAGATCGGGTTGTGGCTGCCAAGCCAGACCGACCTGATGACAGAACAGGGGCTGACCAACTGGATCACCGAAGGGGTCCATCCAGATGGCTATGTGGACATCCCGACCAGGTTCCTGACCGGGTACGGCCGTGTGCTCTACCAGCCTCCCGGCTGGGCCGAGGCCAATCAGATTCTGACGCCAGCCCTGGACAAGATCTGGGTAGGCGACGCCACGGCGGAACAGGCCATGGCCGAGGCCGTGCCGAACGCCAACAAGATCCTGCAGGATGCTGTGCAGGGCTGAGTGCTGGGGTAGACTGGGAGGCAGGGGTGTCCAGACACCCCTGCCCTGAAAGTCTTCCAGGACCCGGCGTCTGTGCAGATGCCGGGTCCTGGAAGACTCTGATCAACTGCGTCCCTGATCCACAAAGACAACCGATGCATGATGGGTACACACGGATTCGAACGATTTTTGCCGCGTACACTGGCTGGGCGGCGCACCCTGACGGGCTATATTTTTATCTCGCCGTTTATCCTGGGCTTTCTGCTTTGGTTTCTGGTGCCGGCGGGTGTGGCCCTCTGGTTGACCGTCCACGACTGGAATCTGATTGCACCGCCCAAGTATGTGGGGGCAAAGCACCTGGTCAGCATGTGGGAGGACGACCGCTTCTGGACCTCACTGTCGGTGACGACCACCTACACGCTGGTGTCGGTGCCGGTCGGGTTGGTTTTGGGGTTTGGCCTGGCCCTGCTGTTGAACACCAAAATTCGGGGCATCAGCGTCTTCCGGACGATCTACTATCTGCCCAGCATCGTCCCGGCGGTGGCCAACGCTGTGCTGTGGGCCTGGATCTTCAACACCGAGTATGGGCTGGCCAACGTTGCCCTGCGGGCGTTGGGGCTGCCCAAGATCGCCTGGCTGCAGCAGCCAGAATGGGCGTTGCCTGCGCTGATTCTGGTCGCCCTCTGGGGGTTTGGCAGCGGCATGGTGATCTATCTGGCTGGCCTGCAGGGGATTCCGGACGTTTTCTACGAAGCGGCGGAGATTGACGGGGCGGGCCGGCTGGCCAGGCTGCGCCACATCACGATCCCCTTGGTCTCCCCGGTCATCTTTTTCAACCTGATCATCGGGATCATTGGCTCGTTCCAGGTCTTCACGATAGCACGGCTGGTGACCAACGGCGGGCCTCAGAATGCGACATTGGTCTACGTTCTGTATATGTATCAGAACGCCTTTCAAAATCTGAAGATGGGCTATGCGGCGGCGCTGGCCTGGGTGTTGTTCTTGGTCGTCGTTGGGCTGACCTTGTTTGTTTTCAAATATGTGGGCAGTCGCGTGCACTACGAGGATGCGCATTGATATGGCACAAAAACAGCGTGTGGCTTCTTCGGGGGCTGGTTTCCGCCCCCCCTTGCACAGGGTTGTCTGGGAAAGACGGCTGTGGCGCTTCCTGATCGTCGCAATTTTGTCGATCGGGGCTGTGGTGATGGCGCTTCCCTTTGTCTGGCTGGTGGTCAGCTCCTTCAAACCGCTGGAGAAGATCTTTATCTTTCCACCAGAATGGATTCCGGACCCCTTTCGTCCTGAAAACTATGTCGAGGCTCTGGTCTACAAGCCGTTTGGCTTGTACTTGTGGAACACGCTGCGGATCGTGGTCTTGAACCTGGCGGCGATCTTGCTGTCCGCCTCTTTTTGTGGCTACGGGTTTGCCCGCATCCGTTTTCCGGGCCGGGATTTTTGGTTTGCGCTGGTGCTGGCGACGTTGATGATCCCCTATTTTGTGTTGATGGTTCCCCAGTTCATCATGTTCACGCGTTTTGGCTGGATCGACACCTTCCATCCGTTGACCATTCCCTTCTTTTTTGGGGGCGGGGCCTTCAACATCTTTCTGTTTCGCCAGTTTTTTCGTTCGCTGCCCGAGGAACTGGCCGACGCCGGGCGTATCGACGGCTGCACCGAATACGGGATTTATTGGCGCATCATGCTGCCGCTCTCCAAACCAGCGTTGGCGACGGTGGCCATCTTCACCTTTCTGGCTGCTTGGAACGACTACATTGGCCCGCTCCTTTATCTGCGTTCTGACTACAACTTCACCGTGGCGATCGGGTTGGCGACGTTTCGCAGCGTGATGAGCACGCAGTGGCACTTGCTGATGGCCGCCTCCTCGGCGATGATTCTTCCTGTGATCCTTCTGTTCTTTTTTGCCCAACGCTACTTTGTGGACGGACTTGTCCTCAGCGGGCTGAAGGGCTAGTAGAGGCGATTTGACGATGACAACCCAATCTGCACAACGACAACTGACAGCTGTTCCTTTTGCCCAGGTCACACTGGACGACCCGTTCTGGGCGCCGCGCCAGGAGATCAACCGTCGAGTTTCGATTCCGCATATGTACCAGATGCTGGTCGACACCGGGCGGTTGAGCGCGTTCGACCTCAACTTTACCCGCAAGGTTCCCTCCCCCATCGTGCTGATTTTTGGCGATTCTGACCCGGCCAAGTGGTTGGAGGCGGCCAGCTATTCGCTGGTGACACACCCTGACCCTGCGTTGGCCGCTCTGGTCGACGCTGTGGCGGACAAGATCATCTCGGCACAGCAGCCAGACGGCTATCTCAACACCCATTTTACGGCAATCCAGCCGGAGATGCGTTGGAAGAATCTGCGCGACTGGCACGAGATGTACTGTGCCGGCCACCTGATGGAGGCGGCGGTCGCCCACTTCGAGGCGACGGGCGAGCGCAAGCTGTTGGCCTCCCTGGCGCGCTATGCGGACCACATCGGCCGTGAATTTGGCCCTGCTCCTGGCCAGCGGCGCGGCTACGGCGGCCACCCTGAGATCGAGCTGGCATTGGTGCGGCTCTTCCATGCCACGGGAGAAGCCCGCTATCTGGAACTTTCCAAATACCTGGTCGAAGAGCGTGGGCAGTCCAACCCGCACTACTACGATCTGGAAGCGGTCGCACGGGGAGAAGATCCGCTTGCCTATTGGGCGAAGACCTACGAATACTGCCAGGCACACGCGCCCCTCCGAGAACATACCAAGGTCGTCGGCCATGCCGTGCGCGCCATGTATCTGATGGCAGGGGTGGCGGACCTTGCCCACGAGTACAACGACCCATCGCTGCTGGCAGTCTGCGAGCAGCTGTGGGAAAACCTGGTCCACCAGCGCATGTATCTGACCGGCGGGATCGGGCCTTCTCGCCACAACGAAGGATTCACGACCGACTACGACCTGCCCGATGAAACCGCCTATGCGGAGACCTGCGCTTCGATCGCGCTGGTTTTGTGGAACCACCGGCTGCTGCAGTTTGCCGGCAACAGCCAGTACGCCGACATCGTCGAGCAGACGCTGTACAATGGCTTTGTGAGCGGCGTCGCGCTGGCCGGCGACAGTTTCTTCTATGTCAATCCGCTGGCCAGCGATGGCACCCACCACCGCACGCCGTGGTTTGAATGTCCCTGTTGCCCGCCCAATGTAGGACGGATCCTGGCCAGTTTGGGCAACTACCTCTACTCCACCAGCGCCGACGGGCTGTGGGTTCATTTCTACGCCCAGAACAGCGCCCGGATGGAGGTGGCAGGCCAGAGCGTGCAGGTGCGGCTGGCCTCCAACTACCCGTGGGACGGCTCGATCCAGCTGACGTTGGAGTTGGATGCGCCCCAGGAATTTGCCGTTCACCTGCGCATTCCAGGCTGGTGCGACAGCTGGACAGTCAAGGTCAACGGGGCTGCGGCGCAGACCGTCGCCGCCGGCAGCGGCTATGTGGCACTCCGGCGGACCTGGCATTCCGGCGACGTGGTGGCGTTGGAGCTGGACATGCCGGTCCAGGCTGTGTACGCCAACCCGAACGTGCGACAGATGCAGGGGCGGGTGGCGCTGCAGCGTGGCCCGATCGTCTACTGCCTGGAGGGGGCTGACAACCCGATCGTCAATCTGGACCGTGTGCTCCTGGACCCGGCGCAGCTTGCTGCGTTTGTCGTGGACCAGCAGCCGCTGCTGTTGGGCGGCGTGGCGGTGCTGCGCGGGCCGGGGCAGCTGGTGACCGAGGAGGGCTGGGACAGCCACACCCTCTACCGGCGCAACCGCCCGTCCAGCACACAGCCGGTCGAGCTTGTGGCGGTGCCCTATGCGACGTGGGACAACCGCGAGCCGGGCGAAATGCGGGTCTGGTTCCGTACGGCTTGAGAACAGAGACTGAGAACAGAGACTGAGAACAGGCAACCGACGATGACAAACTTGCTGCATCCTGTCCGCAGAGGGACGGTCAAGCTGTTGCCTGGCCTCTTTCTGCAGCGTTATCAGCTCAATCGCAGCTACATGCTCTCACTCAAAACCGAGAATCTGCTGCAGAACCACTATTTGGAGGCAGGGCTGTGGAGCCCTGCCCACCGTCTGGAGGAGATCCACTGGGGGTGGGAGGCGCCCAGCTGCCAGCTGCGTGGCCACTTTTTGGGCCACTGGCTCTCTGCTGCAGCCTCGATCGGGGCTGCGACGGGCGACCAGGAGGTGAAGGGCAAAGCCGACTACATCGTCAGCGAACTGGCACGCTGCCAACAGGAAAATGGCGGCGAGTGGGCAGGCTCTATCCCTGAGAAGTATCTGGATTGGGTGGCCCGCGGCAAGCCGGTCTGGGCCCCCCACTATACCCTGCACAAGACGTTGATGGGGTTGTGGGAGATGTATGCTGTCGGCGGCAACGCGCAGGCGCTGGAGATTCTGGTGCGGTGGGCGCGCTGGTTCTACCGCTGGAGCGGCCAGTTCACCCAGGCGCAGATGGAGGCCATTCTGGAGGTGGAGACGGGGGGGATGCTCGAGGTGTGGGCCAATCTGTATGGGTTGACCGGCGATGCAGAACACCAGCAACTGCTCCAGCGGTACGACCGGCGCCGCTTTTTTGACCCGTTGGTGGCAGGACAGGAAGTGCTCACCAACCTGCATATGAACACGACGATTCCTGAGGTGCAGGGTGCAGCGCGGGCCTGGGAGGTGACCGGTGACCCGCGTTGGCGGCAGATCGTGGAGGCCTACTGGCGCCACGGGGTGGTGGCGCGCGGCGCTTATGTGACTGGCGGGCAGACCAACGGGGAAGTCTGGTCGCCGCCCGGTGCGCTGTCGGCACGTCTGGGACAGCGCACCCAGGAACATTGCACAGTCTACAACATGATGCGTTTGGCCGACTCCCTGCTGCGCTGGAGCGGGGAGGCTGTCTACGCGGATTACTGGGAACGCAACCTGTGGAATGGCATCCTGGCGCAGCAGCACCCGGAGACGGGGATGATTGCCTATTTTTTGCCGTTACATGCGGGTGCCGAGAAGGTGTGGGGCTCTCCTACCGAAGATTTCTGGTGTTGTCATGGCTCTTTGGTGCAGGCACAGACACGCTACACCGACCACATCTGGTATGAAGGGCAGGGGGGGCTGGTGTTGAGCCAGTATATTCCCAGCGAGCTGGCGTGGCAGCAGGCTGGGCAGCCGGTTGGTCTGCGTCTTACAGCTGACGCGCAGCTGGCCTCTGCCCATCGCCCGAACAGCCTGGCCTACACCCTGGAGGTTCAATCCAGCCAGCCGGTCGAGTTTGCGCTGCGTCTGCGTCTGCCCTGGTGGCTCAGCGGCGAGGTGGAGATTCTCTGCAACGGCGAACGCTGCGCAGTGGCGAGCGAGCCCTCTGGCTATGTCGAGCTGCGCCGGATCTGGCAAAACGATCGGATCCATCTGCTTTTCCCGAAAACAGTGGTGGCAGTGCCGCTGCCGGACGAACCCAACCTGGTGGGGTTCATGGATGGGCCGGTGGTGCTGGCTGGCCTCAACCCGGGTGAGGAACGGATCCAGGTGCGCGGCAAAAACAACAGCAGCCATACGGCCCGCCCCAACCACCGCATCAGCGGGCTGACCCTGTACGGAGAAGCGAGCCGCCCCAGCACGTTTCTGGTCCCAGACAATGAACGGGAGTGGAGCTACTGGCGGGGGGACTATCGAACTCGTGGCCAGGAGCAAGCTGTCCGTCTGATTCCGCTGTACGAGGTGCGCGACGAGGTGTACACCGTCTACTTCAACCTGCAGCCGCCTGCCAGCGCCTGATCGGGTGCCCTGGGCCGCCACTTGAATAGACGGGAACAGCAGCTGGAGTAAAACAATCGGTCAGCGGTGGGCCAGCGCAGCTTCTGTGACCAGGCTGACCCGTTCCCAGAAGGCGTTGGCTGCAGCAGCAGGGGGGGCCACTTCCCCCAGACGCGCCAGCGCAGCCCGCAGCGCTGGCGGGCAGACTGGCACGCGCTGCGGAACCGGCTGGCCAGGATAGTTTTCTGCGAAGAAACGGGGCCAGTCAAAACACCACCCAGGGTCTGCCTTGCCCCGAAACCCTGCGATCTGCTCGTGGCCCAGAATGGCCTCTGCGCGCTGCAGCGCGGGATAGTGCTGTCGAAGATGGGCCACCGCAGCCGACAGGGTTGCGTACTGGGCATCGCTGTAGGCAAAGAGGTTGCCGTTCCAGTTGACCAGCTCGATGCCCAGCGCAAAGTCGTTGAGCGCCGTCCACTGGGTGACGCCGTCAT
The DNA here is from genome assembly GCA_903858085.1 of uncultured Chloroflexota bacterium. GTDB lineage: Bacteria > Chloroflexota > Anaerolineae > Caldilineales > Caldilineaceae > Caldilinea. The sequence goes on from CAIOHJ010000221.1 coordinate 13,399, forward strand.
CCCAGCGGCTGACCCCTGCATGCCAGCCGCGCAGCGCCGTTCCCTGCCAGCAGGGAACACACTCGATGAGGGTGCCCTCTCTGTCGATGACAAGGTGGGCTGCTGCTTTGCGAGCAGGATCTCCAAAAATTTCCAGCGTGCGTGCCCGGTCGACCGCCGTGTAGTGCAGCACGAGAAAACGCACATCGATCGGTTGTGGATCGTGGTTTGGGCTGGCAAAGGGTTGCGGTGTGGGCATGGTCTGTGCTTTTCTCAAGAAAATTGGTACCTGCTCAGCCATAAAAGTCTGCTGAGGCGTGCTCACTTCAACTCCCTGTTCGGAGCCCCGACCGTAAGGGCATCTCCTTACCTAGAACATTTGTTCTGGTGAGCATCGCCGGCGGCAAGCGATTAGGGACGCATAATTTGGTACATATCAGTGATCTCAACCAAATGTTGAAAGCCTTTCCACAACACGGTGACGCCGGGCAGGCCATCGCCTTTCCGGTTCAGGTAACCGCCCAATTGTGCGATCCAGCGCACTGCAGTGGCCAAGGGCGGTGGTTGTGCCGGGAGAGTGGCAACCCGGTGAATGCGGCAGTAAAGCGCTTGCCACTCTGCCTCATCGAGGAGCAGGGCACAGGATGCATCGGGCAAGGCGCGGGCCAGCATCGTGGCGTACAGAATACGCCAGGCGATGACACTGTGGAGGGCCAGGCAGCGTTTGAGGCGGTCGGCGGTGGCCAGTTGGCGGCTCTCGATGCGGCAACCACTTTTGAGGATTTTATGCCAAACCTCAATGCCCCACCGTGCAGCGTACCAATCCAGCCGTTCCAATGCATCCGCAGTGGTGTGGATGGGCACCGTGGTCAGCAGCAGCCATTCGACCGCCGAGGCGCCTGGGGGCGGGTTGGGCTCATTGGCCCAGACACCCCACACTGTGCACGTGGGTGGTTGGTCTTTGGCTGGGCGTTTGCTGGGGCGCTGCAACGTGACCTCCCGCCAGCGGACTTCCAACTGCGCCTTGCGCGTCGGCTGCCCAGCACGGGCACCGACCTGGATCTGGACCGTCGCCGCCAACGGTGCTGCGGCCATCGTTGGCCACAGAGAGCGTTCGGGGGGGTCCGTTCTGCGATTCTGAGGGCCCGCACAGCAGGTCCACCGTGCTGGGCTGCTCAACCAGGAACAACTCATACAGATCCGCTTCCCGGTCGCCGACACTGACAAAGTGCGTCTGTGGGGACTGCGCCTGCAAGGCCACCACGGCCTGCAGACTCGTCAGCCATTTCTCACTCTCTTTTTCTGTGATCGCACGGGCTCTGTGATCC
>CAIOHJ010000222.1 GCA_903858085.1 uncultured Chloroflexota bacterium
CCCAGCCGCCGTAGCGGGGCAATGCTTTGGCTGCCGCGGTCTTTTCAATTCCCCAGCCGCCGTAGCGGGGCAATGCTTTGGCTGCCGCGGTCTTTTCAATTCCCCAGCCGCCGTAGCGGGGCAATGCTTTGGCTGCCGCGGTCTTTTCAATTCCCCAGCCGCCGTAGCGGGGCAATGCTTTGGCTGCCGCAGTCTTTTCAATTCCCCAGCCGCCATAGCGGGGCAATGCCGATGCTGTATTGGCAGCGCTCCAACCGGAGAGCACTATGGCCAGCACAAAGAGCATGCAAAAGGAACTCAAATGTTTCTTCATCTTGTTAACCCCTTCTGAATCCATAGAATTCTGGCGAACTTCCAATGAGTTTGTCTGAACGATGTTGTCGACTTGCCCATTCGCTGAAAATGAGGTGGGTGGTGGCTTCCACCCTTTCCTCGGACCTAGACAAACGTCTCTGAAGGCACCGTTTGCTGCCGGGTTCCCGCTTCAACAACCACAGTCTGAACGTCACGACGTCTGCACCCTCTGCCCCACCGGGAGAAATATTCGGAAAGTTTCGGGCAGATACGTAAAAAAGTATATCAGAAAAGACACCGTTCGATCAAATCCTAGAACTCGAAATGAATTTCGAGTTACTCTGCACACGCTCGACAGCACCTGGTGTTTTGTCAAGTGTTATTTGATAGCTAGCGTGTTGGGGAGGCACCTTGTGTTTGAGAGTCAAATGTGATCGCAAAGGACACGCTACCCATTATTTTAGACTTGACAAAATACCAGGTTCTCTGTAGGTGCTGTCTGTGTCGTTTTAGACGACGCATCGTGGTACCATACACACTGTATACGGCAGAAAATGTGTTGTGTGCCAGGGACAGGTGGGAGTGGGCAGGTGATAAAGGAACAGCCATGCGACGAATCAACTGGGCCAAATTGCTGGGTGAATTCAGGCGGCTTGTGCTGATCGGGGCAGGTGCCTCGATCGCAGGGGTCGGCTTCAGCCTCTTTCAGGTTCCCTACAACATTGCCGCTGGCGGTGTGAGTGGGATCGCGATTCTGATCAACCATTTCACCGGCTGGTCCGTTGCGCTTCTCTACCTGGCCATGAATGTCCCGCTGTTTGCGCTGGGCTTTTTTTATCTGGGCCGTTGGCGGTTTTTGTTTTCAACTGCGCTGGCGGTCCTTGTGTTTTCGACAACCACCGAGCTGGCCAATCGCTATCTGGTGCTCATGCTGGATCGGTGGCCGCTCACCGACAACATTCTGCTCAGCACGATCTACGCCGGGCTGGTTGGGGGCATCGGCGGGGGCTTGATCTATCTGGCTGGTGCCACCATCGGCGGCACCGCCATCATCGGCCGCATCATCCAGGTCAAAACGGGGCTGTCGCTGAGCCAGATCTACCTGTTGGTGGATGGCACGATCGTGGCCGTGGCCGGCCTGCTCTTTGGCTGGGAGATCGCCCTCTATGCCATGCTGACCCTGCTGCTGAGCGGGCAGGCCGCGGATTTTATTCTGGAAGGGCCGAGCCGGGCGCGCACTGCGATGGTGATCACCACGCGGCCCCAGCCGATCACGCAGGCGCTGATTGCAGAACTGGGCCGTGGTGTCAGCTACTGGCAGGCCACTGGCGGGTATACGGGCGAAACCCGCACCATCGTCATGTGCACCCTCTACCGTCCCCAGGTCGGCGATCTCAAGCGGGTGGTTGCAGCCCACGATCCGCAGGCTTTCGTCATCATCGGCACCACCCAACAGGCGCTCGGTGAAGGGTTCAGCGAACTGCGACAACATCGCTGACCTGCTGCTCGCGGCAGTCCAACTTTTTGCAGCCACTGCGATCCTGTTGTACGGTATTCGCAGCGATAACTTGTGCAAGGACCCAGCCCATGACCGACAGTCTCTCCGAGAGTACGCCTACAGAGCAGACCATTTGTGCCGCCGTCGAGCAGTTGAGCCGACTGCATCTGGAGTCGGCTGCCCTGCTTTTTTTGGAGGGGCACTGGCCTTTGCGCTTTCTGGCTGGCCATCTGCTGGCGGTCGCCGCGCCTGCAGCCGATCTGCTCGGGTATGGGCAGGTCGCCGGCTGGGCGGCACTGCTCAACGACGCCGACGCGACGGCACGGCTGCGTCAGTCCCTGGCCCATGCAGCAGAGCTCGGGGGGATGCCATGAACCAGTCCAGCCCGGCGCAGGGTGTCGCCGACGAGTGGCGCAGGCTGCTCGATCTCGCCCTGGAAACCGGCGAATCCCCTGTCTTTTGGGGAGGGGCGTCGTCGAATGGGTTGGCCAGCCTCCAAGCTGCACAGGCGTTGGCAGTGCTGGACGCTGAGCGCCAGGATGGGGCGACCCCGGCGCTGGTGCTGGGGGGCACCAGCCCACTCTGGCTGGCAGCTCTTTGGCTGGTGCCAGCCCCCCAGACGCGTACGCCACCCACAGCAATTTTGTACTCGGCGCCCGACCGTGCGACCCATCTGGCAGCCCAGACCACGCTGGAGACACGGCGTTCGTTCTTCTACCAGCGCCCGGCCAACCTGCCGGCCTGGGCCCAGCCCGATGCAGCCCCTGCCAGCGCTTCGGCAACCCCAGAGGGTTGGGATACAAACCCGCTCACCCGTTTTCAGCGCCCAGGCCAGCGTGATGGCTGGCTTGCCTGGGGAGGCCTTGTCACCGCGGTGGCGCTGTTGCTGATCGCTTTGTTGAGTTGAGACAGGCGGAGCCCTGGCGATGTCTGCAGCTGCGCGTACCCACTGGCTGCTGGCCCTGCTTTTTTTGCTGGCCCTGCTGCTGATCGGCGCCGAACGCCTGCCCGGCACCCCGGCTTCACTGCGCGTGCTTGGGTTTGAAACAGTGCTGCTGCTGGCCGGGGTAAGCCTGCTGCTGGGGGTGGTCAATGTTCTCGCCCTGCACCTCCGCCGGATCGTTCTGGGCCAGCAGGATTGGCCGCTGAGTCTGCTGCTGATCGCCGTGCTGATTGCGGTGGCTGGTGCCGGGCTGCTCACCCCGGCCGGGGCAGCCAGCCCGTTGCTGGAATGGGTCTTTGATGCTCTGATCGCCCCTGGCCAGCGTGCGCTCTTTGCCCTGCTGGTCTTTTTTATGGCCGCTGCTGCCTTCCAGTTTCTGCGCATCGGGCAGCGTGGCGGCCTCTGGATGCTGGCGGGATTTTTGCTCCTCCTGCTGGTGCAGACGCCGTTGCCGCTCTGGCTGCTCTCCCAGAAGCAGCTCCCGGCCGCAGCCAGTTTTCTGGATCCGCTGACAAACGCCGCCCGCTGGTTGCTCGATGTTCCAGCCATGGCTGCCCTGCGGGCTGTTCTGCTGGGCGGCAGCCTGGCTTGGATCGTGATCGGTGCCAGGCTGCTGCTGGGAAAACCTTGACCATGGCAACTGTGCTCTGCCCACACTGCGGCACGCCGAACCGAGAAGGTTCCCACTTCTGCAACCGCTGCGGCGCTGCCCTGCTGGCTGCCCCCCACGCCACCCCGCCGCAACAACAGCCTGCGTCCCCGGCAACACCAGACCGAGCGGCCAGCCAGCCCTGGCTGGACCCTGGCTTTGTCGGCGAAGACGATGTCCCGCTGGAAGAGGAGAGCGCTGACCAGGCGTTGCTCGGCGAGCAGGCACCGTTGCCCGCCCCACGCCTGGTCAGCGCTCTCCAGGGGCTGCTCGACCCGATTCGAGTGGTCACCATCCCCCAGGAGGGGGGGGAGACCGAGCCTTCGCTCCCTGCAACCGCGTTGACCGCCGAGAAGCTACGCCGTGTGCGCTCCCTGATGGCCGAGGAGCCGCTGGTCGCTTCCTCCCCCCTCCCCGTCCCTGCTCCCTCTCTTTGGCTGCGCTGGATTTTTGGGATTCTGGCGATCGGTGTGGCCGCCCCACTCCTGCTGGGATGGCCGCTGCCCGCCGACGAGCCGACACGCTGGACGGGAGTCGAGCCCGGCTTTGACAGCATCCAAGCCCTGCCCTCCGGCGCCCGGGTACAGCTGCTCTGGGCCTTTGATTCGGCGACTGTCGGCGAAATGGAGCTGGTGAGCAGCCCGGTGTTGCGCCATCTGGCTGCCCGCAGGGCTCGGGTCGCTGCCTCCTCTTTGCTCCCAGCCGGGCCGGCAACTGCCCAACGTCTGCTCAGCCGTATCGACCCCGAACGGACTCTCTGGGCGTCACCTGACCGCGCATCTGCGGTGCCCTCTGTCCGTTTTCTGCCCGGCGGCGCCGCTGTGTTGCCGCTCCTGGCAGCAGAGCCTGCGGACCTGGCCGTGCTCCTGGCGGCGCAGGCTGAGGATGTCCAGCATTGGCTGGAGCAGGTGGCTCCCCGCAACCGGGTGCCGGTGCTGGCGGTGACAGCTGCGGGTGCCGACCTGCCGCTGCGGCCTTATCTGGAGAGCGGACAGCTCGTCGGGCTGGTCAGCGGCTTCGACGGCGCCTATCAGTACAACGAACTGTTGGGCCAGCCGTTCGCAGCTGCCGATATCCCGTTGTTGCGCCGACAAATTGTGGGCCAGAGCTACGGGGCACTCACACTGCTGGCAATTGTGCTGCTTGGCAACTTTGCCGCCTGGCTGGCCGGGAGACCCCGTGAACGTTGACGCGCTGCTGCCGGCCGGCTGGGCAGCGGGCGCCGGGCTCTGGGTCGGCTTTGTCTTTACGTTGTTGATCTTCAGCGCGCTGCTGGGCGACCATCTGCTGGCCCGCCTGGCCCAGTATGTGCTGGTCGGTGCCCTCCTCGGCTACACAGTGGTCGTTACCTGGCAGTCGATCCTGGCATCGACCTGGGTCGCCGCGCTGCACGTTGAGCCCTGGACACCGCGCTGGCAGTGGGCTCCTGCAGCAGCAGCAGCCATCCTGGCAGTGGCAGGTCTTGGCCGCATTCTGGTCCAGTCTGGCCTGCGCCTGCCTGCCAGCCGCTGGCTGGAAGCGCTGCGCCTTTTGGGGGCCCTGCCAGCGCTGGGCCTGGCCGCCGTGGCCGCCGCGCTGGCCCTGACTGGCTCGATTCAAGGGACGCTGGGCCCCCAGTTCCTGCACGCAGCCCGGAATGGCCTGATCTGGGGAGCCCCCTGGGCCATGCTGGCCAGCAACCTGGTCGCCCTGCTGGTCACCGCCGCTGCCCTGGTTGCCCTGGTCACCGACCCTGCACAGCATCTGACCAGCCAGCCAGCCTGGGTGCAGCGCCTGCTGCGCGGCTGGATCTGGCTGGGCCAGCGCGCGCTCTGGCTGGCTGCTGGCGCGCTCTTTGCCCGGCTCTTTGCCTCTCGCCTCAGTTTGTGGGTCGCTGAAGTCACCTACTGGACACAGGCGATCCAATCTACCGAACTCGGCCAACAGCTCGAGCGAGGGTGGCGGTTGTGGATGGGAAGATAACACAATGGCGACACGCCCATCGGGGGGGGCTGCAGGAACTGGGGTCCTCTCCCACGGCTCCATTCTGGCCCTTGGGATAGAGATCAACAGGGTGCGCGCCTGTTTGCTCGAAGAAGTCAGCGGCGTCTATCGCCTCGCTGCCTGGCATAGCCTTGCCCGGACACGGGATACCAACCTGGCGACCCTCAGCGCCGAGCTCTGTCTCCAGCTGGGCACCCGCATTGGCCGGCAGCTGGTCGATGCA
>CAIOHJ010000223.1 GCA_903858085.1 uncultured Chloroflexota bacterium
CTGCTGTACATCGAACCCGCCTACCACGCCATGCAACTGTTTGGCGCTCTCCTCGTCCCGATTGGCGCCATGCTGGTCGCCATCGACGCCAACCGCCACGAACATGCCTGCCCGATCGCAGCCCCTCTTTTTCTGGTCGGGGCGCTCGGCATGGCGGGGATCCTCGCACAGGCCCTGGTGCCTGCTGCCTCCTGGATGCAACCCGTCTATGCTGCCCTGGTTCTGGCGGTCGGGGGGTTTGTCTGGGTTCGTTTCGGCACTCTGCTCACGCTTCGCCGTCCCTGAAGTGCTGGGTCAAATGCCACTGGTCGTAGGAGAGAGCGACCAGAAAGACTCCTAACTGGTAGAGCGCGCTGCTGATCGCCCCAAACTGGTCCAGATAGAAGGTGAGCAGTGTGACCGTCGACAGCGAGAAAACTGCGGCAAACTGAGCGGCGCGGGTGGCTGCCTCCTCGCGTCGGAGCAGCCAGAACAGCAAAGAGGCCAGGGATATCGCGCTGACCGCCCCTTCCAGCAACAGACGTACAGCCAGCCAGAACATGGACTGGCCGCTCTGTTCCTCGGCTGCCGTGACCACCAGCCCCAACAGCCCCTGCGAATTGGCAGAGGGGTCGCTGATGGCGTAGAGCAGCAGCAGGATCCCTGCCAGGATGGCAAAGCTGTTGAACAGCATCAGCCCCATCAGCAAAAGACGGTGGCTGCGGCGCCGAACACGCTGGAGCTGTCCAAGTATCCAGCGCTCGCCACGCCGCAACCAGCCTGGATCGACGACCTTCAGCTGCTCTTCGTAGCGCGCCAGGTACCCTTCCAGCAGCTGGCTCAATTCGACAAAGCGGGGGGTACGCGACTGGCGTGCAGTTGCCAGATGCTCCCGGACCTGCTCCAGCTCTTCTTGCTCCAATGCGCCGTCGACAACCCCCTGCCAACGTTCCAGCAGCCGGTAGAGTTCCCCGCGCCCGCTGATCGAACGCTGGCGCCGCACCCACAAAAAGAGCAGCACACTCAGCAAAAAGAACGCGTAGATAATCGGGGCAGCCGGGGGATAGAAATAGTCGTTGTCGTGCGTGATAAATTTGCCCACTTCATCGATGAACAGGCCGATGCCGGCGCCGCTCAAGATCGCGCTTCCCGTCAGCGCCCACCGATTGGAAAAGACCAGGGGCAGCAGCGCTGCCGCGTAGAGCAGCAACCCTCCCCACAACATGTGGGCAATGTGCAGATTCTCGCCGCCGATCTGCGGATAGTTGGCCCACTCGAGATAGACACGTGTGATGATCACCGACCCGGCAAAGAAGATCAGCGTCAGCAACAGATACCGTTCGGCGCGCGCTCGTTTGACAGAAGCCAGCTGTCTCCTCATCACCATCCTCCCTGTCTCTCCGCAGATCCATGTTGGATCAGCCCAGTCGCTCGCGCAGCCAGGTGACCAGTTCCCCTTGCAGCACCTCGACCTGTTCGCCGCTGACCAGATCTCTGACAGCCACAACCCCTGCCGACAGCTCGCTCGGGCTGACCAGAGCCGCATACCGGATTTTGCGGTCGTCGGCATATTTGAACTGCTTGCCGTAGCGGTCGAGCTGCGGGTAGAGATCCACCCGCAGCCCAGCCTTGCGCAGCTGGTGTGCCAGTGCCAGGCTGGCCGCTGCCGTCTTCTCGTCGAACTGGGTCACCAGCAGCTGCGGCTGGGTGTCCAGGCGCGCAGGAAACA
>CAIOHJ010000224.1 GCA_903858085.1 uncultured Chloroflexota bacterium
GACGCAGCCACTTCGCCCATCGGCTCGGCATTGTCGCAGAATCCCCGGCGGATCTGAGCACAAAACTGGAACTTTTTCAGCAGGGCGAGCCCTCTCCTGCACTTCTTCAGGGCATCTGGACTCACCGGGAGGAGGCACCGCGGGTCGCCTTCCTCTTCACCGGCCAGGGTGCACAGTACAGCGGCATGGGGCGGGAACTCTACGAGACCGAGCCCCTCTTCCGACAGGAGATCGACCGCTGCGCCGCGCTGCTGGCCGGGCAGCTGGAAGTACCGCTGCTGGAGCTGCTGGGCTACAGCGGGGAAGCGCAGTCCATCGACCGCACCGAGAACACTCAGCCTGCGCTCTTCGTGCTCGAGTATGCGCTGGCGCAGCTCTGGCGCAGCTGGGGCATTGAGCCGGAGCTCCTCCTCGGCCACAGCGTGGGGGAGCTGGCCGCAGCCTGCGTGGCCGGGGTTTTCAGCCTGGAGGATGGTCTCAAGCTGGTCGCGGCACGCGGGCGGCTGATGGGGGCGCTGCCGACGGGCGGCGTGATGGCTGCGCTACAGACCGATGAGGCACAAGTCCGACAGGCGATTGCGGCGTATCAGGCTGGGCACGACGGAACAGCCCAGGTCTCGATTGCCGCAGTCAACGGCCCCAGCAACACGGTGCTTTCCGGAGAGAGCGCAGCGGTTCTGGCCATTGCCGAGCAGCTGGTTGCCGAAGGGGTCAAGAGCCAGCCGCTGAACGTCTCACACGCCTTCCACTCCCCGCTGATGGAGCCGATGCTGGAGCCCTTCCGGCGGGTGGCGGAGCAGGTCAGCTACCGCAAGCCCGTGCTGCCTCTGGTCTCGAACGTGACCGGCGGGCTGGCGGGCGACGAGATCGCCACACCGGCGTACTGGGTGCGCCACGTGCGCGATGCGGTGCGCTTCGCCGACGGCGTGGCCACGCTGCACGGCCAGGGTGTCCGGATCTTGCTCGAGATCGGCCCCAAGCCTGTCCTGCTCGGCATGGCCAGCCAGTCTCTCGATGCCCTGGCAGGGAACAATGGTCAGGAGGCAGAGAAAACGGCTCTCCTCCCCTCACTCCGTCCTGGCCAAAGCGACTGGCAGCAGCTGCTGAGCAGCCTGGGTGCGCTCTATGTGCAGGGCGTGCAGATTGACTGGGAGGGTTTCGACCGGGGGTATGCACGGCGCAAGGTTGTGCTGCCCACCTATCCCTTCCAGCGGCAGCGCTACTGGGTGGAACATGTACAGAACCGGCAGCAGTCTTTGGCACGCCTCCCAGATGGCTGGCCAGACGATGTGCAGCTGGCAGAACGCATTGCCGCACGGGTCAATCTGCAGGGTGTCGATTCAACTCTGGTAAACCACATCCTGGACGCCCTGCGTGCAGAACAGCGTACGCAGTGTCTCTGGAAAGAGGTGGAAGGGTATCTGTATGAGGTGAGCTGGCTCCCTGCTGCGCCAGCTGTACCGGATTCGAGTGCCGCAGCAACGGCAAAAAAAGCTGGCCACTGGGTGATTCTGGCAGATCGCTCCGGGCTGGGAGCGCTGCTGGCCAGGCAGCTGTGTGCAGATGGGTACACTGTCACCCTGCTCTTTGCCGACAGCGCTGACCTGACCGCAGTGAGCGAAGCGCTCACCGCAGATGCCCTGTGCGGTGTTCTCCA
>CAIOHJ010000225.1 GCA_903858085.1 uncultured Chloroflexota bacterium
GCGCTGGCGGTCGGGCTGGCTGCCCCCCAGTTGCTGCCCAGCCTGGAGTATGTGCAGCAGAGCGTGCGGGCCAACGTCGATTACGCTTATGTCAGCGGCGGATTTCCGCTGCAGGACACCTGGCAGCTGCTGCTCCCCGGTGTCCTGACCGAGTACTCGCCGCTCTACATCGGCGCGGTCGGGCTGGGGCTGAGCTTTGTGGCGGCAGGTGCCGCAGCACTGCGCAAAGACTGGTCGACGGTCGAGAGGGGCACTCCAGAGCCGGACAGGCTGCATCACCGAACGGGAGTCTGCTTTTTTGGTGGGTTGGCCTTGGTGGCCCTGCTGCTCTCCTACGGCGGCAACGGTCCGCTCTACCCGTTCTTTTACCAGTATGTTCCTGGGTTTGATCTGTTTCGAGGTCAGGAACGAGCCGCCTTTCTGGTCGCTTTTGGGCTGAGTGTGCTGGCAGGATACGGCATGCTGGCTGTACGGCTGCTGCCGCCGACGCTGCGCAGCTGGCTGGCCACCCTCTATGCCGGGCTGGCCACTGCGGCTGTCTATCTGTTTGGCCTGCTCTGGCAGCTACCTGGCCGGAGCGCAGTCGGACAGCTGCAGTTTCTGGGGGGGGCCGCCCTGACCCTGGCCACAGTCGCTGGCCTGGCCATGCTCTTGCGTCTGCCCGGCTGGACCCCGCCACGCACCCAGCTGCTGGTGCTGCTCACCTTCGCCAGTCTCTTCTGGGCCCATGCAGAGAGCCAGTGGGCCCCCTTTGGCCCGGCGCGCAAAACGCTGCTCGCCCCCGAAGTGGCGGCGCTTCAGCAGGCTGTCCGTCCCCCAGAGGCCGGAACCCCTGGCCGTGTATACAACGAATACCGGGTCTATGAAGACTACGGCATGCGCGCCGGGGTCGAGGATGTGTGGGGGGCCAGCCCACTGCGGCTGGCCCGCTACGCCCGGCTCTTCGACAAATTTCCGCTCGACCGGCTGTGGCGGCTGACCGGGGTCAGCCATGTGTTGACCTGGCGCCGCGATCTTTTTGTGCCGGCCACCCTGTTGGCAGAGTTTCCCCAGCAGAGCGACACAACGTATCTGCACCAGCTGGAGAAAGCCTACCCGCGCGCCTGGGTGGTACACGATGTTGTGGTGGCAGACGACAGCGGCGCAGCAGCGTTGCTGGCGGACCCCAGTTTCGACCTGGATCGGCGGGGGGTACTGCCCACCGACCAGAAAGCTCTGCTGGCAGTCCCCCTGCTGGCTGCGGGGGGACTGCCAGCAGAGGTGCAGCTGGAGCAGAAGGCACCAGGGGTGGTGGCGGTGCAGGTGGCCAGCCCCACCCCTGGCCTGTTGATCGTGAGCGAGAACTGGCTGCCAGGCTGGCGGGTGGTCGCCACCCAGTGGCCGGTCGATGCTCCGGCACCCCTGGAGGAGCCGTTGCGCGCCAACCTGACCCTGCTGGGGCTGCCAGTGCCAGCAGGGGAAGTACAGGTGGAGCTCCGCTACCAGCCTGACAGCGTGCGCTTCGGGCTGGTAGCCGGCGCAGCCAGCGCTGGCCTGCTGCTTGTCGCAGCCCTGGTGGCTGGGCGCCGGTGGAGGAGAGCGTGACCGGCAGCCGTCTAGCCACCCTGGCCGTCTTGTTGGCAGCCTTCGCACTGCGTCTGGCCCTGCTCGATTTCCAGGAGCTGCGCGGCGATGAAGCGTTCGGCTATTTTTTTATCCAACGCTCCTATGCCGACCTGACCACCGCGACAATCGATCTGCGTGAGCCCCATCCTTTGGCCAGCTATTACCTGGCCAAAGGATGGGGCGCGCTCAGCGGATACAGCGAATATTCGCTGCGTTTTCTGCCGGCCTGGTTTGGGGTGCTGGCGGTCGCCCTGACCGGCCAGCTGGCGCGACGACTGGGCTTGGGGCGATCGACCTCCTTGACAGCGGCTTTGCTGTTGGCCATCAGCCCCTATGCGATCTGGCACAGCCAGGATGCCCGGATGTACAGCATGAGCCTGGCGCTGACCACCGCCACGGTCTGGTTGGCGCTGGAACTGTTGCAGCGCCAGCGGCTGGCCTGGGGGCTGGCCTATGTGGGAAGTGCCTGGCTGGCGTTGCATACCCACTACTACGCACTCTTTGTGCTGGGGGCGCTCAACCTGTTTGTGTTGGGACGGGCGCTGTGGGTGCCGTCAACACGTCCGAATCTGCTGCCCTGGTTGGGCTGGCAGCTGGCTGTTGGGGGGCTCTATCTGCCCTGGCTGACCCAGGTCGCCGGCATCGTGGGCGGTTACAGCGGCAACGGCGACTCGCCTGGCTTCATGGCCATGCTGGAACGCAGCCTGGCAGTCTTTGTTGTCGGCGAGAGCACACCTGCCGCACAGCGTCCCTTCTGGGCGGCCCTGGCAGCCCTGTCGCTGCTGCTCGGCGGGCTGCAGCTGTGGCTGGGCAGACCGGCGGAGCGCCGAGCCCTGGGTCTGCTGCTCTGTTATCTGGCCATCCCGGTGCTGGCGACCTGGGTGAGCGCATGGAGCCGGCCCATTTTCAACGAACGCTATCTGGTCGCCAGTGCACCACCTTTTGCGCTGCTGGCAGCAGCCGCACTGGGTGGGCGGCAA
>CAIOHJ010000226.1 GCA_903858085.1 uncultured Chloroflexota bacterium
CCTGGGTCGATGGGGCGCCCGCTGCCTGGGATCGAAGCAAGGATCGTCGAGCTGCTCGAGAACGGCCATGTGCGCGTGGTCGACAGCCCCACCGTCGAAGGCCACCTGGCCCTGCGCCCGGGCTGGCCCTCGATGTTTCGCGGCTACTGGCACGACGAGGAGCGCTACGCCCGCTGCTTTGTCGATGGCTGGTACATTTCTGGGGATCTGGCCAGCCAGGACGAGGAGGGCTATTTTTGGTTTGTCGGGCGCGCCGACGACATCATCAAAACTGCCGGCCATATGGTCGGCCCCTTCGAGGTGGAAAGCGCACTGCTCACCCACCCGGCGGTGGCCGAAGCCGGTGTCATCGGGGTGCCAGACCCCGTGATCGGCGAAGTGGTCAAGGCGTTTGTATCGCTCAAGCCCGCTTTTCAGCCGAGTGAGACGCTCCGGCTGGAGCTGATCGGCTGGGGGCGCGCCAGGCTGGGCTCCGCCGTGGCCCCCAAGCTGATCGAATTCCAGGACAACCTGCCCAAAACGCGCAGCGGCAAAATCATGCGCCGCCTGCTCAAAGCACGCGAACTCGGGCTGCCAGAAGGAGATCTGTCGACGCTGGAAAGGTCTGCCGAAGAGGCCGAGAGCGGCGCAACCGACGCCGCAAGGAGTGTGTTGCCGTGAAACGCCAACCGTTGCGTGGCCGCAAGAGAGCCACCGTCGAACGAGAGCATGGGCTGCAGTTGTTGCATGCCATGCTGCGCGTTCGACGGCTGGAAGAGAAATGTTACGAGTTGTACAGTGCAGGCAAAATTCGTGGGTTCATGCATCTTTACGACGGCGAAGAAGCGATCGCAGCGGGCGTCCTGCAGGCGCTGACGCCGGCCGACGCGGTCGTGGCCACCTATCGCGAGCATGCCCATGCCCTGCTGCGCGGGGTCAGCGCCGGGGCAATTTTTGCCGAAATGTACGGCAAACAGGAGGGCTGCGCAGGCGGGCGCGGGGGCTCCATGCACCTGTTCGACCGGGAAAGCCGCCTCTACGGCGGCAACGCGATCGTCGGCGGCCACCTGCCCCTGGCGGTCGGGATGGCGCTGGCCGACAAGCTGCAGTCGCTCGACCGGGTCACCTGTTGTTTCTTCGGCGACGGCGCAGTCGCTGAAGGAGAATTTCATGAGTCGCTCAACCTGGCTGCCCTCTGGCAGGTGCCGGTGCTCTTCGTCTGCGAAAACAACCGCTACGCCATGGGCACAGCGCTGGACCTGCACCAGGCCGAACCCGATATCGCCAAAAAAGCCGCCGCCTATCGGCTGGAAGCCCATGCGGTCGACGGAATGGATGTGCTGGCAGTCGAGCAGGCGGCCCGACAGGCGGTGGCCCGCATCAAAGCTGGCGGCGGCCCCCAGCTGCTCGAATGCCGCGCCTACCGCTTTCGCGCCCACTCGATGTTCGACGCCGAACTCTACCGCGACAAACAAGAGGTGCAGCGCTGGCGCCAGCAGGACCCGATCGCCTGCTTCAGCGCCCAGCTGCACACCAATGGCCTGATCTCCGCAGAAGACCTCGCCGATCTCGAACAGCAGGTCCAGTCGGAGATCGCAGAGGGCATCGCCTTCGCCGAAGCTGGCACCTGGGAGCCTGTCGCCGACCTGGAGCGGTTCGTCTATGCCGAAGAGGAGACGCCAGCCGCCCGCTACACACTGCCCGCACCACAACCGCCAACCGGCGAAACCCGCACGCTGACCTACCGCGAGGCCCTGCGCGAAGCCCTGCACGCCGCCCTTGAACGAGACCCCCGGGTCTTTCTGATGGGAGCCGACGTGGGCCGCTACGGCGGCTGTTTCGCCGTGAGCAAAGGCTTGCTGGATGAGCTCGGCGAACCACGGATCCTCGGCACCCCCCTTTGCGAATCCTCCTACACCGGGGCCGGCATCGGGGCCGCCCTGGCCGGCCTGCTCCCGATCGTCGAAATCATGACCTGCAATTTCAGCCTGCTGGCACTCGACCAGATCCTCAACAACGCTGCGACCCTGCTGCATATGTCGGGCGGACACTTCCCCGTCCCGATCGTGATCCGCATGGCGACCGGCGGCGGCAAGCGGCTGGGGGCCCAACACTCCCATACCTTCGACGGCTGGTACGCCCATATCCCAGGTCTCAAAGTGCTGGCCCCCGCCACCGTGGAAGATGCACGCGGGATGTTGGAAAGCGCACTGGCCGACCCCAACCCCGTGCTGATTTTTGAGAACTCGCTGCTCTACAACCTGAAGGCAGAGCTGCCAGCCAACGCTGGCCCACTCCCGATCGACAAGGCAGCGGTGCGGCGCAGCGGCAGCGACCTGACGATCGTCGCCTATGGCATGGCCCTGGTCAAAGCCCTGGATGCAGCCTCTCTCCTGGCCACAGAGGGGATCGAATGCGAGGTCATCGACCTGCGCACCCTGCGCCCCCTCGACGACGCCACCCTCATGGCCTCGGTGGCCAAGACCCACCGTGTGCTGGTCGTCGACGAAGGCTGGCGCAGCGTCAGCATCGCCGCTGAAATCAGCGCCCGTATCATGGAACAGGCCTTCTACGAACTGGACCAGCCCGTCCAACGGCTCTGTGGCGCAGAGGTGCCAATGCCCTACGCCCCCCAGCTGGAAGATGCCGCACTCCCACAGGTGGAAAGCCTGGTGGCTGCTGTGAAAGCAATGGTGAACCATGGCTGAATTTCGAATGCCCAGCCTGGGTGCAGACATGCAGTCAGGCAAATTGCTCGAATGGAAGGTCGCACCCGGGACCCTGGTCAAACGCGGCCAGGTCGTTGCAGTGGTCGGAACCGAAAAAGGAGACATCGAAGTAGAAGTCTTCGAGGAGGGCCTCATCCAGAATTTTGCTGTCCAAGAAGGGGCAGAGGTGCCGGTCGGAGCGCCGCTGGCCTGGATCGACGAGGGAGCAGCCCGCCCTGGCCTGCCCAAGAAGGAGGCCCCTCCCCCCGCAGCCGAAAAGACCGAACAGCGGATCCGGGTCTCACCGTTGGCTCGCAAACTGGCTGCCGAACTGGGTGTCGACCTGACACAGATCCAGGGCAGCGGCCCCCATGGGGCCATCGACAAAGACGACATCGAACGTGCCGCCCAGCAGACAGCCCCTCCCCTGCCCGCCGCAGAGGGCCCGCCCGGCAAAGCTGATTTTCAGGCCGGAATGCGACGGGCGATCGCACTGGCCATGACCCGTGCCAATCGAGACATCCCCCACTACTATCTGGAGTGCCGCATCGACATGACACGGGCACTCTCCTGGCTGGAAGCCGAAAACCTGCAGCGCCCAATCCAGAATCGGCTGCTGCCTGCAGTTCTGCTCATCAAAGCAGTGGCCAAGGCACTGGTCAAAGTGCCACAGCTCAACGGCTACTGGACAAAAGACGCGCTGCAGATCGCCGAGGGGATCCACATCGGCTTTGCCATCGCACTGCGCCAGGGAGGACTGGTCACACCTGCGATCCACCATGCTGACCTCCAGGGGGCCGACGAGCTGATGACAAACCTGCACGACCTGATCCTGCGCACACGCTCGGGCCGCCTGCGCAGTTCCGAATTGACCGACGCCACGATCACAGTCACCCACCTGGGCGACCGGGGGGTCGAGAAGGTCTTTGGCGTCATCTACCCACCCCAGGTGGCCCTGGTGGGATTCGGAAAGATCACAGAGGAGGTCTGGGTTGAAAAAGGCATGATCGGCGTGCGGCCCGTCCTGCATGCCACACTGGCCGGCGACCATCGCGCCAGCGACGGCCGCACCGGCGCTGAATTTTTGGAGTCGCTCGACCAGCTGCTGCAGACACCTGAAGCGCTCTTCGCTGCCTAGCTGCGGAGAAAGGAGACCCTCCTGATGAACGCTGTAAAAAACCTTGGCCCCCAAGCGCTGCGCCAGATCGTGCTCAGCCAGCTGCATGGGCTGGCACCAGAGGCAGATCTCAGCACGCTGCGCCCCCACGACGACCTCCGCGAGACGCTCGAGATCGACTCGTTCGATTTTCTCAACCTCTTGATCGCACTCGACCAAGAAGTGGGGGTAGAAATTCCCGAGAAGGAGTACGGCAAGGTCGGCACCCTGGCTGGGTTGATGGACTATCTGCTGGCGCGCCTGCCCAAGGCGACGTAGCAGCTCCCGTCGATGCCATTCGCAGCACCGTGTTGAATTCGCGCCCCTCACGGTGTATACTCTACTGAATGACCATTCGTCTGCGCCTGACCCTCTGGTACACTGCCTTGCTCGGGCTGACCCTGATCCTCTTCAGCGTGGCGGTCTATTCGGCTTTGGCGGCCAATCTGCGCTTTCAGCTCGAACAGAGCGCTGCATCCCAAGCCCGCAATATCGCCGCCGCAGTCGCCCAGCAGTTTCAGGGAGATGTGCTCGTCCTGCGCAGCCGGGCAGACAATCTCTTCTTTCCCCAGGTCGAACTCTTTGCTCTGTCGGTCGGGGCCCAGCTCTTGGATCTGGACGGGGCTGTCCTCAAACGCAGCGACAACCTGGGAGACCTGCCGGTCCCCAGCCATGCCGAGACCGTGCCCCGGCTCGTCGCCGGCCAGGATCATCGTTTTTATTACATCGCCGCCGACGGCGCATCTTTTTTGGTCTACACAGTTCCCCTGGTCGTCAACGGTCAGCTGATGGGGGGC
>CAIOHJ010000227.1 GCA_903858085.1 uncultured Chloroflexota bacterium
GAAGCTGACTGAGGCTGCTTTCACTCCATGCCAAGGAGGCCTCAAGCAGCGATTCTTCTACAGTTCCGTAGTCGTGCGCTTCCAGATTGCTCAGAAGTTGCCGGACAATTTCGGGAATATCCAAAGCATCATTCATCCTAGGAGGTGGCCCCTTTGAGCAGTCCTATAACGCCCAGGTGGCAGTTGACCAAGGGGCAATGCTGATCGTGGCACATGCGTTGTCGAACCATCCGAATGATCAGGCTGAAGCTGAACCGACGCTGGCGGCAAAGCGGCCAGCGCTGGGCACACCAGACGCAGCGGCGATGGATTTCGCACAAGAACCCGAACCACCGCCAGCCGATGCCACGCCCACTGTCAAGATGGCCTACAAGTTGCAGACCGCCATCGGCAAAGCCATCTATGGTCTGCGCAAATCCACCGTCGAGCCGGTCATCGGCATCATCAAGGCGGCACTCGGTTTTCGGCAGTTTCTCTTACGCGGCCTTGATGCTGTCAGCGACGAATGGGCCTTAAGAACTGCCATAAAATAACCGTATCGGTCAGTTTGGGTTGCAGCAAGATGGTATAGTTCTACTCGCCATGAAAGTCAGCGCGTTGGAGAGTGACTTACGCCAACTCCTCGTCAGACACCACGATGCCCGTGGGATAAGCCTGCGTATCCAGCACGCACTCGACGTTGAGGCCGGTCTTGGGGGTCGTGGCGGCGATCCAGTTGACAATCACCGCATGGCTGATGAGCGGTTTGTCGCGCCAGTTCTGGCGAATGAACAAGAAGAGGCGATGCTCGATTTTGTTCCACTTGCTGGCGCCCGGCAGCAAATGACACACACTCATCGCCAGGCCCATCTCATCGGCGAGTTTCCGGAGTTCAATCTTCCACAGGCGGACACGCAAGCAATCAATTTCATTGTTAGAGAAGTACAGCACACTGTCAAGAGCTGCGATGTACCCTGTGAAAGTACTGTAATCCACAGAAAAATAAGGTGCAGCGTGCAGCAGACCCTGGCCAGCAGGAGTCTCGACAGACCCCGCCTGCTGTGCCAGATCCCAGAGCTGCCTCCGCCGCTCGTTGCGCTGGCTGGCCTGGGAGGAAAGCCGAAATGGCTGGTAGATCTAGTTGATCTAGTTGTGCACAACATTGCTGGAGATGTGCAGACGCTGGGCAATCTCTAGCCCTGCCGCAGCCCAGCATCCAACACGTTTTCGACCGTTTGTTCAATTTGACATTCTGGCAGTATACAGTATACTTGCAAACGTATACTGTATACTGCCAGAATTCACCA
This sequence comes from uncultured Chloroflexota bacterium, assembly GCA_903858085.1. Taxonomy (GTDB): domain Bacteria; phylum Chloroflexota; class Anaerolineae; order Caldilineales; family Caldilineaceae; genus Caldilinea. Next base: position 1,287 of record CAIOHJ010000227.1, read on the forward strand.
GATTCGTTTGACCCAAAATCCGTCTGCTCCCTGCTCCCCCGAACCAGTTCGACCGTTACGGACAAAAATACCCACGCCCCAAGGGCTGGGGATCTCACCGGAGGATTCGATGAGGCTGATCACCTTTGCCCATACCGACCAGCCCCGCCTGGGCGCCCTGGTTACCTTCCAGGGGACCCAGCTTGTCTACGACCTGAACCTCCTGAACCCCCGCCTGCCCCAGACTCTGCTGGAACTGCTCGAGGCCGGCCCCCCTGCACTCGATCTGGCAAAACAGACCCTGGCCACCGCTTCCCCCACACAAGGGCTGGACCTCGCTGCCCTCCAGCTGTATGCCCCCCTCCCCCGGCCCGGCAAAATTATCTGCATCGGCCAGAATTACCTCGCCCATGCCCAAGAATCCAATGCCGCAGCCCCACCCGCACCGATTATTTTTGCCAAATTCGCCAATACCGTGATCGGACCCGGCGCCCCCATTGTCATCCCCACCGCCGTTCGAGAACCCGACTACGAAGGAGAACTGGGCGTGGTCATCGGCCGCCGCAGCCGCAATGTCGCCGAGTCCGAAGCCCTCCACGCTGTGGCCGGATACCTGCCCCTCAACGATGTGAGCGCACGCGACTGGCAAAACCGCACCAGCCAATGGGTGATCGGCAAAACCCCAGATACCTTCTGCCCAATGGGACCTGCCCTGGTCACAGCAGACGAGGTGCCCGATGTTCAAAACCTCTGGCTGCGCACCCGCATCAACCATGAGCTGGTACAAGAAGGCCACACCAGCCTGATGATCTTTTCTGTGGCCCGCCTGATTGCCGATATGAGCAGGGTCATGACGCTGGAAGCCGGCGACATCATCGCCACCGGCACACCCGCCGGCGTGGGCGCCGCACGCACCCCCCCCCGCTGGCTCCGCCCAGGCGACGTGGTGCAGGTCGACATCGAAACGATCGGCGTGCTGGAAAACCCGGTTCTGGCCGAAGCGTGACACAAAAGGTTGAAAAGAGCCCACCATGACCACCCACAAAACGACCGCCCCCTCCCCACGTTTCAGCCAGCCACACTACAAACGCGTGCTGAATATCCCCGAAATCGGCGTCCTGAGCGCAGTACTGCTCTTTTTTGGCGTCTTTGTCGTCGCCAACCAGAGCATGGCCGAACCCGCCAACCTGGCCCGCATGGCCTTGCAAGGCACCTTCCTGGGCGTGGCCGCTTTTGGAATGGCCTTTCTGATGATCGCCGGTGAAATTGACCTCTCCAGCGGCTCCACCGCCGGCCTCTCGGCAGCAGTCGCAGGACTGCTGCTGCACAACGTCGGCTGGCCCGAATGGGCCAGCTACACCGCAGCCCTGCTCGCAGCCCTCCTGGTCGGGCTGCTCAACAGCTTCATCGTCCTTCAAATCCGCATGCCCTCCTTCTTTGCCACGCTGGGCACCAGCTTTCTGGCCTGGGGACTGGCCATCTGGTTGCTCAAAGGCACATGGCTCTACGTCGGCGAGATGATCCCCTGGCTGAAAAGTACCCTCGACCCCTCCCCAATCTTTGGCCTGCCCTATGCTTTTTTGACGCTGCTGGCCGCCTATGTGATCGGCGACCAGCTGATGCGCCGGTCCGTGCTGGGCCCTGCCCTCGTCGCCGTCGGCGCCAACCCACGGGCCGCCACCATCGTGGGCATCCCCGTCACCGCCGTCAAAACCCTCTGCTTCGTCTTCGTCAGCCTCTGCTGCGGCATCGCCGGCCTGCTGGTCATCGGCTACGGCGGAACAACCGACGCCGCCATCGGCGAAGGCTGGCTGCTCTGGGTGATCGCCATCGTCATCATCGGCGGCGGCAGCCTGCGCGGCGGGGTCGGCAGCATCCTCGGCGTGCTGCTCGGCGTGCTCTTGATCCAAATCATCCGGATCGGGCTGGCCAATGCCGGCGTCAAAACCAATGCACAAGGCATCGTGGTAGGCGCCATTCTGCTCGGCGCCGCCGCCCTGGATGTCCTCCGGCGCAAGGTCGCCCAGTATTGATCCCAATGGCCAGAACCACGCCGCAACCCACCCGCCTGTCTGGCGAGGGAGATCACCGTATGAAGCTCGCTGCCAATCCAGCCCCCCCCCTCGCAACCGCAAGACCCTCCACACCGCTGCTGCGAACCCTGCTTGAACAACAAGAGACCGCTATCCTTGTGGCACTTGTTCTCCTCACCGCACTCTTTTACTGGCGCAACAACGCCATGCTGGAACCTGCCACCGTCGGCTCAATCCTGCGCACCATGGCGTTCCCTGCCCTGATCGCCATGGGCATGGTCCAGCTGATGATCGCCGGCGAAATCGACCTCTCCACAGGAGCCGTCATGAGCCTGGGCGCTGTCTTCGCCGCCAAACTGATACGCGATGCCGGCATCCCCATCCCTCTGGCCGTCGCCGCTTCGCTGGCAGCCTCCCTGCTCGTCGGCCTGGGCAACGGCCTGCTGACCGTCAAAATCGGAATCCCAGCCATTATTACCACGATCGGCACAATGTTCGTCGTGCGCGGCCTCAGCTACTCCTTTACCCAAGGACTCCCCATCTACCCGCTCCCCCCCGAAGTCGGCCTGGTCGGATCCTGGCGCCCGCTCGGCACTTCGTTCACCTTTCTGCTGGTGTTGCTCCTCTTGGTGGCCGTGCAAATCCTCTTGAACCAGACCCGCTGGGGCGCTATGCTCTTTGCCACAGGCGGCAACAAGCTCGCCGCCCAGGTCTGCGGCATCAACACCGACCGAGTTAAAATAATTTGTTTTATGTCGACCAGCTTTCTGGCAGGGCTCGCCGGAATGCTGACAATGAGCCAGCTGCCCCTCACCCCAGGCGACCCCGTCATCGGCAGAAATCTGGAGCTGGATATCCTCGCCGGCGTCGTCATCGGCGGGGTCAGTTTCTACGGGGGACGCGGATCCGCAGTCGGCACCTTTTTTGGCGTCCTCTTCATCCAGCTCGTCCAGAGCGGACTGGTGATCGCCGGCTTCGACGCTTATCTCCAGACCCCTGTGCTTGGCTTTCTGCTGGTGGCCGCAGCCGTCCTGGACGTGCTCCGCAACCGCCGCAGAGAAAGCTGAAGGACAAGAGTCTGCCCATTTTCCAGAATGTTTTTATGTCAAAAAGGAGCGTTGCCAGAGCCAAACATGACCTGACCGCCGCCAAAGTTCCGTTGTGCCCAGTTTGCCCGTCGTCGATGTATTTGAACAGATTATTTGAACAAGGAGCTTCCGATGTACAGAAAGTATTGCCTGCGTCTCGTGCCACTCTTTGCGCTGTTGGCACTCCTGGCCGCCTGCACCGTCCAGCCCCCCGCCGCCCCGCCCCCCGCCGCCGAAGAGGCAAGCGCCCCAGCAGACGGCAAGGTGACCGGCAAGTTTTATTGGGTGCAAAACTCGGCGTGGCACCCAGTCCACCAGTACACGCAGCAAAGCTTTATGGAAGGCTGCAAAGAATTAGGGCTTGACTGCGAACTCGCCACCACCGACGAAAACTCGATCGACGCCCTGGTCGCACTGGCAGACCAGACCGTCTCCAAAGCAGACGCCCGCGGGGTCGCCATGTGGTTCGGTGGCTTGCCCGTGGCCAAACCGATCATCGAAAAGGCCAAGGCCAACGGCATCGCGGTCGTGCTCCCCCATTTCCCTGTGCCCGAAGGCTTTTATGCCGACAACGCCGTACAGATCGCAGCCGATACGACGGTCTACCCCGACCCCGTAGCCAAAGCCATGTGCGACGAGCTGACAGCCCAAGGCATCACCGCCGGTTCCGTCGCCATCACCCAGAACAATTTCAACGCGACCGAAGACATGGTCGCCAAAGTCTTCGCCGAAGGCATGGCCAAATACTGCCCAGGCCTGACGCTGCTCCCCGTTGAACTCGAAGGGCCCGAACCAACCGGCGCAATCGCCGTCGCCACCTCAATCATGCAGGCACACCCCGATCTGGTGGCAGCACTCTCCACCACAGGAGGCGGCCCCACTACCTGGGCAGGGGCACAAAAGGAAACCGGCAAACAGATTCTGGCCGTCGGCATGGACGCCACCCGCGTCAACCTCGACCTGGTCAAAAATGGCGAAATCTGGGGGCTGGTCGCCCAACCCCTCTACGAAGAGACCAAACAAGCCGCCGATCTGCTCTACAAAATGGCCAATGGCGAAGAGGTCCCCTACTGGACCGTGCTGGACGCGCCGCTCGTCACGTTGGATGCGATCGACCCGTACTACGAAATCCTGGAAAGGCTGGAACCCCAGTTCCGCCCGGATGCCGTCAACCCCGATGCCTAAAGAGGGCCGCACCTGGCCGCCACCCAACAACACCTAGGCCAGACTCCAGATGGGCTCCCGGGGATTGTCCTCCCCGGGAGCCAGCATCTATCCTTTTCCCAAGGGGCACCTACCATGGCCATTACGCCAACACCACCCCAGCCTGCAGCCGCACAGCCGATCCTCGAAGCCCGAGGACTCTGCAAGGCGTTCGGCCATGTCCAGGCGCTGAACAATGTCAACTTTGAACTCTACCGCGGCGAAGTGGTCGCCTTGATCGGAGACAACGGCGCCGGCAAATCGACCCTGGTCAAAATCCTCTCCGGGATCTACCGCAAAGATGCCGGCCAGATTTTGGTCGACGGCAGACCGGTCGAAATCCACGGGCCCAAAGACGCCGAACGGCTGGCAGGCATTTCCACCGTCTACCAAGATCTGGCATTGGTGGATGTGCGCGACGTGGGCTCGAATATCTACCTGCACATGGAGCCGACCCGCTTTGGCTTTTGGATCGACTTCAAAAAATTGTACGCCGACGCAGAACACATCATCAAAACCCTGCGGATCGACATGCCCTCGGTGCGGGTGAATGTCGGCGAGCTGTCCGGCGGACAGCGACAAGGGGTCGCCATCGCCCGCGCCCTCGCCCGCGGCCGCCATATTTTTATGCTGGACGAACCGACCGCTGCACTCGGCGTCGAACAGCAGCATACCGTGAACGAGCTGATCGCCAACCTCAAGGCCGAAGGCAAAACAGTGCTGGTGATCAGCCACAATCTGGAACATGTCTTTGCTGTGGCCGACCGGCTGATCGTCTTGCGCCGCGGCCGACGCGTCGGGACAAGACTCAAAACCAACACAACTCGCGAAGAAATCGTCGGCCTGATCACTGCTGCGATCCAAGGCGACGAAGAGGGGAACACATAGGGGGATACGATGGCAGCCAACGGACAGGAACTGCAGGGCAAACTCGTGCTCGTCACCGGCGCAGGCACGGGCATCGGCCGCGGCATCGCACAGGTGCTGGCAGAGCAAGGAGCCGACGTCGCCCTCCATTACAGCAGCAGCGCCCAAGGCGCCCTCTCGGCGGTGGAAGAGATCCGATCCTGGGGAAGACGCGCCATCGCCCTGCAAGGCGATCTGGGCGTCGTGGCCGACTGCCGCCGCGTCGTCGACGAGGCAGCCGCCTTTCTGGGGGGGCTGGACGGCCTGGTAAACAACGCAGGGATCACCACCACCATCAACTTTTTGGAGGTCACCGAGGAACAGTTCAACCGCAGCTACCATTTGAATATCCGCGGCGAGTTTTTCTGCGCCCAGCAGGCAGTGACCCACATGGTCAAACGCGGAGAGCAGCTGCGCTCCACCAACCCGTCATGGGCCGGCGGCAGCATCGTCAATGTCTCCTCCGTGCACGGCACCCTGGGCTGCCCTGGCCACTCGGTCTATGCAGGAACCAAAGGAGCCATCAACGCCTTCACTCGCGAGCTGGCGATCGAGCTGATCCCCCTGCGCATTCGCGCCAATGTGCTCGCCCCAGGCACGATCGAGGTGCCCAGCTACTGGCGCAAAAGCCCCGACTATACCCGCGAGGCGGGCAACGCCAGCGTCCCCTGGGGACGGGTCGGCCTGCCCGAAGAGGTCGGCTACCTGGCCGCCTATCTGCTCTCCGACCGCTCCGAGTTTATGACTGGCTCGGTTCTCCATTTTGACGGCGGCCTCACCGCCAAAATGTGCCTGCCCCCCCAGCACGAACAGAGCGAAGGGTGAAACAGCCTCCGCTCGCCCCAGAAAGGACCCTGAAACGCCGATGAACAACAGACCCCCCAGGCAGTTTGGAAAACTCGTCATCAACCCTGCCGTGAACCCCGGGGTGCTCGAGACTGCCACCTGGGACCGACAGGCCGCCTGGGCCGCAGTGCAGGCCATCGACGACCGCTTTTGGCCAGAATTGAGCCACGCCGCCGCCACCGGCGCCCCGCTGCCCGCCAGCGAGGGGCTGCAGCCCCTCGCCGCCGCTGAGCGCTGGCAAGATACCACCCCCCTCCTGGCCACTCTGGAGGACGGCCAGCAGGTCTTCCTGTCGATCGGAAGCTCGTCTGCCTCCGCCGCGCTCGGCCCCCCCATTGGCAGCAAGAGCCTCGCCGGCCAGCCCTCCTTGCAGATCGCCCTCTACCCCACCGACGCTGCCGTGGTCGACCGCTACGCACGCATCCTGGCACCCAGCCGGAGCCCCCAGGCGCTCGGCCCCCTGCCACGGCTGGGAATCGGCACCCGCATGACCACCGCAGTCTGGCCAGCCATCTGGGCCACGCTGCAACAACGCCGCCTGGCGACCAATGCCATTCAAAATTCTGTGCGCGAACTCCACTTTTTGAAGACATTGCTCGAAGGGCTGCCCTCCGAACGCAACGTCGCCTTTGGTTTCGGCGAGATCGAAACCGGCTACACCGGCAGCACCTACGAAGGACTCTGGGTGGCCGGCGTCTTGAATGCGCTCCGACATGGACCCCGCTGCGCCTACGGCGCAGACGCAGACCACATCCAGGTCAAACGAGGGGCCGATGGGCTGGCACGCGCCAGACGTCTGCTGGAGGCCACCCGCTACTACTCCTTCTATACGCTCGATGTGTCGGATGTGTTGAACTACGCCGCAATGGACAGCCCCCCGCCACTCGAAAACACCCTCCCCGACAGACCAACCCAACGCGCCCTGCTCTCGTTCCATCGCCAGGGACGACAGATCGGCGGCTACACCTACCGACCCGACGAAGCTACCCTGTGCCGGCTGGCCGGCAAGTACTGGGAAGCCCTGGCCGCTGTCGAAGCCATGTACGCACACCTGAAAACCCTCAAAGGTGACCTCCCGTTTGACCTGGAACTCAGCATCGACGAACACCCCAACGACCTTCCAACCTTCTCCTGCCTGACCTCGGAAAACGAGCTGCTTTTTGTGCTGCTGGAAGCAGAACGACGGGGCATTCCCCTGACCCATGTCGCCCCCAATTTCGGCGTCGAAAAGGGCACCGACTACCGCGGAATGGATGGGCTGGCTGGCTTGGAAAGACGGGCACACACGCTCTGTACCCTCGCCGAGGGCTGCGGCGTGATGGCCGACTTTCACTCAGGCGACGATCTGAGCACGGCCACACGCCAGGCGATCGGCCGCGCCACCGCCGGACGGAGCCACTTCAAGGTGTCCCCCAACCTGCAGCTGCTCTTTGCCGCCGTGCTGGCCGACTTCTACCCCGAACTCTTCCGCCACTGGTGGGAAGATGCCCTGGCCTACGCCCGCCGCACAGCCAGCTCCCCCTTGGCCCAGGCCTGCCTCGCCCAGACCGACTTGAAGCACCCCTCCCCCCACGATGCGCTCTTCCATCATTTCAGCTTTGCGTACGTCGGACGACGCAGCCCAGAGGGACAGTTCCTCTGCCGCGAGCAGTTCTACACACTCTCCCCAGCATTCTACCAGGCCTACCAGCAACGCGTTGTCCACTACCTGCTCGACCTGGCCAACGACCTGTTTGGATGAGAAAAATTATGGACCTATTTCTTGACAGCGCAAACCCCAAAGAAATCCTGGAAGCCCGCAGCTGGGGGCTGCTGGCCGGGGTCACCACCAACCCCAGCCTGATTGCCGCCGCCGGCCCCCACCCAGAAAAAACCCTGGACGCACTCCTGGAGGTCTCTCCAGGCCCCCTCCTGGTGCAGGTGGTCGGCTGGCACGCACCCGAACCGATGGTGCGCCAGGCCCGCTGGCTGCACGCCCGCTCCCCACGCATCGTCGTCAAGCTGCCCGCCAGCATCGCCGGGCTGCAAGCCCTGCAGCAGCTCAAAACCGAACTCCCCGCACTGCCCCTGGCCGTCACCGCCATCGCCTCGCTCGCCCAGGCCTACCTGGCCGCCAAAGCAGGCGCCGATATCGCTGCCATCTTCAACGGCCCGCTGGACCAGGCCGAAGATGTCCCCCACGACCTGATCCGCCCCATCCGCCAGATCTACACCCGCTACGGCTTTACCACCAAAATCCTGGCCTGCGGCCGCTATCCACGGCTGTTCGGCGAGATCGCCGTCGCCGGCGCCGATCTCTGCACCCTGCGCATGGAGTTCATGCGCCTGCTCTACGAACATCCCTTCACCGAACAGCGCATGAATGGCTTTTTGAAGAGCTGGCAGGGGACATTCGGAGAAGAGAGCTGGCCAGAGCTGCCATGAACGTGCTGGATCTTTTCAAACTCTCCGGCCAGACAGCACTCGTCACCGGCGGCGCACGCGGGCTTGGCCGACAGATGGCGCTGGCCCTCGCCGAAGCCGGTGCCGACGTGGCCATCTGCGACCGGCTCCCCACAGAAGGCCACGCCGTGGCCGCCGAACTGGCCGCCCTTGGCCGACGCAGCTGCTTCGCCCAGGTCGATGTGACCCACCCGCCAGCGATCGATGCGTTCGTCCGCCAGGTCGTCGCCGATCTCGGCAAGATCGATATTCTGGTCAACAACGCCGGGATGCCCTCCGATGGGTTGGCGCTGGAAGAGGAGCCCGACGACGCCTGGCAGCGCATGCTCGACACCAATCTCTCGTCGATGTTCTACGTCGGCAAACGGGTGGCGCGCCAGATGATCGACCGCGGACAAGGCGGGGTCATCATCAACCTGGCATCGATCAATGCCTGGGTGATCAGCAACATCACACCCCGCCACAACGTCCCCTACTGCGTCGCCAAAGCCGGCGTGGCCCAGCTCACACGGGGCATGGCGACCGACTGGGCCCCCTACAACATCCGCGTCAACGCAATTGCGCCTGGCACCATGCTCACCGCCCAGACCGCCGCCAGCCGCCAGCACCCTGAGATCGTCGCACGCATTCTTGCCAACACCCCCATGAAACGCTACGGCGAAGAAGAGGAGATCAAAGGCCTGGTCGTCTACCTGGCATCGCCCGCCTCCTCTTTTATGACCGGCAGCGTGGTGGTGATGGACGGAGGCACCACCCTCTGGTAACGCCATTGTTTTGCACCGCCCCATGAAGAGAGGAGAATTTGTGAACACACCACCGCTGACCAGCGCCCGGGTCACACCAGAGGATCTCACCCGCTTCTGCCTCGAAGCCATGCGCCTGAGCGGGCTCAACACAGAAGATGCCCGGTTGACCGCAGAAGTCCTGGTGACCACAGACACCCTGGGCACCTTTACCCACGGCACCCGACAGCTGCGCGGGCTGCTCAAAAACGTCCGCTCCGGCCGCATTCGGGCCGACGCCCACGAAACAGTCACCGCCCAAGGGCCCGCCTGGGCCCTGGTCGACGCCCACGACGCCATGCCCACCGCCGTCGCCTACCGTTCGATGGAACTGGCCATGCACAAGGCCAAAACAAGCGGGATCAGCTTTGTAGGGGTCAAACAGAGCAGCCACTACGGCGCCGCCGGCTTCTATGCCAACCTGGCCGCACGCCAGGATATGTTCGGACTGTCCATGTGCAACGTCGACCCCTGTATGGCCGTGCCAGGGGCCAAAGGCCGGGTGCTGGGCACCAACCCCATCGCCTACGCAGCCCCCGCCGGCACAGAAAAACCGCTCTTCCTGGACATCGCCACCAGCGCCGTGGCCGCAACCAAAATCTACACAGCCAAAACCCTCGGCCACCCCATCCCCGACACCTGGCTGATCGACGAAGAAGGAGTGCCCACCCGCGATTATAGCCAATTTCCCGAAAAAACAGTCCAGGTCCCCATGGCCGGCCACAAAGGCTACGGGCTGGCCGTCCTGGTCGAAATTCTGACCGCCGTGCTGACAGGCGCCGGTATCCTGAGCGAAGTGAGCAGCTGGGTCCTCGACCTGCCCACCCCCACCAACGAAGGCCATGCCTTCATCGCCATCGATATCGGCCAGATCATGCCGATCGGCCACTTCAAAACACGCATGGATCAGATGATCCAGGAGATCAAATCCGCCCCCCTCGCCAAAGACGCACAGCGCATCTACCTGCCCGGCGAAATCGAACTCGAACGGCAAGAACAGGCTCTGGCCAATGGCATCCTGCTGCCGCCAGATGTCGTCGCCAGCCTGCGCGGCACAGCCGAAGATGTCGGTCTGGATGCCGAACAACTTTTCACCCACTAGAAACTCAGAGGATTTATGGTTCACCCGCTCTTTGACCTGACCGGCCGCGTGGCGCTGGTCACAGGCGCAGCCCAGAATATGGGCCGCGCAGCCGCAGTGGCCCTGGCTGAAATCGGCGCAGATCTGCTGATCGCCGACCTCAACGAGGCTGGCCTGCTCGAGACAGCCGCACTCATTCGCCAGCAAGGACGACACGTCCTGCCAGTGGTCTGCAATGTCTGGGACGAAGCACAGATTCGGGCCCTGTACACCCAGCTCGATCAAACGTTCGGCCAGATTGACGTGGCCGTGAATATCCCAGGCGGCAATGTGCTGGGCCACCCCGAGGAGATCTCGGTAGAACATCTGCTGCAGATGCTGCAGTCAACGCTGGTCAGCAAATTCATCTCCTGCCAGGAAGCAGGCCGCCGCATGCTGGCTCGCGGCAAAGGCAGCATCCTCAATATGTCCTCGATCGGCGGCGTGCGCACCCTGGGTCGCGGCAACTTCGCCTACAGCATTGCCCAGGCCGGTGTCGCCCAGATGACCCGCGAACTCAGCCTGGAATGGGCCGATCGAGGGGTGCGCGTCAACGCCATCGCACCTGCCCAGATCACCAACCCCACCTTTGAGCTGCGCATGGAAAAGACCCCCGGGCTGCGCGAACGCTTCTTGCGCGGCATCCCCATGGGCCGCCTGGGCCTCCCAGACGATATCAAAGGACTCGTGATCTTTCTGGCCTCGGATGCCTCCGCCTTCACCACCGGCGCAGTGATCGGCCTGGATGGAGGAAACCTGGCCATGGGCGCCAATGCCACGATCGGACGACAGGAAGCTTGAAGTGAATCCAATTTCTGCTAAACTGATTGTATGAGAGGAGCACTGACCATGCCATCATTCAAAGTTGTCCTGACCGATTTCAGCGATCCAGACACCAGCCCAGAGGCCGCAGTGCTCCTGGGCTCCGGGCTGGACATTGACTTTGTCCGCCTTCAGACCAAAGAGCCAGAGGCCTTGATCCCCCATGTGGTCGACGCCGATGGGCTGATCGTGCAGTGGGCCTCGATCAACCGCAAGGTGATCGAGGCGATGAGCCGCTGCAAGATCATCTCGCGCTATGGGATCGGCGTGGATATGATCGATCTGCAGGCCGCAGCCGAGCACGGGATCGCCGTCGCCAATGTGCCCGACTACTGCATCGAGGAGGTCAGCGACTCGACCATCGCTTTTCTCTTCGACCTGGGCCGACGCCATTTTCTTCTGGATCGCTATGTGCGGTCGGGCAACTGGGGAACGCCACAGCCACTCCCCTGCTGGCCCCCCCCCAGGCTGCGGGGCCAGTCGGTCGGCATCATCGGGCTGGGGAATATCGGGCGGGCCGTCGCCCACAAAGCCGCAGGGCTGGGCCTCCACCTCCTCGGCTTCGACCCCTACCTGCCACCCGAACAGATGAAGACGCTGGGGGTCGAAGCGGTCTCGCTGGACGAGCTGCTGCGCAGGGCAGATTTTGTTTCGATCCACTGCCCCCTCAACGAGGAGACCCGCGGGCTGATCGGTGCCGCCCAGCTGGCGCTGATGAAACCCTCGGCATGTCTGATCAACATGGCGCGCGGGCCGATCGTCGTCCAAAAGGCCCTCTACCACGCCCTGGCCAACCAGACCATCCTCGCAGCAGCCATGGATGTGCTCGAACAGGAACCCCCAGCCCCAGACGACCCGCTGCTCCGGCTGGACAACATCCTCATCACCCCCCACACCTCCAGCGGCTCGGTCGAGTCCATCCTCCAGCTGCGTCGCGACACCGCACAAAATGTCGTAGACAGACTGGCCGGCACGCTGCCACGTTCGATCGTCAACCGCAAAGCCCTGGGCTGGTAAAAAGGAACCCCTATGCGCTTCAACTCGTTCAAACAAAAATTGCAGGCCGGCCAGCCGGCGATCGGCGTCTTCTCCGCTGTCCGCTCTTCGCTGGCAGCCGCCATGCTGGCCCGCAGCGGGTGTGATTATGTCGTGCTCGACAGCCAACATGGCGAATGGGAAGATGCCAGCCGAGCCGAAGCCATCCGGGCCATCTACCTGCAGCAGGTGGTGCCCGTCGTCCGCGTGCGCGCCAACGACTATGGGCTGATCGGCCGGGCCCTCGACTCCGGGGCGCTGGGCGTCGTGATCCCAATGGTGAATTCTGCAGCGGAAGCCCGCGCTGCCGCCGAGGCCATGCGCTATCCCCCCCAAGGCGGGCGTTCTGGGGCCGACAACCTCTCGGCACACCTGGGAAACGACTACCACGCCTGGGCCAACCAAGAACTTTTTTTGGCGGTTCAAATCGAAACAGCAGCGGCTGTCGCCAACGCCGAGGCCATCCTGGCCGTCGAAGGGGTCGACAGCTGTCTGGTCGGCCCTTTTGACCTGGCCCTTTCCCTGGGCGTGCCCGCCGGGTCCCCCACCCATACCGCCGCACTCCGCCAGGTCTTGCAGGCCTGCCACACCACCGGCAAGGTCCCCGGCCTCTTCGCCGGCACCGCCACCCTTGCCCGTTCCTGGATCGACGAAGGCTACCGCTTTGTCACCGTCAGCGCAGATACCCATCTGATTGAACAGGGCATGCGACAGGTTGTCGAGGAGATCGGCCAAGGCCGCTGAGATGTAACCGCTGAGATGTACTGCTGAGATGTACCACCGAGGTGTGCCGCCCGCAACGACAGCAGTCAGAGCGGCACACCTCCCTGCAGACTGCGGGTCAACGTGATCGACTCACCGACCGCCAGGAGGCAGACCTGCCCAACTCCCCCCAGACGCCGGTAGGTGGCAGCCAACAGCGCAGGGTCGAGCGTAGCTTGCTCGCCGCCGCTGAAATCCCGCCATAAAATATGGTGCATCGGAATCAACACCCTGGGACGAAGCTGCCAGGCCAGCAGCGCAGCCTCGTGCGCGTTCATGTTCCCGCCTACCCCGTTGATGACCGTCAGCATCGCATCCAGCGGCCCTTCCTGGCCGTAGGCCAGGCCACGCAGACGCAGGTCGTACTCCGTGTCGCCAGTATGGTAGACCCGCAGCCCCTCCGCCTCGATCAGCAGGCCGATCGCATCGGGCACCTCCCACCCAGGAATCCCAGCCACATGGCGCGCCGGCAAAGCCGTGATCTGGAGATCGCGAAAGGTGTACCGCTGGCCTTCCACAAACGCAGCCACCCGGTCGCCAGCCACCCCCCAGCCGAGCAGCCGAGAACGACAGCTGGGAGGACAGAGAAAACGCGCCGACGTGCGCCGGGCCAGGATCGGCAACCCCTCCGGGTCCAGATGATCCTCGTGCCAGTGGGTCGCCACCACCAGGTCGGGCTCTGCCTCTTCAACCGGAATGGGCGGGGGCACAGCCCGGTGAATGCCAAAAATCTGCGCCGCACAGTCGCTGAAATAAGGGTCCACATACAGCTGCGTGCCAGCAGACGTTTTGAAGACAAACCCAGTGCCGCTCAGCCACCAGGCCCTCAGACTCCCAGGCCACACCTCTGCTGCAGCAATCGCCGCAGCCAACGATTCGGTCGCCATCGCTTATCCTTTGGACAGATCCACCCGATGCTGCTCGTCGGAATACTCCACATGCACGTCGGGACGGTGCAGCACCTCCTCGCGCAGCGCAGTGCCCAGGCCAGGCTTGCTCCCCAAAGTCAGCATCCCCTCGCGCAGCGGGATGGGGTCGGTGAGAACCTCGTTGTACCAGCCGTCGCAATAGGCGCGCACCGTCTCCATGATCATGGCGTTGGGAATATGCAGCATCAGGTGCGCAGCCGACCAGAGCGCCACAGGCCCGATACAGTCGTGGCTGGTGACCGGCAGCAGATAGGTCTCTGCCAGATGACAAATTTTGCGTGTTTCGCTGATGCCGCCACACCAGGCCATGTCTGGCATGAGGATGTCGGCGGCGTTCTGCTCGATCACCTCGCGAAAACCAAATTTGGAGATCAATCGTTCGCTCACACAGAGCGGAATCTGAGTCTCCTGCTTGAGACGGGTGTAGGCTTCCACATTGTCGGGCGGAAGCATCTCTTCCAGCCAAAAAATGTCGTAGGGCGCCAGAGCACGGGCAATTTTGATGCTCTCAGTCAGACTCCAGCGAGCATGCCCTTCGATACAGATCTCCATCTTGTCGCCCACAGCCCTGCGAATCTCCTCCACATACGTGAGCCCCTTTTTGAGATCCTCACGCTTCAGACAGTAGCCGACAGGGCCGACAGCCCCCACCCCCGCCCGCTGCCCCATCGGACCCCCCAGCGGCACACCAAACTGGTCAAAAGGCCAGATCTTCATCGCCCGGACCCCCTGCGCCAGCAGTTCGGCGGCCAGGTCGCCGCCCTTCCCTTCTGCCCAACGCTTGTAATCCTGATGTTTGCCGTGGCCGACACAGGTGTTGTAGACCCAGATCGACTCCCGGCAGCGGCCGCCCAGCAGGTTGTAGATGGGCTGCCCCGTGTACTGGCCCAGCAGATCCCACAAGGCGACATCCACCGCGCTGAGGGCGCGCGTCTCGCTGCCCCCATAGCCAAAAAAATTGACTGTATAAAACAGGTTCTGCCAGTGGCTCTCGATGTCAAAGGCGCTGCGCCCCAGCAACAGCCCCGCAAAGACATCGTGCACCATCGCACTGATGGCGCGCGGGACATAAAAGGTTTCCCCCAGCCCGATCAGCCCGTCGTCGGTGTGGATGCGGACCCAGGTGGTGTTGGGCTGTTCGTCGATCCAGATCGTCTCCAGCCGTGTGATCTTCATCGTCATCGCATCGTCTCCCGCTCTCCGAAGAGCTGCCGCCTCTCACCCCTTCACCGCACCTGCGGTCAAACCCGCAACAATATAGCGCTGCATGAGCAGGTAGAAAAGAATGGGCAAAATGGAAAAAATCAGCCCCGCTGCCATGTATTGTTCGATCGGGGTCCGCCCGATCGCCTTCAGCGTCGAAAGCCCGACCGACGCCGGCATCAATTCGGCCTTGCCCAACAAAATACTGGCATAGAGATACTCGTTCCAGGCAAAGAAAAAGGCAACGACAGCCACCGCAACCAGCCCCGGCACAGTCAGCGGCAGCACAATTCGCCAGACCACACTCAGCTCGTTGCAGCCGTCAACCAGAGCTGCATCCAAAATCTCGTGGGGCACTGTGTCGAACACACCCTTCAAAATCCAGATACAGATCGGCAAAATAAAGGCTGCGTCGACCAGCGCCAGGCTGCTCAAATTGTTGAGCAGAGAAAAATTGCGGTAGATGCCGTAAATGGGAATCAACACCAGCATCTCGGGCAGCATCTGTGTGACCAGCAAAAACAGCCCAAACAGATCGCGGCCGGGCCAGCGCAGGCTGGAGAGCGCATACGCCCCCATGATGGAAAGCACCATGCAGACCAGCATGGTCAGCAGCGCAATCACCCATGAATTGCGAATCCAGACAGCCACCGGGTGCGCAGCAAAGAGCTCGGCAAACTGCCCAAAGGTGACCTCCTGCGGAAAGAGAGGAGGGGGAAAATGCAAGGTGTATTCGTTGGGCTGGAGGGTGCTGACCACCATCCAGTAGATCGGAAAGAAGGTCGTCAAACAGACAGCAAAGATGGTTCCATACAAAACGATCCGGCGCAGCCTTCTGCGCAGGGGAGTCCTGCCCGACCGCACCCCCGTTTGAGCTTTTGTCATGGCCATGTCAAAAATTCTCTTGGGCCCGACGGGCCTGCAGGATCACAAAGAAAAAGGCAATTACCAATGAAACGACAAAACCCGCCACCCCCAGAGCAGTCGCATAGGAGTAGTCGTAAAAACGAAACGCCGTATTGTAAATACGAATCACAATCGTTTCCGTGGCACCAGAAGGCCCCCCCCCTGTCATCAGGTAGATCAACGTAAACTGCTTGAACGAAAAGATACAGGCCAGCACCACCAACAGCTCCAAGGTCGTCCCAATGCCAGGAAGGGTGATGTGACGAAAGAGCTGCAGCCAATTGGCGCCGTCGACCCGGGCCGCCTCAAAAATCTCCTCCGGAATCGCCTGCAAGGCTGCCAAAATGACAAGGCTGTAAAACGGAAACGCCTTCCAGGAGGCGATCAACACCATCCACAACAGGGCCAGCACAGGGTCGAGCAGCCATTGTGGGTTCTGGTCGACCCCAGGAATCATCCGGGCAAAGAGGTTGATGACACCAAACTGGGGGTTGAGAATCCAAATAAAAATCATGACCACCGGCACTTCCGGCATTGCCCAGGGCATCATCAGAACCCCACGGGCCACCGGCCGCAGCCGAAAAGAACGGTTGAAGAGCAGCGCAGTCAGCAACCCCGCACTGATCGCCACCAGAATGACCAGCCCCGTGAAAAGCAGCGTCGTCTGCATCACCTTCCAGAACTCCGGGTCGCCCAGCATCCGCTGGTAATTTTTGAGACCCACCCATTCTGGGGCTACATTCGTGGCCAGTTCAATGCTTTGAAAGCTGCCAATGACCCCACGCGCGATCGGGTAGACAAGCAGAATGCCTTCATACAGGAGAATGGGAAGCACCAGAAGGTAGGGCAGCAGGGGACGGCGCACCGGTCGACGGCCCGCCCCTTGCCTCTGCCCACCGCCTGCTGCGGTGCGGGTCTGTCCCCAATTGCTCATGCTGCCCTATGGCCTCCAAAAAGTGGGGTGCACAGGCGGCCTGTGCACCCTCTCCGATCAAGAAATTCGTTCCGCCAGCGCCTCAGCCTGGGTCTGGGCCGCTGCCATCGCCTCTTCCACCGACTTGACGTCGTTGAGCACATCCGCAAAGTTGGAGATCACAATCTGACCAAATTCGTTGAAGTTGTAGACAAAATCTCCCACAATATCAAAGGGCGTCAGATAGCTCACACCGTCGAAGCCGGGCTTCAACCAGTGCAGATTGTCCAGATATTCCTGCCGCGCAGCCGACGGAATCGCAAAAATCACATCTTCACAGCCTTCCACCATGCGCCGATAGTTCTCTTTGTTGTACATGTAGGCGACAAACTCGATGGCAGCCTCCTTGACCGCCGAAGAGGCGTTGACCATCATCGGGTGGATGCGAGCGATCGACTGGTTGCTCTCCCACGGGATGGGGGCACTCATCAGCTTGGGATACACTTCGGGGTAGGTCGGTTTCAGACTGCCCACCGCCGCCGACACAATAAACTCCTGCGCCACCGCACCTGTTCCAAAAAGACGGGTGCCCGTCGGCGTGTCGGTCCCCTGGGGCATGGCCCCGTCATACATCTCTTTGAAAAGCTTGAGCCCCCGCAGGATCGGCTCCGAGGTCAAAAGCGGCGTCTTGCCCTCAGCCCATTTGCCGCTGTAGGGCATACACCAGACTTCCAGCTGGAACCAGAAGTCCGATGGTTCGCTCACCAGATGGGAGGTGAAGAAACCATACTTCTGCTCGTCGCGGTTGGTCAAGGCCTTGCTGATCTCGATCCACTCCTCCGGTGTCTGGGCCGGCGCAATATTGGCTTCCGCATAGCGGTCAGAGTTGTACAAAAGACCAAACGCCACCGTCACCATGTCCAACCCATAAATTTTGCCGTCCTTGCGCATGGCATCGTGGGCGGAGCTCAGGTCGGTGATGTTGTTGCGCGTCAGGACATCGTCGAGGGGCGCCAGCAGGTCAGAACGGATCAGCCGGGGCGCCAGCTCTGGGGTCGCCATCACAATGTCGCCGTCCAGTTCTCCCGACTGCGCACCCACAATCGTCTTGGTCGTGTACTGGTCAAAGGGAATGTTTTCAGCAACCACCTCGATGTCTTTTTGTGATTCGTTGAACTCTTTGATGAAATTGTTCCAGGTGATGCCGCGGTTCCCTTCCTCAAACCACCAGGAAAGGTACCGTACCGTCTGGCGGGCCCCCGTATTGACCGCAGGGGCCACACTCGGCGCCGCACCTGGCGCCGCAGCAGGGGCACAGGCGGCCAGTGCGGCCCCTGCGCCGACAAAGGCCGCAACTTTGAGAAACTCGCGGCGGCTGGTGGACTTGGGTTGCTGGGTCGTCATGCTGGAATCTCCTTGGTACAATCAGCTCGATATATCCGGATCCATCCAATAAATTCCGATTAGGGGCGTGCACCGGATTGACACGACAAAAATGAGCAGGCTGTTGTGGAATTCCTGTATACAGTATACCAAAATTCATCGCTTGTCAATAGGCACTTTCTCAACGCCACGGGTTGCCCTCAGATGTTTGGGCTGTCAATCGACGGGCCAGCTGTGGCTGCCCCCTGCGTTCAACGCCAGGTTGCCCCCATCTACAGGGAGCAACACACCGGTCACCGCACCCGCCGCCTGCGAACAGAGAAAAACCGCAGGACCCACAAAATCCTGCGGCTCCAAAAGACGGTTGATCGGGATCCCCACCAGCAGACGCTCCCGCAGACGTTCCCCAAAACGAGGATCCCCCAACAAGGCCTTCTGAAAGCTCGGGGTCAAGACCTGGGCCGGCAAAATTGCATTGACACGAATGCCCTTGCCCGCATACTCCACCGCCAGCTCCCGGGTCAGCTGAGCCACCCCCGCCTTGGCCACGCTGTAGGGAAAGTTGCCCCGCCCCAACGCCGAGACCCCGGCGATCGACCCGATGTTCAAGATCACCCCCTCCCCCTGCACCAGCATGCGCCGCAACGCCTGCTGCGCACAAAGAAAATAGCCGGTCAGGCTGACCGCCAACGTCTGATGCCACGCCTCCAGGCTCAGTTCGTCAGGATGGACACGGCTGGGAAAGGCGTAGGGCACGTTCACATGAATGTCCACGCGGCCAAAAAACCGATCCACCGCAGCAAACAGTGCCTGCACCTGCTCTGCGCAGCTGATGTCACAGACCGCCATCGCAGCCCTGCGGCCCAGCAGGTGGATTTCAGCGACGGTCGCCGCCGCACCCGCCTCATCTACATCGGCGACAAAGATGTCCGCACCCTGCTGAGCCAGCCCCAGCGCAATGGCATGGCCGATGCCCCCATTGGCCCCTGCACCCGTCACCAGGGCAACCCTCCCCTGCAGGTCAAACAAAGACGCGTTCATCGGTGAACCCCCCACTCAAACTGCGAAAGAATCTGGGGGCCCGCAGCGGTCACCAGCACCATTTTTTCCGCGCGCGCACCAAAATTGCCCTCCGGCCCCTGATACACCCCCGGCTCCACACTGAAGACCATGCCCGCCTCGATCGGCGTCTCATCGTAGGCGACCAGCCGCGGCAGCTCGTTGACCGTGACGCCGATCTGGTGGCCGGCATAATGGGCTGGCTCCAGGCCGTAGGCGTGAAAGGCCCGCTCGGCAGCCTCCCACGCGTCTTTGGCACGCGCCCCCGGACGCAGGGCCGCCATGGCCGCCTCACAGGCATCCTGCGCAGCCCAGCCATAACGACGCTGTTCCGAGGTGGGAGGCACCCCCCCGACCACGTGGGTGTTGGTGCAGTCTGACCAGTACCCGTCGATGCGCTGGCTGATGTCCATCAGGGCTGCATCGCCGGGCAGGGTGACGCGGCGGCGCGGCCCATTGGGATAAAGAACGGTGCGGGTGCGTTCCCCGGTCACCAACTCCCCCACCACCGGCACTGGGTGACCTGCCGCCTCAAACATGGCTGCCGTGATTTCGGCCCACATCGCAAATTCGTCGACCCCAGCGTTCTGCACCAGCCTGGCCAGGGTGTTGTGGCCGATGTCGGCGACTTGAGAGGCGCGCGTCAACAGCGCAATTTCACGCGCAGTCTTGACCGCTCGAGCCGACAGCAACGCAGGCGTCACCTCCACCAGCTCGACCGCCGGAAATGCCTCCTGGATCAGGCGGGCTGCGGCAAATGGCAGGGTGCGCGCCTGGATCCCCAACCGGGCACGCCCGGCCCCCACCCCGGCGGCCTCCAAGGTCGCGCGGAGCGCAGCCACAAACGCGGCGGCCGGGTCCACAGGCTGGCGATGGTCAAAGGTCGCAAAAGGAACCAGCGCATCCAGCCGCGAGTGAGCCTGCGCCTCTGCCAGCAGCCCGTCCGGGACCACCAGCCAGCCGTACGCGTCACGAACTGTGCAGATGGCAAGCGGACTCCCGTAGGCAAACTCGGCGCCAGCCCCGAGCGGGAAGGGGACTTCAAAGCCGCTGAGATAGGTGACATCGGCCAGCGACGAAAGCAACACCACGTCACACCCAGCCTCGGCGCAGGCAGCGTCGGCCCGCATCCACTCTTCGTTGTCGCGGATCGGCATGGCAATTTCCTTTCTATTCCAGCATCCAGAGCGCAGGAAGCTCGATAAACTCGCGCACCGTGCGCAAAAACCGCGCGGCAGCAGCACCGTCCGCCACGCGATGGTCGAAGGTCAGGCTGAGCGCCATCAACTTGCGCGGGACAATCTGGTCGTCTACCACCGCGGGCCGCGCGACAATTCGCCCAACACCCAGGATCGCAGACTGGGGAAGGTTGATGATCGGCGTAAATGCATCGATGCCAAACATGCCCAGATTGGTCACGGTGAAGGTGCCCCCCTGGAGCTCTTCCCCTTGCAGCTGCCGCGCCTGCGCCCGGGCAATGAGCTCGCGGGTGGCAGCGGCAATCTGGCCGACGCTGCGGCTGTGTGCATCGCGCACCACCGGCACCACCAGCCCGTCAGGCGCATCCACCGCCAGCCCGATATGGACCTCTCGCCACAACAGGATTGTCTGCTCCTGCCAGGTGGCGTTCAACACAGGGTGCTGTTGGAGGGCCACCGCCACCAGCTTGATCAGGAGATCGTTGTAGGTGGGCACCAGCCGGTCGCGCGGCGCCAACGCCGCACGCAGCTGGTCGCGCAAAAGCACAAACGCCGTCGCATCCGCCTCGGTCGTCAGGGTGACCGCCGCAGTCTCCTGCGCGCTGCCAAGCATGCGTTGGGCGATCAGACGGCGCACCCGCGAGACCGGGATCACTTCGTGTTCGGCCCCCGCCTCCAGCTCGCTTGCAGGGCGCTGGGGGGGCTGCTCTGCCTGCTGGCTGCGAAGAACAGCCTCCACATCGCTGCGCTGAACACGGGCCCCCAGGCCTGTCGGGGGGATGGCGGCCAGATCGAGGCCAGCTTGCTGGGCCACCCGCTGGGCGACTGGGGTTGCACGCAACGGAGAGGGGGGGCTGAACGCAGCGCGCACATCGCGCTCGACGATCCGTCCGCTGCTGCCAGAGCCCTGCAACCCCTGCCAGTCGACCTTCAGTTCGGCGGCCACGCGACGCGCACGCGGGCTGATGGCAGGGCCACGCCCTGTGGCAGGGACACCTTCTGTCTGGCGCTCGGGGGGAGGCTGCGCCGGCTGTGCTGGCGACGAGCTGCCGGACGACGCCGGCAGCGGCTCCCCATCTTGCAAAAGATAGGCCAGCACAGCACCGACTGCAACGACATCGCCGGAAACAGGCGCGTCGGGGGGAATACACAAAATGCCTGCCTCGAACGTTTCGACCTCCTGGGTCGCCTTGTCACTTTCAACCGTAAAGAGCAGATCTCCCGGCACAATGCGATCGCCGTCCGCCTTGAGCCAGCTCCCAAAAATCCCTTCCTCCATCGTCCAGCCCAGGCGGGGCATCAAAATCGTGTAAGCCATGGTCCCCCCTACGCTGCCATCAACGTTTCAACCGCACGCACAATCTCCTCCACATTCGGGACGACCGCAGCTTCCAGCGTGGGGCTGTACGGGGTCGGCGCATAGGCGCCATTGAGCCGACAAACCGGGGCATCCAGGTCGTCGAAGCCCTGCTCGACCACCTGCGCCGCGATCTCCGCCCCGATCCCGCAGGGCTGGAAGGTCTCATCCACGATCAGCAGGCGCCCTGTCTTGTGCACGGAAGCCAGCACACTCTGAATGTCGAGCGGGTTGAGGGTGCGCGGGTCGATGACCTCTACCTCGATGCCAGCCAGGGCCAGCCGTTCGCACGCCTGCAGCGTTTTTCCAACCATCGCCCCCACCGCCACCACCGTGCAGTGCTGCCCGGCACGTGCCACGCGGGCCTGGCCGAAGGGAATGGTGTACTCTTCCTCCGGCACAGCTCCTTTGTGAAAAAGAATCGACTTGTGTTCCAAAAAAATGACCGGGTCGTCACTCACCAGGGCCGTTGCAAAAAGCCCTTTGGCGTCGTACGGGGTGGTGGGCACCACCACCCGAAAGCCGGGAATGTTGACAAAATGAGGGAAATAACTGCCTGAATGGTGGGTGGCCGCCGAATGGCCGATGCCGATGCAGCCGCGCAGAATCAGCGGCATCTTGAGACGGCCGCTGCTCATGTACTGAATTTTGGCCGCCTGGTTGATCAGTTCACCCATCGCATCCAGGATAAAATCGACAAACATAAAATCGACGATCGGCCGGCTGCCGGTCATGGCGGCACCGGCACACATCCCCACAAACCCACGCTCGCTGATCGGCATGTCGCGCAAACGTTCGGGCCCATAGAGATCGTAGAGGCCGGTGGTCGTATTAAAATTCCCACCGCGCGGGCCGATCCCCTCGCCGACCACAAAAATGGTGTTGTCGCGTGCCATCGCCGCGGCCAAGGCTTCCCGGGTCGCCTCGATCAACGTAATTTCGCGCATTGGAGCTCCTAATGGCTGGCCGGCTGCGCCGGTTCGGAATAGACATGCTGGCAGGCGGTCGTCGCCTCGGGCCAGGGGCTGTTGCGCGCAAAGCGTTCAGCCTCTGTCACCGTTGTCTGGACATCCGCCTCGATCTGCTCCAACGCCTCCACCGCAACCGCCTGCTTCTGGAGCAGGTATGTGCGACAGCGTGCGATCGGATCCTGGGCTTTCCAGCGGTCGACCTCCTCCTGGGTGCGGTATCCCACATCGCGCATGCCCTCGGCGTGGGCGCGCGTGCGATAGGTGCGGCACTCGAGCAGCGTAGGCCCCCCACCCGCACGTGCGCGAGCGACAGCCTCGCCGGCCGCCTGGTAGACCGCCACCACATCGTTGCCATCCAGGGTGACCCCAGGCATCCCATAGGCACTGCCCCGCATCCCAACCTGGGGGTTGCCGGCCGCATAGGCAAAGGCAATCTCGGTCGCATACTGGTTGTTTTCACAGACAAACAGCACGGGGAGACGACAGATGGAAGCCAGATTGAGCCCTTCATGAAAGGCACCATTGTTCACAGCGCCGTCGCCAAAAAAAGCCACCCCCACCCGGTCGGTTTTGAGCAGCTGAAAAGAGTAGCCGGCCCCCGTCGCCTGCAAGATACAGGGCCCGACAATCCCACTTGTTCCCATCATGCCGATCTCCGGTGCGAAGAGATGCATGCTTCCCCCCCGCCCACGCGAACAACCGGTCGCCCGGCCAAAAAGCTCGGCGATCAACTCGCGGGGGGGCACACCTTTGGCCAGGGCATGGCCATGCCCGCGGTGGGTGCTGAAGACCGCATCGTCGGGGCGCAGATGGGCGCAGACCCCCGCCGCGATCGCTTCTTGGCCCACATAGGTGTGGCAGGCCCCGTGGATCAGCCCTTGTTGGTGAGAACGGGCCAACTGTTCTTCGGTGCGCCGGATCGTCAACATCACCCGATAGAATTCGAGCGCTGCCGATCGGTCAATCTGGCCAGGTGCAGGATCGGTCGTGGGTTGTACAGACATACAGAATCAAGCTCCATCCTTTGGGCATACACCCGGTTGTTCTCAAAAACGGTCGACTGGCAAGGCAGCGCCCACCAGAGCGCCTGAAAAACCGACAGGGGTCATCGCACGCTCTCTGCGGCAACGGGGCCGGTTGGGGGGGGAGCCGGCGACTGGACAGGGGCCAGCTGACAGTGGGTCAGAATGCGCGTTTTGGCTGACAAAATGTGAATGGCGATCTCCTGCTGCGCGGTCGCGACATCGCCGCTTTTCAAGACATCGATAAATTCGTCGTGCGAATCCACATGGCGGCTGGCTCCTTCCTGGGAGAGCGCGCTGTTGGCTTCATACAAAAACCGGCTCAGCCGCGAGCGCAAGCCGGAGACGACTTCGAGCAGGAGCGAATGGTGGGCAATCTCCCAGAGCGCGTAGTGAAAGGCGTAATCTTGCTCGTAGATACGCTGGGGGTCGCCCCCCTGCATGCCTGCACGCATCGCAGCCACGATCGAGCGGAGCCGCTCCTCGTGTGCGCGGTTCCAGTTTTGGATCACACGCTCGACCACAAAACATTCGAGCACCACACGCAGCGAAGAGATCTCTTCAATTTCGTAGGCAGTCGGCAGATAGACATAGGCGCCGCGATGGGGTGCCTTGCGCACCATTCCTTCCTCGACCAGCATCTGGATGGCCTCGCGCACCGGGACGCGGCTGACCCCCAGCTGTTCGGCGACTTCCTGCTCGACCAGGCGGCTGCCTGCGCCAAGACTGCCGTTGCGGATCGCCTCCCGCAGTCGTTCGGCCACTTCCTCGCTGAAAGTACGGGTTTTTACGGGTTGAACTTCTGTCAATGGCATTGCAGTCGTGCTCTTTACTGGAGAAAGGGGCTGGCCAGGCGCGCAAACAACGTCGGGTCATACTCGGACAGAGGATGGCGCGGGCGGGCCTGCGGGTTGACACGATGGGTAGGTTCTGGCCAGTGGCCACAGAGGATCGAAACAACATTTTCAACGCCGCCTTGCGCAACCTCCTGCATCGCTTGCAGCGAGCCGGCCGCCACATGCGGTGTCAACACGACATTCTCCATCCCGATCAGAGGGTGGCGAGGGGGGAGCTGTACAGAGGCAAAGATCTCGATCCCCTCAAAGGTATCGAGCCCGGCGCCGCCCAGGTGGCCGCTGCGCAGCGCCTCGACCAGGGCCTCTTCGTCCACCAGCGCCCCGCGCGAGGTGTTGATCAGCAGTGCACCTGGTTTCATTCGGACAAAGACGGCAGCGTCGAAAAGATGATAGGTTTCCGGGCTCAGCGGCAGATGCAGCGAGATGTAGTCTGCTTCGGCAAGCAGCCTTTCCAGGTTGACCAGCTCTACCCCTGTCTCTGCAGCCGCAGTGCGGGCAGCGTCCAGGTTGCGCCGGGTCGCCAGCACGCGCATCCCAAACCCGCGGGCACGCCTGGCCATGGCCAGAGCCGAATTGCCAAAACCGACCAATCCCAGCACACGCCCGGCCATGCGCTGCTGGCTGTTCATCAACGCATGGGCCTGACGGAAGGTTCCAGCCTCCAGATGGCGCTGCATCGGAGAGAGGTTGCGTACCAGCGCCAGCAACAGCGCCATCGCATGGTCGGCTTGCTCTTCGACGCAGAAATGGGGTACATTGGTGACCAGAATGCCTTGCTCGGTCGCTGTGGCTACGTCGATCTTGTCCACCCCAGTGCCCAGGCGCGAGATGACCTGGCACCGAGCCATCGCCTGAATCACCGGGGCGGGCAGCTTGACCGAAACCGCAAAGACAGCGTCAGCATCGGCCACGTAAGGAATGATCTCCTCTACACTGTGCGCTTCGACCCGCTCTGGGTTCAAGCCATACCGATCGTAGCAGGCCTGCTCATCTGGGGTCACTGGGTGCAATGTGGCGTTCAGGCGCACAATTTTTCGGGAATGCAGGGACATCGCAAGCTGTCTTTCTTGATTACAATTGGTCAATCGTATACAGTATACAAACAACCGACCGAATGTCCAAAAATGCAAGCAGGGCAATCAGCCCTTGCGGCAAGTTTCGCAAGGCGGAGCAGAACACGGGCGCAACGCCAGCCAGGCCAGAACCATCGCTGTGTTGCGAGAGCATTACAGTTCTCAGCTGTCGAGGTTGAAGCGGTCTCTCACGCGAAGACATGCCTGCCCAGAGAGGCGAGGGACTCACGGCGCGTCCAGGAACCCACGATTTCTGGCGCTGTGCATCCTCCCGCATCCACACACGCCTTGTAGCGGGCATTGGTCACCTCATACTTGTCGATGGCCTGGCTGGGCAGCGTCACCGTGTGCAGCGGCGGCTCATCGCTCGAGCACGACTCTGCCGGGTTGCTGCTGTCGCAGCCCATCTGGAAGCTGCCGGCGGGGATCAGGACTTCCTCCGACAGGGGCCAGCCATACCACTGAGTATACCTTCTCACGTAAGTTCATGGTCCAGTTTTCGGGGCCAATGATAGTTCGGAATCAGAGGACGTTCCTGGTTTGGTGGCTCAGGGGCGTATGATTGCGGAGACGCTGGAGATCGCGCGGGATGTGGCGAAGAAACTACTCGAGGCGCAACGTGAGCGACCAGGCAGAATCGAGCTTGCCGCTGCCAGGGAGACTTTCGACCTCTGACTATGCAAACAGCCCCTGCGAAACTCAGTCTCTCGATCAGTCTTGGCGGTGATAGACCTGGCGCACCTCATCTGGCGTAGCGGCCAGTTCGATGACGTCGCCGATGGTCTGCAACAGTGCCACATCTTCGATCTGCGCAATCTCCGACATCAGAGTGGCACCGGCCAGCCCAAACTTGATCTTCAGCCCCAGCCGGATGCCAGCGAGCATCCCCTGGCGCAGCCCGCGCTGCTCTCCCTGTTGCAGCCCCTGTTGCAGCCCTTGCTGTAGACCCTGTTGCAGCCCTTGCTGTAGCCCCTGTTGTAGCCCCTGTTGTACCCCCTGTTGTACCCCCTGTTGTACCCCCTGTTGTACCCCCTGTTGTATCCCCTGTTGTATCCCCTGTTGTATCCCCTGTTGTATCCATTCCTGTGCGATTGTACCGAGCATGGCATCTCCTTCGGGCGCAACAGCCTTGATTGCCGCCCGCATCTCTTCCGCACTGACATTCTGACCCGTCGCTGCTACATAGCGAATCATGGCTTCCAGATAACGCAGTGCATTTTCCTGCTGACGAATAGTATACCACAACTTTATCACTTCCGGCAGGTGAGTGTACAGGTCTGGCTCAAAGATGTGCTTCAGCAGGAGCAGA
>CAIOHJ010000228.1 GCA_903858085.1 uncultured Chloroflexota bacterium
AGGTGCTGCACCACAAAGGCGAACTGCAGCGCGAGGATCGCGTGCTTTTTACGCGCGATGGCGAGATGCGCGTCAACGGCGTGCCCACCCCCTTCAGCGGCGAGGCGCTTCGTCTGCCGCCCGGTGAATCGCGATTGGAGATCGAGGTGCTGACGGGCTTTCGTGCGGCGCGGCTCGATCAAGCCGCCTACGGGCTGGCGCTCTTTGGCGACGAGTCGATGGACGCCACCCTGGACAGGGCAACGCCACCGGGCGTTGCTGCGGGGGTATTCGACAGCAGCGCGTATGACACCGTGATCTTCGACCGCAACCCGTTCGATCACCTGGAACCCGAGCAGATGGAACTGGTGTCGCTCGACGTCGAGATCAGCCTGGAGCGCCTGACGCCCGGCTACTTCCAGGTGATGGTGCCGTGGGACCTGGGTGATTTCCCCGCCGACGCCGACGACCCGGCTGGCCATCCACGCAACCAGATCCAGGGCATCATCGACAAAGTGCGCGCGGCGGGCGTCTTTGCCACGGTCAGCTATGAGCAGACCTTTGTCGACGTGCACGAGCTGGGGGATGTGGCGCCGACGCCCACATTGGTGCGGCCCGAGCAGGCCGGGCCGGCCGCGGCCATCGCCCATGAGGTGACGGATCGCCTGGTGCTGGCGGGGCGCATGGACTACACCTGTTTTGACTCGCTCAACGGGTTTGATGGGTAGACGGGCCTTGCATCTTGTCCTGGTTGAGGGCTGATTCAGGACTGGTTTAAGAGTAGTTTAGGCAAAAAAGGAACGTTGTGCCATGAAAACAAGCGAAACACTCGACATGCAGGGCCGCCTCACGCTCCAGCTCTGCGACGCCGCCGGCCGCGTGATCCAGCGCCAGGCCGCACCCAACCACATTGTACTGAGCGGCCGCGACCTGGTAGCGCGCATGTTTGTGCTGGGCGACTTGAAGCCGATCTCCCACCTGGCGGTGGGCAGGGGGACACAGGCGGTGACCCCAGCCGACACGAAGTTGGGGGCCGAAGTGACGCGTGTCGCGATCAAGCCGCTTCAGCTCGACCGCGACCTGCTGGAGATCAGCACCGAGGATGGCAAAGACAAGCGCAAGAAGGTGATCATCCACGCCGAGCTGGGCTTTGCGCAGGGCAACGAGACCCTGACCGAGGCAGCGCTCTTCAACCAGAACGGCATCATGTACAACCGGATTGTCTTTGCGCCAGTGCAAAAGACGCAGGATTTCGTTCTGACCCTCATCTGGGAAATTACCTTTTAAGGAGGATAGCCATGCCTTTTGTTTCGACCTTGACGGCGGATATTGCGCAGAAGAAGCCGGGCGATCCGATCCGTTCGGCCGACTGGAATCAACTGGGTGCTGAGGTGCTCGGCGTCGGCCAGGAAGTCAGCAGTTTGCAGCAGGGAGTCGCTGACCTTAACAACCTGATGGGCGTCCAGGTGAGCGGCTTGCGGCAGGAAGTGACTGCATTGCTCCGGCGCGTCGACAGCACCACGGCAGAATTGGCCAAGGGCCGCTTCACCGGCGCGGTGCAGGGAGACCTGCGCGTGTCAGGCGCGCTGGCGGTCGATGGGGCGACCACCCTGCGCAACGGGTTGGAACTGGCCGGCGGCGCGCTCTCCTTTGGCAACCGGACGGGCCAGTTCATCAATGCCTGGGGCACGAATTTCGGGCTGGGCATCCAGGGCGCCACGCTCTATTGCCGCAGCGAATCCGTTTTTGCGTGGCACAAGGGCGGTGCGCACAGTGACGGCCTGGCAGACCCCGGCGGCGGCGTTGCGCTCATGACGCTCAACCAGGATGGGCTGGGGCTGGCTGGCGGATTGAGCACGGGCGGCGCCCTCTCCTTTGGCGCCCGCCTGGGTCAGCACATCAACCTGTATGAGCGCAGCTATGGCATTGGCATTCAACCTGGCAGGCTGTACTCACGCAGCGCAAGCGGCATTTTTGCCTGGTATCGTGGTGGGACACACACAGACGAAGCTGGCCCCGGCCCCGGGGGCGCTCAGACCATGTACCTGGCCGAAAATGGCTGGCTCTACATCAGCGGCCAATTGTCCCAAACCAGCGACGAGCGCGTCAAGCTGAACCCCACACCCGTTGCCCCTAGCGATTCGCTCCAGCGCCTCATGGGCTTGACTGTCTACGAATATGAGTATCGGCCCGAATTCCAGCCCGCGGTCGCCGGCCAGAGACAGCACGGCTTTCTGGCGCAGGAGGTCCAAAAGGTCATTCCCGAGGCTGTGACCCTCACAGGCGATGTGAAACTGGACAACGGCGAGGTTATTCACGGCACGCGCGGGGTGGCGTACAACAGCATCTTCACCGAGGCGGTCGGCGCAATCCAGGCGCTGCACCAGCGGCTGCAGGCGCAGGAAGCGCGTATCCAGCAGTTGGTGGCGCAGTTGGCTGCGGCGGGCGTGGCGTAAGGGAGCAACCACCATGCGTGAAAAACTGGAGAAGCGGCTGGACGAGCTCAAGAACGAATATCAGAACGGCCAGCAGGTATTGGCCGAAGTGGAGGCCAAACGCGCCGAGGTGCGCGAGACGCTGCTGCGTATCAGCGGTGCGATCCAGGTGCTGGAAGAAGTGCTGAAACACGATGCAACAACGCCGGGCAGTACGGCCTGATGCGGGTCTGTGAAGGAGAACGAAGATGCCATTTGTTTCGAGTTTGACGCCGGAACTGACGAATAAAAAGACAGGCGATCTGATCAAGGCAGCCGACTGGAATACCTTGGCCACCGAAGTCGCCAATTTGAGCAACTCCATGCTGGGGCGCGACGGCGGCGGCGTGGAAGGCGACCTGCATGTACAGGGTGCGTTGGCAGTTGACGGCGCGACGACCCTGCGCCAGGGCCTCACCGTGGACGGCGCGACGGCGCTGCGCCAGGATTTGACGGTGGCCGGCCTGGCCCGGCTGCAGGGAGAGCTGTCCGTGAGCGGCAACGGCGCAATTGGCGGCGCGCTGCATGTGCAGGGCGAACTGACGGCCGCGGGGGCGGTGCGTGCGCCGGTCTTCCTCTCGACCAGCCGCATGGTTCATCGCATGTACCCCGCCAAGCCCCTGATCTACGAGGACATCTTCGAGGCCTTCAACAAAGGCGTGATCGCCAAACTGGGCAACCCCCGGCTGGAGGATGACTGGAACGTCCGCCACACTGCGGCCGCCCCCTACCGGCTGCGCCCGATGCTGCAACTGGGATCGCCGAGCGACAGCGACGGCAACGGCGCGGTGGTGACCGTGCCGGAAGGGTACAACACCCTGTGGCTGCGGCTCCACGGCGGCGGCGGGACGGTGGGGCTGAAAGCATACTACCTCGACGGCGCCGGCGAAGCCCTGGGCCATTGGTCGGGCGGGCGACGTCCCTACCAGGTCTGTCCGGACGGCTCGCTGCCCGACAACACCGGGGCGAAGGAGAGTTACGACCATCAATGGCTGGCCATCCCCGTGGGGCGCGCCGGCAAGGTGGCGCTGATCTCGCAGCAGAGCGAGGGATACGTCTGGTATTCGGGCGTGGCCTTCAGCCGCAACCCCTGGGCGCACGCGGCCCAATCGGCGCGCGGCTATGCC
>CAIOHJ010000229.1 GCA_903858085.1 uncultured Chloroflexota bacterium
GAGCCAGCGTTCCAGCAGCGCGATGACGAAATAGAAAAGCAGCCCGTAGCCGCAGGCCACCACAATGGCGGCCCACGCGTCGGGCGTTTTCAGAATACTGGCCTGCGTCTTGAGATAGACGCCCAGGTAGTTGACGGCACCGCCAAAAAATTCAGCGACGATGGCCCCAATCATGCTCACAGCTGTACAGATCTTGAATGCATTGAAGACAAAAGGCAGCGACGTCGGCACGCGCAGCTTGACGAAAATCTGCCAGTCGCTGGCCGCATAGGAGCGCATCAGCGCCACAGCGTCGGGCGAGGCCGCCGTGAGGCCGCGCACAGCACTGACCATCGTTGGAAAAAAGCACATGACAGCGACAATCGCAACCTTGGAGGCAGGACCGATGCCGAACCAGACAAGGGCGATGGGCGCCATGGCCACGATCGGCACGGAATTACTGGCCACGGCAAAGGGCAGCAACAACTCCGCCAGGCGCGGGGAGCGTGCAACGACCATGGCGATCAGCAGCCCCAATGCGCAGCCGATGAGAAAGCCGCCCAACGCTTCGAGGAAGGTGTTGAGCCCGTAGCCCATCAACTGAGCAAACTGGCCGGCGAACGACTGCCAGATCAGGCTGGGCGGCGGCAGCAGGAAGACAGGGGGCTGAAAGATCAAGACGAGCCCCTCCCAAAGCGCAACCGCCGCAACAAAGACGATGAGCGGCGCCACCCATGGGCGCTGCCAGAATGAAGGTTTGGTGCCAGGTACACTCTCAACGATAGACATAGTCATGTAGTATAGCAGCAGCTCCACAACGCCGCCACAGGCACTTTTGCCAAAAAACAATAGGCGATTGTCACAACCTGCACGATTCGTGGCCGACGAACTCTTCTTTGAGCGTCTCGCGCACGATAGTCGTCAGCTCGAAGAAGCGCGGGCTCTCGCGCGTCTCGAAAGTGCGCGGGGAGGGCAGGTCAATGTCGATGACCGTGGCAATGCGTCCAGGTCGCGGCGTCATGACGACGATGCGCGACGACAAGAAAACCGCCTCTGCAATTGAATGCGTGACAAACAGAATAGTTTTGTGTGTCGTCTGCCAGATGTCGAGCAATTCCATGTTCATGCGTTCGCGCGTGAACTCGTCCAGCGCACCGAAGGGCTCGTCCATGAGCAGGATGGCCGGGTCGAAGGAGAGCGCGCGCGCAATAGAGGCACGCTGCTGCATGCCGCCGGAGAGTTGCCAAGGGTAGTGATCGTGAAAGTCACGCAGCCCGACCATTGCCAGC
The DNA here is from genome assembly GCA_903858085.1 of uncultured Chloroflexota bacterium. GTDB lineage: Bacteria > Chloroflexota > Anaerolineae > Caldilineales > Caldilineaceae > Caldilinea. Next base: position 1,269 of record CAIOHJ010000229.1, read on the forward strand.
ATCTTGTCGACGCGCGGCTTCCAGTCTGCTTTGGCGCGACCCATGATCTCCAGCGGCAACTCCACATTGTGTGCTACCGTGCGCCAGTCGTAGAGGGTGGGTGACTGGAAGACGAAGCCATACTCGCGGTTCTTGCGCGCCACCTCCGGCGCATGACCGTTGACGAGCAGGCTCCCCTGCGTCGCCTTGTCCAGGTCCGCAATGAGGCGCAGCAGCGTCGACTTGCCGCACCCCGACGGCCCCACCAACGAGACAAACTCGCCGCTGGCAATGGCCAACGACACGTCCTGGAGTGCAACGGTGCTGGCATTGGTGTTGCCGTAGATCTTGCTCACCTTATCGACGGTGATGATCGGTGTGCTCCCCCCCATGCGCGCTATTCCTCCCGTTTCCACTTGACAATCCGTTTCTCGGCCAACGCAACCAGCGCGTACCCCCCCATGCCCAGCAGGGCCGCCATGACAATCGTCGCCCATAAAAAGCCAGGATTAAAGGTATTGTACTGCGAACCCACAACAATCTGCACGCCGATCCCGCGCGTCGAACCCACGGGCAATTCGCCGATGATCGCGCCGATGACGCTTGCCGTGGCCGAAATCTTGAGCGCCGTGAAGAGATAGGGCACCGAGGCCGGCAAGCGCAACAGGCGGAATATCTGGTTGTCGGTGGCGGCATAGGAGCGCATGAGCAGCAGAGCGTCCCGATCGACCGATTCCAGCCCGCGCAACACGTTGATGACCACTGGGAAAAAAGTCAGATAGGCAGCAATGATCGACTTTGACAGCCACGGCGGCGCACCCAGCCAGCCCATACCCACCACGATCATGGGTGCTAAGGCGATGATCGGCACCGTCTGCGAGGCAATGACGTACGGCAGGAAGCCGCGCCGTAGGGGCAGATAGCGCTGGAAGAGTACAGCCATGAGAAAGCCGGTGACACTGCCCAGTGTGAAGCCGACGAGCGCCTCAAAGGCCGTGTAGCCGGCATCCTGGAGCAGAACCAGCCACGTGGGTCCCTTGGGGGTGGGGCGTCCGAAGGCCTCAACGATCTGAGCCAGATGAGGCAGCTTGTAGTCGGGCAATTCAAAGACTGCTTTGCTGCCTTCCCAAATCAGCGCGACCAGACCGAAGACAACGAGATATCCGGCCAGTAAGCGTAGCCAGCGCCCCATGCCCCTGCCCTGACGGCGCACGCCATGGGGCGTTGAAACGGAATTGTGCATCAAGGGCTCGCCTGCCTTTGCCTGTTGAACCAGTTTGTACAGGCGGCTCGGGCTGAGCGGAATCTCCAGGATTTCCAGCGGAACGTCGTGCAGCGCGTCCTCGATGGCCTGGGCAAAGAGCGGGCCAACAGGGATGGCGCCCGCTTCGCCTTCGCCGCAATGTCCCCTGCGAAGCGTACTTTTCCTTTGGCCAGTGGCACCTGCGTGCGCGGCGGCACCAGCAGCGGCCCTGGCTGCCAGTACTCCCCCAGATCGGCGGCCGTGTAGACCGCAGCGACACCTGGCATGGCCGCCGCCCTGCGCGTATCGATCGCCTTGATACGCGCGTAGGGGCTGCGATAGAAGGCAACGTGCAGCATGCCCGGCAGGTGCACAGCGTCTGTGAAAAGCGCCTGGCCGGTGAGCAGCCGTGCATCCTCGTTGTGCCGAATGGGTTGGCCGAAGTAGCGTGTCGCCATCCTGTCAGTCTCCGTCAAGCCAAGGACGACCGCATAGGTGCCGGCCAGCGTCGTGGCCAGGATACTGACCCAGTCGCCCAGCCTGTTGCCAAAGAAACCGATGACGCCGGCGTCCACCAGGACGATGGTCAGCCAACTGGGCAGCGTGACGGGCAACAGCGGGGCGATGACCAGCACGGCACCCAGCAGCATCTTCGCATGAACAAGTATACCACAAGAGCGTCTCGCATCCGAGTGATTGATGGCCGGTAAATTCATCCGCCCCCTCGGGGCGCATGAATTGAGAGAGGGGAGGGGGCTTACAGCAGCTTCAGGCAGCTGGAGCGAGCAAAATAGACAAAAACCGGGGAGCCGACGGCCGGCACAGCCAGCTGTGGGTTGTTGAATTCATCCAGGGCCAGCAGGGCCTCGCCCACGCGCACCTGGATGCGCACCACGGCCCCCAAAAAAGCGATGGTTTCCACAACCCCGGCCAGCCGGTTCTCGTCGGCCTGGCCGGTGCTTTTGAGGGCAAGCAGTTCGGGGCGAAGAGCCAGGCGGATCTGTTCTCCTTGGCTGCAGCCTGCAAGGCTGGTGGTGTGGGCAGGTTGCCCCTGTATCTGGACGCTGCCGGCTGTCGGCTCGACCACCACGGCATCGAGCAGGTTGAGCGTGCCGACAAACTGGGCGACATACGTGGTTCTGGGGAAGTTATAGATCTCGAAAGGATTTCCGACTTGCTCGATGAGTCCGTGGTTCATGACCACCACCCGATCGGAGAGGGAGAGGGCTTCTTCCTGGTCGTGGGTGACATAGAGGGTCGTGATTCCGAGCTTTCGTTGAATCGCGCGGATATCGTTGCGCAGGGCTACGCGGATTTTGGCATCCAGTGCGGACAGGGGTTCGTCCAGCAGCAGCAATTTGGGGCGGATGGCGAGGGCGCGTGCCAGTGCCACGCGCTGCTGCTGGCCGCCCGACAGCTGGTAGGGGTATCTGGCTCCGAGCTCTTCCAGTTTGATCAAGGCGAGCATCTCGCGGACTCTTTGCTGGATAGCGGCTTTGGCGCTGCCTCCTACGGAGAGCCCGAACCCGATATTGTCGGCCACGGTCATATTGGGAAAGAGTGCATAGGACTGAAAGACCATGCCGATGTTGCGTTGGTTGGGGCGCATCTCTTCGATCGCCTTGCCGTCCATGACGATCTGGCCTGCGGTCAGGGTTTCAAAGCCGGCAATCATGCGCAGCGTCGTCGTTTTTCCACATCCGCTTGGGCCCAGCAAAGAGACAAACTCGCCGGCTTCCACGTCGAGGCTGAAATTTTCTACCGCAGCTGCTGCGGCGTTGGGGTAGAGTTTGCGGACATTGGCAAGCTGCAGAAATGGCATGGCGCTTTTTTCACTTTCTGTATTTGCTTTGTGTGTGCTCAATGGGAGCCGGCGACCACATCTCGGGTGCCGCGGGTGACCCGGTCGATCAGCCCCATGGCCACCCAGGTGAGCAGAAAACTGACAATGGCCAGTGCAGCGGGTTCGTAGGCGCGGTGGTTGCCGAGCAGGGCGAGGTAGGGGCCAAAGGCGGGTCGTGCCAGAAAGGTGGCGATCGTCAATTCGCCCACCACGATGGCAAAGGTCAGCAGGGCTCCGCTGAGCAGTGCGGTGCGCAGATTGGGGAGGATGACCCGCCAGAGAATTGTCCACCAGCCTGCGCCCAGGCTTTGTGCTGCCTCTGTGAGGGTTCCCACATCCATTGCGCGCAGCCCGTTGTCCACGGCGCGGTACATATAGGGGAGGGAGAGCACTGTATAGCCAGCAATCAGCAGCAGATTGGTGCTCAGGTTGCTGGTGGTCAACGAGGGAAAGAGGGGGATGCCCAGCAAGACGATCGGTTTGCTGTAGAGTTTGATAAAGCCGAAGACCAGCACAATGGCTGGGATGACAAAGGGGAGCAGGGAGACAAACTCCACCACGGGGCGCCACCGGGGCAGGTGCAGGTGTACCCAGTAGGCTGTTGGCACGATCAGCAGGAGGCTGGCCAGGATGGTGCAGATGGCCATGAAATTGGAGAAGACAAAGGTTTCGACAAAGCGGGGATCGCCCAAGGCAGCGCTGTAGGCATCCAGGCTCAGGACGCCGCGGCGTTTTTGCAGCGAGAAGATCAAGGTGCCCCAGAGTGGCAGCACGAAATAGAGTGCGCCCAGGGTGAACCAGAGCCAGGCAAACCAGTTGATGCGTCGCATAGTGCTGTCCTGTGGGAGCTACCTTGTGTCTTTCAGCCAGCGTTCGGAGAGGCGTTGCAGCCACGAATAGCCAAGCAGGGTCACGGCCATGATGGCCACCATGCCCAGTGCCATGGCATAGCCCAGATTGGGGTTGCGGAGCACATCGCCTCGGATTTGGGCTCCGATCTGGATGGTGATCAGGTTGAGTCGACCGCCGGTCAGGGCATAGGCGGTGGCGTAGGCGCCAAAGGCATTGCCGAAGAGGAGCAGGACGGTGCCCAGGAGAGAGGGGAGCAAAATGGGGATGCCGACGCGCATCCAGTATTGGGTGGGGGTTGCGCCCAGGCTTTCAGCGGCTTCTCGCCAGGAACGTTTCAAGCCTTCGATGGCGGGGACCATGACCAGGAGCATGAGTGGAAATTGGAAATAGAGATAGGTCACGCTCAGGCCGAGAAAGCTGTAGAGGTTGAAGCCGGCGTCGTAGAGGTCGATCCCGAGCAGATCTTGAAAGAGTGCTGTGACAAACCCGGTGCGGCCGAGTGTTGAGATGAAGGCAAAGGCGAGCGGGACGCCGGCAAAATTGGAGGCGACGCCGGCGAAGGTGAGGGTCAGGGGGCGCAGCCAGCGTGGCAGGTTGCCTGCTGTCAGCGCATAGGCCATCAGAGAGCCGAGCAGGCCGCCGACGACGGCGGTGAAGGCGCTGACGCCGATGCTCAGCGCGTAAGAGCCTGGGATCGGCGGCTGCAGCAACCCGCCGAGGTGTTCCAGGGTAAAGTGGCCTTCCGGGCTGCGAAAGCTGTCTACAAAGAGTGAAGCGGAGGGCAGAAAAATAAAGAACAGTGCGAACAAAAAAAACGGTGCCAGTCCCAGCCAGGTCAGGCGTCGGCGAGCAGGAGGTGTGTGTGTGGCAGCCATGCGGTGTTTCCCTGGTGGGCTGGAAGGGGGGGCTTCCAGCCCACTTGCTGTGAACTTATTCGGCTGCCTGGATATTGGCGCCGACGACGCTGTCCCAGTTGGCGACGATGATTTCTTTGCCGGCGACAAGCTGTTCATTGGTGGGGAAGATGGCGCCGCTCACGTCGGGCAGTTTGTTGAGCAGCTCTTCGGGCACGACGCCGCGTGCGCGCAGATCGGCTTCCCGGATCGGGTGGCAGTAGCCTTTCATCCAGAGCAGCTGGCCTTCATCGGAGTAGAGGTATTCCATCCAAAGTTTGGCAGCATTGGGGTGGGGGGCGTAGGCGCTGATCGCCTGCAGATAGACGCCGGCCAGCCGTGCGTCGCTTGGCACCACCACTTCTACGGGGGGGTTGCCCTCAAAGCTGTCTGCGCCGGCCAGGGCGTTGTAGTCCCAGGTAATGCGCACGGGGGTCTCTCCCCGTGCGACCAGGGCGTTGTTGGCGATGGTGGGCACCAGGTTGCCTTTGGCGTTCAGCTCGGCAAAAAACGACAGGCCGGCTGCTGGATCTTCGAGGGAGCCGCCGGCGGCGAGGCTGGCATTTTGCACGGCGAGAATGGCCTGGTTGGAGGTGCGGGGGTCGCCTGACAGTGCGACTTGAGAGCGGTACTCCTCTTTGAGCAGGTCAGCCCAGCTTTGCGGGTTGTTGGCCACGACGTCTTTGTTGATCATAAACGACATGACGCCGTAGTAATCTCCGTACCAGTAGCCGTCCGGGTCCTTGACGTCGTCGGGGATGGTTTCCCAGGTGCTGACTTTGTAGGGTTGAATCAGCCCTTCGTCTTTGGCCTGCTTGCCAAAGGCAAACCCCACGTCGATCACATCGGGGGCTTGGGGTCCTTTGTTGTCTTTGTTGGCCTTGATGGCTTCCAACTCGTCGCCAGAGCCGGCATCAGGGTTCAGCTCGTTGACGGTGAGTCCATATTTGGACTTAAAGGTTTCGATGACCTCGCCGTAGTTGCACCAGTCGTGCGGCAGCGCGATCACGGTCAACTCTCCTTCGGCTTGTGCGGCGGCCACGAGCTCTTCCAGTCCGGCTGGGGCCTCTGCGGCAGGGGCGTCTGTGGCCTCGGCAGGGGCTGCTGCAGGCACTGCTGCGGTGCAGCCCGACAGCGCGAAGATCACCAGCCCAAACAAAACCGACTTCAACACAGTGCGTTGTTTGTGTTTCATTCCGTTCTCCTCTGTGATTCAGCTGTACAAAATAAAGTTCGGGCAGAAGCTCTGTTGGCGACAACCAGAACGTTTTGTATCTTCCATGAGAACAGCTGATTTGTCAATCAGACAAAAACGAGGAACGCCTGCGGGGGTCTGGTAAAAATCTCACCCGCCTGAATTCCCCGGCGACAGCCTTCCCTCTCTCAAAGCTCTGGGCGCAGGCAGTCTTTGCGCAAGGGCCAGACAATCCCTGCCAGCGGGTTGAGCAGCCCCGGATAGTCTTCCCCAAAAAGTTCACAGTTGGCTGCCGTATTCCTCCGCGGTGCATGCCCCCCCTTCATCTGCATCACTGAGTTCTTCGAACCCTGCGGCAGCACGATCCCCCCCACCGCTCTGCTGTCCCCCCGATCCGACAACCCCAGGCAGTGCCCCAGTTCATGGGCGAGCAGGTGCCTGTGCCCCCCGTCGCGCAATGCCCACAACGCAAGAACAACCCCTGCGTTCGCTGTGGTGATGTCATAGGCAATCCCAGGAAGGCTCGATCCGCTCTGCCGTTTCACCTCCCGCACAAGAAAGATCTCGATCGTCGACGGGGCGTCCGCCGCAGCCATCAGCCCTGAAAACGCCGTGCCGCTGTCGATAAATTCTTCCCACGTCTCAGCGGCATAGGTCACCACAATCCCTTCTCCCTGCGTCTCCACCTGCAGCGCAAGGATGGCCTGCTCCCGCCAGACTTCACAGGAGCCGGCCACCTGGCTGGCACACAGACCTGGCAGTTCCCCCCGCTCTGCCTCGGTGGCGGCAAACAGGCAGTGAAAGCGAATGGGAAGGCGGCGGATGAGCATTTCGGTGGCGCCTGCTGCACACGGGCTGGTCGGACGCGTGCAAAGCCGGTAGGACACCCCCCCCTCGACAACTGTGTCCGGGCTGTCGTCAGGCTGCGCTTCGTCGACCGAGGCGAACTCAAGCTGCAGCGGATCGTTGAAGGTGATGGTGCGAGCCAGATTCTCCACCCCGCGCCCGCTGTTCGACGCTGTGTCGTCCCAAAGAAAAAGTTTGACCGACAGCCCGACCGTCCTGTCCTCCCCAGAAACCTGCTCCCACTGCTGCTCCCACTGCAGCGCGCCGTCCATGTACACCACCGGCGGAATGAAGGCATCTGTGAAGGCCTCTGTGAAGGCCTCTGTTTCTGTCGGAAAGTAGGTGCCGCGTTCGATTGCGGCCAGCGTCAACTGGCGATAGTGCACCTGCAGCCGCAGACCGGTCACCTCCCCGTTCCCCCGCTGTCCGCCGGTGGGCACTGCCCCCACCGGCCCTGCGATTGTGACGCGGCCAAAAGGGTTCTCCTCAACCTCAACCACCCACCCCCCCAATGCGATGCGCGCAATCTCCTCCACCACAAAGGTGCCGCTCTCGTCCTGCCGGCCGCGCAGCAGAATCTCACCAGAGTGCTCCATCCAAAATTCACCGTCGTTGATTTTTGCCAAACCGCTCGACTGCGCGATCCAGAGCCCGCTTGCGTTTTCGTTGTTGTTCATGCCATGCCTCTCTTTGGTCTGTGACAAGCCCTCTGCCCCTTGATCCACTTCCCGCCACCAGCGTCAGTCCCCGGCCAACACTGAAATTTGCACAAACGGAGGATTCGAACTGCCGTCCCTGTGCTGCAAGACATAGCAGTCGCCGCGGTCCCCGGGCAGCGGCAAGGTCAGGTCAAGAAACCAACCGCCCGGCTCGCCCCGAACTGCGGCGCCTGGGGGCCAGCTGCGGAAGGTTTCCGGCGCACACTTCTTGTTGCCCTCCACCCTTCCCTGAAATAGAATCAGGGAGTTTGCGCCAACCGGCGGGCTGCCGCCGCACAGGTGCACGCGGTATACCCCGCCGCCACGAGTGGAAACATAGCCGGTTTCTCTCGCAAAAGGTTCTGTGCGGAAGGTGCGCGTCACAGGGGCGGGCGAGCTTGCCGTGACATAGGCGATCGTGTATTCGGAATCCGCAGCAGCGCAGGTCGCTTCCCAGACTGCCGCCTGCACAGCCTCTTCATCGACGGTGATCGTTGTGGTGGGCAGCAGCAGAGCCACGCTGCCGCTGCGGGTCAGCGTAAAGGTCACGTCCTCGGTGGCACCGCAGGCACCCAAGATACGCTCGCCACCGGCAAAGATGCCGTCCATCGCCCAGATCGTCCCGTTGGGCGCTTTTTCGCCGACGCTGATCTCCGCTCCATCGGCGCACAGCAGCTGGCCCCCAGGAAACCCGCTGCCAAAGTCGACCTCCTCCCCGAATGCCCCGATCGGCCTGACCGGCGAACAGGCAAACGGGGCGCAGGCCGTCCCCTCCTCGTCGGCAGCTGGCTGTCGCGGCAGCCAGAGCCCGCGACCGGCGTAGATCGTGTCGTCGGGCAGGCAGTTTGCCTGGCGAATCGACTCCACCGACGCGCCCACCCCGGCCGCCAGGGTCGACAGGGTGTCGCCAGGCTGCACCACCCAGACCACCCACCCTGCTGGTGCGGCGCAGCGTGTCGGTTCGGGCGACTGCGTTGCCGTCGGGGGCGGCGCCACCGGCAGCCAAAGCGTCTGGCCCAGATAGATTGTGCTGTCCGCCAGGCAGTTTGCCTGCATCAGCGCAGACACGCTTGCGCCGCTGGCGACCTCCAGCCGAGAAAGTGTATCGCCCTCCCCCACCGTGTACCGGACCCAGCCCGCCGGCACGGCGCAGCCGGTGGCCGTCACCAGGGGGGTCGCCGAAAGAACCGGGGTGGGGGGCGTCGCTGCGCCCGCAGGCGTCCAGGTCGCCGCAGCAGCCTGGACAGGCGTTGCCGGTGCAGGCGTTGCCGGTGCAGGCGTTGCCGTCGGAACCGGCGCAGGGGTAGGTTCCGGGTCGCCGCACCCCCCCAGCAGCAACACAAGGCACAGCCCCAGGCTGCGCAGACACCGTGCAACAGTCGAATTGTTCATGGCTGTTCCTCCTCCCCCCCACAAAACCGCCTCATCTCTTCCTGGGAGGCGCGCCAGTGTTCGAGCTTTGCCGCTGGAACGACGGATCTTCCAGCGCGCTGCCTGTTGCCATTTGCCAGCGCAGCCCCATACCCTTCTGCCGCAGCACAAAAGTCGCCCAGCTCCTTGGCGGCAGCCGCCACGCAGCCCCAGCCCTCTGCTGCCGTGCGCACATCCTGCTGCACACCCGCCTGCTCCAAAAGGTCGACCGTCTGCTGGCAATTGTGCCGCATCGCTTCCCAGTCGCTGCGGCGCTGTGCCATCTGCCCCAGATAGCCATAGGCAAGCGCTGCAACCGCTTTGAGCCCGCTCCCCCCGCCCGCCGCCAACAACGCGGTCACCCTCTCGAAGTGCGCCTCAGCCTCTGCCACCGACCAGCCGGGTAAGCCGGCGCGCACGCCCAGCCAGTGCGCGATGCCGATGCCCAGCGCCGCTTTGGCTGGAACCCAGGCAGCAGGAGGCTGGTCGGCAGCCCCCTGCGCCAGCGCAAAGGACTCGGCTGCTGTCTCCAAAACCCCTGGGTGGATTCCCAGCACCTTGATGCCAGGTTGGTCGTAGATCTTGGCCTGTTCCAGCGCCACGATGCCCAGCCCAAGATAGGCCCGGCTGTACTCCGGCTTGTGTTCCACGGCGGCCCGAAAGGCCTGCTCGGCCTCAGCCAGCCTGACTGCACGCGCCGGGTCAGTCGGCA
>CAIOHJ010000230.1 GCA_903858085.1 uncultured Chloroflexota bacterium
ATCCAGTGAACGCAGGGCTAGTTGCCGAACCGAAGGATTGGCCATATACCTACTGTGTCGGCCGAACGTAGGGCGAAGGGACACTTCGCCCTACGAACAGCCCGTCCTGTGACACGGACAGGACCGCAGCCGACCTCCAGCAGCACCTGACCACATGGAACTGGCGGTCCAACGCCGGGTGCGCAGACGCGAGGCCCCCCCCAGCTTCGCCGAGCGCGTAGCCCACCGGGCCGGTTTGGATCGCAGTTGTATCCATGTCCACCAGTATGCCATCGCTGCGTTGGTCGACCAAATCAAGTAGATTATTTTATGACGAGTCCTTACGTTGGGTAGGACGACGCAATAGTGTGGGTCAATCGACAGGATGCCACACGACTCGCCGTCAAAGCCACCGGCCGGCGCCTGTGTCTGCATTGTCTATCGGATTGCTGCTGGCTGGCCTGGCCTTTTGGCGCTGGCGGGCAGGGGGCCGCCTCTGTCACCGATTCCAAAGCAGCACAAGCCGGCTTCGTCGGACCCCATCCAGCGATGTGTAGAGATAGGTGCGTCCGTCCAGCACCACCAGGTCAGCGTGCCCGAGCCCGATGTTGCCGGGCAGGTCGACCAGCAGAGGGTTGCCAGGATACTTTTCCCACCCCCCGTCGATCTGGTCGGTGAGGGAGCGGGCCAGCCCCAGCCCGAACTGAGTGTCGCCAGCGTCGCCGGCCCCTGGGCCGCGCACCCCCTCGTAGAGCAGATAGTAGCGACGTCCGTCGAGGTCGTCCAGCCGCTGCAGTTCGGCCGAACTGACCGTGCGAAAGTCGAAGTAGGGGTTGGCGCTGGCGTCGCTGTGTGCCCGTGGTCCGTACTCTGCCGCACCGACCAGGAGCGGATTGTGTTCGCAGGGGACAAAAGGGCGGTCGGGCGCGTCGACGGGACGCTTGAAACAACCCAGCGCCCCTGGATTTTGCCCCTGAGCCATCAGCACGTAGACAGTTCCGTCTTCGACAAAGACCCCGGGGGGGCCCCCCCGCAGACATTCGTAGTCAAAAGGGACAAAGGGATGTTCGCCGATGCGCTCCTCTGCCGGGCAGTCGCTGTGCCAGAGATGCCAGATGACAGAGTCGGCGACATGGGTTGGGGCAGACCAGGTCACCCCGTCACCGGAGGTACGCAGCATGACCCGCCCGAGATATTCGTAGACCATCCAGGCGAGGCCGGCGGCGTAGGTGACGCGCGGGTACTGTTGTTGCACGATCTGGTCGCCGTCTGCCGTGCATGGGCACTGGGTGCATTCGATCAGACAGGTCGGGGGCTGGGGCAGGGTGAAGCTCTGCCCGCCATCCTCGCTGGTGTATACCACCACACAGCCCGGAAATTCGACGGCTGCCCCACACGCATCGCGCACGCCAGCCGACCGGTCGCTGGCATGTACGTAGGACCACAGGCTGCCGTTGCCCATCACCAAGGTATCGGATTCCCCCATCGGCAGGCCGGTGTCGGCGACATCGACCGCAAAGTGGGCGTTTCCTGCCCACAGGTCGGCCAACGTCGGCGCACGGCTGGGGGCTGGCTCCAAGCTCAGGGAGGGGGTGGCTGCCGTTGCGGCGGTCGCAGGCAGCGGCGTGACAGAAGCCACCGCCGGTTTTTCTGCGCTCCCTGCTGGCGGCTGCCCCAGCGTGGGGGGCAGCGCCGGTTTGCCCGGGGGAGGACGGCAGCCAGCCAGCCACAGCGTCAACCACAAAGTCAGCCACAAGGCTGCCCAAAAGGCAAAGCGCACCGGCTACTCCATCGGGTAGCGCAGCCCGATCTGGCTGCGTATGCTGTCCATCACCCCCATGATCCGCACCGATTCGTCGAGCGGCATGACACTGCTTTCCAACTGGCCCGCCGCCACACACGCCGCCACTTCGATCGCCTCGTGGCTGTAGCCGTTGGCAAGATAGGGGCGGTAGATCACCTCAGGGGCGTTGTTGGCCTGTTGCAGGGTGAGGGTATTGCCAACCCACCACGGGCTGTGCAGCCGGATCGAACCTTGATCTCCCAGCAGGATCGCCTCCTGCAGGGTCGTGGCGCGGACAGTGGTCGAGAGCAAGGCGAGCTCTCCGCCTGGGAAGCCGAGCAGGATGCCGGTGTTTTCGTCGACGCCAGAGCTGCCCAGCGCAGCCAGCGCGGCGATGCGGTCGGGCTGGCCCAGCAGCAACATGGCCAACGAAATCGGATAAATGCCGACGTCGAGCAAGGCCCCGCCCCCCAGCGCAGGGTCGAAGAGTCGGCTGGCAGGGTTGAAACTGGCGCGGAAACCAAAGTCAGCCTGCACCATCTGCAGCTTGCCGATCGCCCCGGCGGCAACCAGGTTGCGGGTCTCGACCAGGATGGGGAGATAGCGAGACCACATTGCTTCCATCAGGAAGCGCTGGAGCCGTCGGGCCTCCTCCACCATTTTTTGTGCTTCCGTCGCATGGATCGCAAAGGGTTTCTCGACCAGAACATGTTTGCCGTGGCGCAGCGCCAGCAGCGTATGCTCGCAATGAAAGGTGTGCGGCGTCGCCACGTAGACAGCGTCGATGTCAGGGTCAGCAACGAGTGCTTCGTAGCTCGTATGGCAGCGCTCGATGTGGAACCGGTCGGCAAAGCGGCGGGCGTTCTCTGGAGAACGGGAGCCGACCGCAACCACCACCTGATCTTCCAGGGCAGCCACCCCCGTCGCAAATTTGACGGCAATATTGCCCGGTCCCAGGATGCCCCAACGAAATTTTGTACGCATGCGAATCTCCACTTTGCTGGCGGCGCATCTGCGCACGCCTGGTTGGCTAAGAATGACTCGACGGCCGAGCGCTCAACCCTGCGGCCTCCGGGCGGAGAGGGCCTGCCAGACGCGCTCTGGCGTGTAAGGAAGCACATCGATCCAGCAGCCTGTGGCGTCGTGGATGGCGGCTGCGATCGCTGGTGCGGTCGGGATAAAGGGCATCTCTGCCATCCCGCGGATGCCCAACGGCCCCTGGGGGTCAGGAAACTCCAGGATGACCGGCTCGACGGCTGTCGGCACGTCCAGAACACCTGGAATCAGATAGGTGCTCAGGTGTTGGGTGAGGGCACGGCCCTCGCGCTGCACATAGTTCTCCAGCAGCGTCCACCCCACCGACTGGGCCACAGCACCCTGGATTTGGCCCTCGACCTGTCGGGGATTGACAGCACGGCCGACATCGTTGACGCTGACCAGCCGCAGCACCTGGACATGGCCGGTTTCCAGATCGACTTCGACCTCCGCCACCTGGGCACAGTAGCCGTAGGTGATGTTGGGGTCAGATCTGCCGGTGGTGCGGTCGTAGGGGGTGGTGGCGCGCGGGCGAAAGACAAAGTCGGCGCGCGCCGGCCGTTCCTCGTTTTGCCAGGCGATCAGTGCCTGTTCAGCTGCGCCGACGATGGCGTTGCCGGCCATGAAGCTCATCCGGCTGGCCGAAGCGCTGCCGCTGGAACCGGCGACATCGGACGAAGCGGCGTGTACTTCGACAGAGCCAGGGTCAAGCCCCAGCACCTCGGCGGCGACCCTCTGGAAGAGGGTGTGTGCGCCCTGCCCGACTTCGGCCCCGACACAGCCGACCACTGCCCGTTCGACTGTGCCCTCGCCGTGCAGCTCGACCCAGGCCGAGCAGGCTTCAGGGGCACCCAGGCTGAAACCAACATTTTTGAAGCAGCAGGCGATGCCGACCCCGCGCGCCACCTGCCGCCGGCTGGCCGCCAGCGAGTTCCACCCGAGCGACTGCGGCGGTGCAGCGTGGCTGCCGCGCGTCCAACGGCCTTCCGGCAGCAGCTGCCAGCCCCCGCGCGCTGCCGCTGTTGCGACGACCTCGCGCACTGTGCAGCCGGAAGGAAGGGATGACCCGGTGGGAAGCGTCATGCCTTCACGCCACAGGTTGCGCATGCGCAGCTCGACCGGGTCCATGCCCAGCGCTTCGGCCAGCTTGTTGACCTGCATCTCGGCGGCGAAATGGCCCTGCGGCCCGCCAAACCCGCGAAAAGCGCCGCTGGGAGTGTTGTTGGTGTAGACAGTGCGCCCGACAACCTCTACGTTGGGGATCTGGTAGGGGCCGAGCGCGGCCAGCAGCGAGTTGCCCAGCACCTTGGTGCTGGTGTAGGCATAAGCCCCGCAGTCGCTGGTCAAGTCCATCTGGGCAGCCACAATCTGCCCTGCACGGGTGGCACCCCAGCGCGCCCGGATCGTGTACGGGTGGCGTTTGTGGTGGCCGACGATGCTTTCTGCCCGGCTCCAGACGGTCTTGACCGGGCGTCCGCTCTTCCAGGCGGCCAGCGCCAGCACGATCTGGAGTGAAATGTCCTCGCGCCCCCCGAAGGCACCGCCGACTGCACCGTGGCGCACAACAATCTGCTCGTCGGGCAGGCCAAGCGCGTGGGCGATCTGCTCGCGCTCCTCGTGCATCCACTGGCCGGGGCAGACAACTTCGATGCGCCCGTCGGGGCGAACCCAGGCCATCCCTGCTTCAGGCTGCAAATAGGCATGTTCCTGTGGCTGGGTACGATAGGTCTGTTCGACCACGACGTCGGCCTGGGCAAAGCCAGCTGCCAGGTCGCCGTCGACCAGCCGGTACTCGAGCAACAGATTGGAGTGCAGATCCCGCTCTCCGTAGGGAAAGCGGAACGGGTCTGGGTGCAGCGGGCAGGCGTCAGGGTGCAGCGCTGCGACAGGGTCGGTCAGCACCGGCAAAGGCTCATAGTCGATCACAATTTTTCGGGCTGCGGCTTCGGCTTCAGCTTTGCTCTCGGCGACGACGAGGGCAACATGGTCAGCCTCCCAGCGCACCCGCTCTGCCTGTGGGGTGCTGCCCACCCCACAGAGCACGGGCTGGTCAGCCATGATCAGCCCATATTCGTTGACCGGCACGTCGGCAGCGGTCAGGACGGCGACGACACCTGGCATGGCGCGCGCCGCACTCGCATCCAGCGCCCGAATTCGGGCATGCGGGATCCCTGCAAAGACGACGTGGAGCCAGGCCTGGTCGGGCAGCTCCAAATCGCCGGCATAGACCGGAGATCCAGTCACTTTTTCGAGAGCATCGATTCTGGGCAGGCTGCTGCCGACCGCACGCATTGGTTTTCCCTCAGCTTTGACGCAGCAGCATCGGGCCCAGTTGGCGTCCGCCCAGCAGATGCAGGTGCAGGTGGAACACTTCCTGCCCGCCGTCGCGGTTGCAGTTGACCAGCAGCCGATAGCCACTTTCGGCGATCCCTTGCTGAGCAGCGATCTGGCTGGCGACGACGAACAGGTGGCCGAGCAGCTGTTCGTCGTCGGCGCCAACGTCGTTGGCGGTCGGGATCCACCGGTTGGGAACGATCAGAATGTGGACCGGCGCCTGCGGGTTGATATCGCGAAAGGCTGTGACCTGGTCGTCCTGAAAGACAATCTCGGAAGGTATTTCGCGACGGATGATCTTGCTAAAAATTGTCTCAGCGGCCATCGTACCCCATCCATCCATTCTTTCCACTATATTTTTTCAGCAAGTCCCAGCCAAAATGTTGGGGGGTTGCACTGCATCCCAGTATAGCGCATGCACGGTTTTTGTGCCAGTACAGTTTTTTGTGGCACGGCGGGGGGCAGGGCTCCTTAAAGATGGCTGCGATAGAATTCGATGGTGCGCCGCATGGCTTCTTCAAAGGCAGGGGACTGGATGTTGTGGCCGCCGCTGGCATATTCGTGGAGCTCGAAGGGCTTGCCAGCCCCCTCCAGGACCGCGGCCAGGTCGCGCGCGTAGCCGATATCGACGACAGCATCGTCCACTGCATGGTGTAGCTGGAGCGGTGTCTGCAGCCAGTCGATGTGGGCGGTCAACGAAACAGCCCGCCAGAACGGATGGCGAGTATTGGGGGGGCCATAGGCCTCTCGCAACAGTCGGCTGTTGCGCTGGCTGGCAGCCGAGGAGGCGGCGTCGGGCCGGTAGGAGCGATCCTGGATGGCATACTGGGTGAAATCGTCGTAGCTGTAGACCGCACCCGCCCAGATCACGCCGGCGCGAAAGGCAGGTTCCACCAGCATGGCGCGCAGCGTGATGTTGCCGGCCATGCTGTGTCCCCAGACCCCGATCCGTTGGGGGTTGACGCGGTCCAGCCGCTGCAGGCTTTTGAGCGCAGCGAGGGTGTCGACGGTATATCCTGGGGAAAAGTAGGCGCCGGTCGCTTCCCCCTCCGAGCTGGCATGGCCGCGCAGGTCAATCTTGAAGACGACAAAGCCGGCGCGCGCCAGGCTGTCGACATAGGCGATGTAGCGCTCCGTCGTTCGATAGATGTCGGGAGGGATGTAGCCGTGGACGAAGACGATCGCCTGGTGTCCGCCTGCGGGCATCTCCCCCAGCGGCAGGGTCAGCAACCCATAAATTTTGTGGCCTTCTGACTGGTAGCTGGCAATGTACCGTTCGTAGTTGGCACCGTTCTCCAACTGCTGCTCGAAGACAAGGTCGCTGCCTTCAACTGTGCGTTCGGCCAACGCTTCGAGGGTCAGCTCGTCGCCCACAGCAAACTGGAGGCGGGCTGGCGCGGGGGCTGCTGGCTCGGGTTCCAGCGCCGCTGCATCGAGCCGTTCGGCGTGATAGAGGGCAGAGGCTGCTGCCTTTTCGGCTGCCAGCAGAGAAGCCGGCGCCACGATGGGGCGGCAACCGCCGAGCAAGAGGGAGAAGAGGAATGCCAAGAGGACGCTGGATCTCACTTGTAGGCCTCGTATTCTGAGCGTGGGCAAGGAGCCCCCGTCTAATGTCGGTGCTGCCGGCCACGACCAACGGTTCCTGCAAAGACTATGCAGATTCTGCAATAGTACTGCGTACAGCGTCTCTGATAAAAAAAGCTGGGCGCGCAGATCACTCTGCACGCCCAGCGGGCTCTGGCTGAGGCGGAGATAGCCTGCCTTGCGTCAGCTACGAATTGGCTTCCGGGGTCGCAGCAGGCTCTTCAGGCATTCTGCCGTGTGGATGGAAGCCACCGTGGTCACCCCAACCTTCCATTCGGGCGCCTCCCATGCCCCGCCCATGCCCGTGCATTCCCCGTCCAAAATGCTGGCTCCCCCACGCACCCTGGGCTTCCCGCAGCAGGTCGGCCTGTTCTTGGGTAAGCGCCCCTGCTTCGACCGCAGCGCCGAGGGCTTCTTCCAGATTCTGGGCGTTTTCATCGGCGGCATAGCGCATAAAGGCATGTCGGGCCAGCAGCAGGTCGGCCTCTTCCTGGGTGAGCGCGCCCTCTTCGACCGCCTGGGCAAGCATGGCTTCATGTGCCTTCTGCTGGGCAGCCTGCAGCGCTTCTACAGAGATGCCGAGCGCCTCGGCCAGGAATTCTGCGTGGTCTCCCTGCATGCCGCCCCCCCCCCGCATTCCAAACATGCGCTCCCCTCTCCCCCATGGTTCTGCCGGCTCCGCCTCCCCATCTTCCTGGGCAAAGCTGCTCTGGGGGAACAGGGTCGCTGCTGTGAAAGCCAGTGCGCCGATCAGGGCGCCTGCAAGGAGCCAGCGCTGCCAGAATAATTTTGTGCCTGTCATGGTCAAACCTCCGTGTATGAAATTTTGTACAACTCTCTGAGCCTTGTCTCTGAGCCTTGTCCTGGCTCACTCTCTCTAGGATGCGCTCCAAATGCAAAAAAAGATCAGAAAAGATGTAAGAAGCTTGTAAAACTTGTCTGTTCGTACAAACCGTCGCTGATTTTGTGTTTGGCGGGTCGCATGCTATTCTGCTTGTGAAATGCCGTCAACGGGCGGCAAAAAATAATATTGGTTTGTTTTGATTATTCCGAAGGTTCGCCCGACACGCGGTGAGTGCATGGTGACAGCCAGTGAACGGGCGCTTTTTTTGGCCGGCGGCGTTGACGGTACAACGGGGGCGAGGCCCGCAAGGGTTTCGCGGCACAGCGGAGTCATCAAGACAGACATAAGGAGCTTGAGATGACAACCGCATTTTCCCAGTTAAATCTGCACCCGCAGCTGGTGCAGGCCGTAGAGTCGCTTGGCTTTGCAACACCGACACCGATCCAGTCTGCCATGATCCCTGTCATGTTGGCAGGCCACGACGTGGTCGGCCAGGCCCAGACAGGCACGGGCAAGACCGCAGCGTTTGCGCTGCCGATTCTCCACCAGCTGCGCCCCCAAAGCCCCCATATCCAGAGTCTGGTGTTGACCCCGACTCGCGAGCTGGCGATCCAGGTTGCCAAGGCGATCCACGATTTTGGCTCTGCGCTCAGCGTGCGTGTGCTGCCGGTCTACGGCGGCGAACCTTATGGGCGTCAGATCAGCCGTCTGCAGAAGGGGGTCGACGTCGTCGTCGGCACGCCGGGTCGTCTGCTGGATCTGCTCAAACGAGAGGTGCTGGACCTGACCCAACTGCGGTTTGTGGTCCTGGATGAGGCCGACGAGATGCTCAGCATGGGCTTCATCGAGGACATTGAAGCCATTCTGGCTGCGACCCCGGTCGAGCGCCAGACCGCCCTGCTTTCTGCCACGCTCTCCCCCGAGATTCGGAGGCTGGCGGGCCGCTATCTGCGCGACCCCCAGTCGGTCTCGATCCAGCGCGAACAGGTGACCGTGGCCGCCATCGAACAGCGCCACTATCTGGTCCACGAGACAGACAAGCTGGCGACGCTGACCCGTCTCTTTGAGGTCGAACCGATCACCAGTGCCCTGATCTTTGTGCGTACCCGTGCGGGCACCGGCGAACTGGCCGCCGAACTTTCGACTCGCGGCTTTCCGTCCGAGGCTTTGAGCGGGGAACTGGAGCAGGAAGAGCGCGAACGGGTCATGAACCGTTTTCGCCGCAATCTGATCAAGGTCGTCGTGGCCACAGATGTGGCGGCGCGCGGGCTGGACATCGACCACATCTCACATGTCTTCAACTTTGACCTGCCCGAGGATCCGGAGGTGTATGTGCACCGCGTCGGGCGTACCGGGCGTGCCGGTAAACGGGGGGTCGCCCTGTCGCTGGTCACCCCCGGCGAACGCTGGCGGTTGGGGCGGATCGAGGGCTTCATCAAGACAGCGGTGTTGCGCGCGCCAGTACCGACCGAGGAGCAGATTCTTGCCCGTCGTGAGTTGGCACTGCTGGAACAGGTGAGTGAGGGGCTGCGTCACGGGCGGCTGGGCCAAGAACGGGGGCTGGTCAGTACGCTGGTGGAGGCAGGCCATGACCCGATCGAAATTGCTGCGGCTGCGCTGCGCCTGGCGCGCGGGGAAGAGCATCAGCGTCCGATTTTGCCGGTCACCGAGGTGCAGGATCGGCGCCCCTCGCGCGACGCGCGGCGCCCGGCGGAGCGGGGGCCTGCTTCACGGCCTGACCGTCGGCCCGCCGACCGCTTTGAACGCCAGGTTGCCGACCGCTTCGAGCGACAGCCCCGCTCACGCCGCCCGGAAGGAAGTGGTGAGGCGGGCATGGTCAGCCTGACCCTGAGCAAAGGGCGGGTTCACGGCGTGCGCCCTGCCGATGTCGTCAGCACGATCGCGCACCATGCTGGCATTCCGGGCGGCGCGATCGGCCGGATCCAGATCGACGAACACCACACCCGGGTAGATGTGCCCGAACGTTTCGTGGCACAGGTGCTGGCGCGCGCCGATTCTTTCCGCATCCACCGCCAGGAGATCGACGTGCAACAGGCCTGATGGGCGAGGGCAGCTCGCTCCTGAACGCGCCAGCCTATTCCCCTGCTCTGGAGCGAGCCCTCTGCAGCCTGGCCCGCAGGAAGGCCACGCTGGCGCTGACTTCGTCTTCGCCCAGGCTGTGCAGGAGGAGTGCCCCGTGATAGCCGCTGGCGTGCAGCAGCTGGATGTACAGGTCGTAGTCGAGCCGTCCGCGACCCGCCGCCACCTGCCCGGCCTCGCCGTCGTGGGTCAGATCCTTGGCATGCGCCAGCACGATGTCGTCCCCCAGCAGCTCGAAGGCTTCGTGGAGAATTCGTTCCATCTGCGGCAGTTCACCAACGTGGAAGAGATTGGCGCCGTCGATCAAGACTTTGAGGTGGGGCGAACGAATCTCGTCCAACAACCGTCGGGCCCGCTGGGCGCTGTCGACGACGTTGCTGATCTCGGGTTCGAAGGCCAGGGTCACCCCGGCTGGCTCGGCGATCGCCACCGCTGCTTCCATCGATTCCAGCAGGTCAGCCCAGGCATCTGGTGCCTGGTTGTGGGGATGGGCGCGCCACAGATCCAGAGGGTCGCGCGTCCCAGTGCTCAGCGTGATAATCTGGGTGTCCAGCCCTGCACAGGCGGCGACCAGCCCCTGCAGCCTGTGCAGCCCCCGCCGACGTTCGCGCGGGTCTGGGTGTACCATGTTGAAGGTGCCCGACAGGGCCGCCATGCGCAGGTTGTGCTGGGCAAACGCCTGCCGGATGGCAACGATCTGGCCGGGGGCCAGCGTCTCCGGCAGATTGGGCAGCCCAGCAGAGGCCAGATTGAACTGCACGACGGCCAGCCCCTGGCCAGCGATGGCCTCCAGGACACTGTCCAGGGTCGGGCGGACAAACGTTTTGGTAAAAATCCCGATCTCGATCATACGCCCCCTTCCACATCGGCCAGCGCGACAGGCTGGCCCCTTTCGACCGAGCGGGCGATCGCCACCATCGCCTGCATGGCGGCAATGCCATCTTCCAGGGTGGCGCCCTGCTGAGGATGGCCGTGCAGGATCGTGTCGGCGAAGCCCTCTATCTGCAATTTATAGGTATAGGCGTCTTCTCCCAGCACGCGGTGGTACTGACGGTCGGCGGCTGAGAAGCATTCGACATGGCTGGCCTTGTGGTACCAGGGCAGAGAACCGCGCGCAGTGACGCTGCCTTGTTCTCCAAAAACCTGGAATCCCTCCTCAAAATCCCCCTGGATCGGCACGATCAGATCCAGATGGCCGAGTGCGCCGCTGGCAAAGTCGACGGCGACGAACCAGCCGTAGGCGTGAAAACGGTGGATGAAGCGGGCCTGCACCTGTACAATTTCGCCGGCCAGGTAGCGGGCAGTGTCGACCAGATGGCTGCCGTGGGTGAGCATAAAATAGCGCTGTTTGTCGGCCTTGGGGTTGCCTTGGGGGCGCAGCGCGGCCGCACTGGCCAGCGGGATCGGCTGCAGATTGTCGGTCATCGTATACCGGTAGAAAGAATCGTAGTACCAGGCTTTGATCGCCAGGATCTGCCCGATCTGCTCGTGGATAAATGTGCGGGCGAAGGTGATGCCAGGGTCGAAACGCCGGTTGTTGCCCACTTGCAGAAGGCAGCCTTTCGCGGCAGCCGCCTGGCGCAGCGTTTTGCACTCTTCCACACTGACGCCCAGCGGCTTTTCGACCAGCACATGTTTGCCTGCTTCCAACGCCTGGCGAGCCAGCGCCACGTGATACTGGTCAGAGACTGCCACAACCACAGCGTCGATTTCTGGATCAGCCAGCAGGGCGCTGTAGTCGGTGTAGACGCGCTGCGGCTGGTGGACGGCGGCCATCCGCTCCAGCAGGTCGGTGGCGGCGTCGCAGATCGCAACCAGTTCAGCGTTGCGTGCCTTGCGCGTGGCTTCCAGATGGGCAAACTGGGCGATCGGCCCGGCACCCAACACGCCGATGCGCAGACATTTTTCCTCTTTGGGGCGCATACGCTACCTTGTCTTTGGAGGGCTCAGCCGCCCTTGGCCTGGTTTGATTCTGCTGAAGCCTGGGCGTCGCTGGAGCGGCGGCCCTCGTTGCCCAGGACAGTTGTCCACTCCTTTTTTTATTATACCACACCGTCAGCCGATCGGGGAAGCTCCTTGAGCCAGCGGAGCGACCTCAGCAAAAGTGGCCAGACAGCAAGGGCGAGCTGCCAGGCCGACCCAGCAGGCGGCCGCGCAGCTGTTCGTAGAGCGCAGTGGTGGCGGGTTCAGGGGGGATTCCAAGCTCCTGCCGCAGAATCTGGTGGCAGCGCTGGTAGTGTTCGAGCGCTGCTGGCAGGCGCCCCTGTTGCTCCAACAGCCACATCTTCTGGCGGTGGGCCATCTCGTTCCAGGGTTCCAACTCGAGCAGCCGGTCGACAGCAGCCAACACAGAGGATGTGCGGGTGTCGCTGTGATCGGCGACCACAGTGGCCAGTGTCTGGACGGCCAGGCTGTGCAGACGTTCTCGAGTTAAAGAGACCCATTCCTCGAAGGGGGCAGCCTGGAAGACTTGAAACCCTTCCAGAAACTCGCCGACATAGGTGGCCACTGCTGCCCTGCGTACGGCAGGGGCGTTGTGGGGGGAACAGCCTTCCTCCAGACGGACGACGTCGATTTGAATGGCATCCATCGGGTCAAAATAAACTGTCAGACGGTTGACCTGCAGGACATCTGGCAGGATTCGACGCAGCCGGTAGAGTGCCTGGCGCAGATTGGTCAGGCTGTCCACCTCGCATTTTTCGGGCCAGAGCAGGTCAGCCAGAGCAGAGCGAGAAGAAGGGCGTCGTTGCAGCGCCAGATAGAAGAGCAGGGCCTGGTCTTTGGCCAGCAACCCATAGATCGGGCGGTTTTTGAGTAAGATCAGGGGACTGCCCAACATGCGCAGTTCAAGCATCGGTACCTCCCCGAGGGTAGCCCAAACAAAATTTTCGTCTTTGAGCATAGCAGCCCAACGTATCGAAAACGTATCGAGGCGGTTGATCCCCAGAGGGAGGTGCGGGGGCTCTTGGCGGGCGGGAGCGGAAGCTTTCTGCTGAAGAAGAGGATGTGCTGCTCAGCCCAGCTGGCCGCGCTCCACAAAACCGGCAAACCGGTCGCGCAGAAAGTGATAGTCCAGGGAGACAGTTTCGTCGATCTCCCAGACCTGGCGGCAGGCGGCCAGAATGGCTGTTTTGTGCGAATGAACTGTGGCCAGACTCACCACCAGCTGTTCGGCGACCTCCTGCGGGCGCAGGCCTCCTGCAAAGGCCTGCAGCGTTTCGCGTTGGCGCTGGGTCAATCGCTCGTACACTTGACGACACAGGTGGTCGTCGGCAGCGCGCAGCCAGCCAAACTGTTGAGCGGCAACCTGGCTGGGGGTCTGCGCCAGTGCACGCAACGCCGGAAAATAGGCCCCCCACGGTGCCAGCGGCACCTGCACCAGCGTCACGCCGTCGGTGGCTGCAGCGTGCATCACCTCCCCGTCGCGGGCCGTGGCCTGAAATTCGTCGGGGGTGAACAGGTGCCAGATGCGGTCGTGGTGGTCGCACAGCAACGTTGCCGCCGAGATCGTCAGCAGCGCCACCATGCGCCGTCCGCCAGCAACGCAGATATGCAGGGCTCGCCCAGCTTCTTTGAGCCCGACGAGGGTGTGGCGCACCGTCTGCCAGACCGCATCGGCGTCCTGTTCGCTGCGAATCTCACGCAGCGGTGCAGCCCCGCGCAAAATGGGGACCTTGTGCAACGAACAGCTCCTTCCTTGGTACCGGTTGTTGGCAAACTCGCGCCCGAGTACCTGTAAGGAGTGGCGGATCCGTTCGTTGATGGCCGCCAGATGCAGCACATAGACCTCGCCGATGTGCTCCCCACGTGCCAGCAGGGCGTCCAGGGCAAAGGTGACAACCTGGGGTTGCCCTCCCAGGGTGGCGATCAGGGCACTTGGTTCGGACATGGCGGGAGTGGGCGTCTTCATGTGGTTGCCTGTTGTTTTCCAGACCCAACTTGGTGCAGAGGTCTCTGAGTTTTGAGGTCGAATTTGGCGAGATTGGTCATGTTCAGTCGATCACAACAGGCAGATACAACTTTGCCATCGGGATTTCAGCGGGCAGTGGCACTGTCGGCAGCGCCTGCTGTTCAAAAGGCGCGCTGTTCCTGCTCAACACGGGGGTTTCCAGAAGCTCTTTCGCAGGGTTTGCGGTGTCTGACTTCTGCATGCCGCTGCGTCCAGAATTCGAGCTTACCTCGATCGTGAGCTGGTACTCGGCAGCACTGTATCCGTAGACCTCGATCTGGTATTCTCCATTGCTCTCGGCTGTAAATGTGAGCGCATCTACAGCTGCACCGGCAAGGTTGCTGACATAAGGAGATGCATTCGAATTCGGCGGCCAGATGTAGAGGTCAGGGTCACCGTGAATGGGCACCACCGTGACGGCCATTGCTGTGCCTGCTTTCACTGTGTAGCGATAAGTGCGGGCCAGGTGACGCCCAATACGGTCTGTGGGTGGGACATAATTGATGGTGGCCTGGTAGGGGAAGTTCGCAATATTCCCGCTGCGATCTGCGACCCAGGCATGCAGATACTTGATCCCTGGGGAGGGCAACAAATCCCAGGAATAGCCTGTATGCGAAGTGCCATAGTCCAGCCAGCCAGAGTTGTAGCCAGGCACCCATTGGTTGGCAGCCTGGTTGAACTCGAATTCCTGGTAGAGCACCGTATGCAACCCGCTGCCAGGGGACGGATCGGAGGCATTCAAATCCAGACGGATACGCTGATTGGGGGTGCTCTCTGCACCCGCGTCGAGAGCAAAACGGTCTATGTGCGGAGGGCTCAGGTCAGCCGTTGGCGGCAGCACAGTCAGCGTGCGGCTGACCACATTGTTGCCTTTGGGCTCCTGAATGAGATTGTCAGGGTCAATGGCTGCATACAAGGTGTAGGTGCCTGGTGTTGCAGGTGTCCAGTCAACAGGCAGCGTGTTCATCGAGGTGTTCGGTGCCAACAGCGCGATCGAACTGCTTCCGATTTTCTCCCCACGGGATTCGGCATCAGAGGAGCCGGCCCAAAATTGAACATTGACCCCACTCAGAGGATTTTGTCCTGCCAGCCGCGTCACTGTCAGGTAGACCTTGTGGGTGCCAGCAGCACGTGGCGATCCTGGAGCGGTCCAAAGCTGGCTGTTGGTGGCATACAGATCGTCGGCTGTCTCCCGATCCAGTACAGTGAAAGCCCCCAGTGCGGTCGCAGTGTCGCCGCCAGGATTCACGACGGTGACACTCTGCGCGCCAACCGGAAGTGTATCTGGCACTGTCACACGCAGGTAGGTGTCGCTGATCTGTACAGCAGGCAGCGGTGTAGCGGCGATTTGCACACTGGCACCTTCGGCAAAGTTGGCTCCATAGAGATGGAGTGTTGTTTCAACTCCTGCCAGCCCCTGCGCCGGTTGCACATGGTGGAGTGCCACCCCGTTGCCTGTGACCGTAAATGCCCGCTCTAATACGACAGCTGTACCTGCAGGCAAGGTGACAGTCAGGTCATACGTGCCCCTGGCCAATCCTGATGGCACGACAGCAGCAAGTTGCTGGCTGTTGATCCGACGGACGTCGGTTAAGGCAAAGATGCCAAGCTGAAGGAGGGGAGTCTCTTGAAAACCGTTGCCTGTCACAACAATGTTTGTGCTTGTGCCGTTGTTGCCTTCGTTTGGCGAGATTGCAAAGAGCTGCAAAGAATCGGCTGGAATTCCAGCGGTGCTCGTGGGAACCGGTGTGGCGGTGCTCGTGGGAACCGGCGTGGCGGTGCTCGTGGGAACCGGCGTGGCTGTGCTCGTAGGAACCGGCGTGGCTGTGCTCGTGGGGGCCGGTGTGGCTGTGCTCGTGGGGGCGGGCGTGGCTGTGCTCGTGGGGGCCGGTGTGGCTGTGCTCGTGGGGGCGGGCGTGGCTGTGCTCGTGGGGGCTGGAATATGTTCACAGCCTGGCCACCAGCAAGGGTTTTCTTCGATAAAACGAAAGAGGGCTTGTTGCTTGTATGCCTGGCTGTCGGGCTGTAGGATCGATTCTTTGGCACCCCAGGAACCAAACTGGCCGCTGGGCAGACTGACAGCAGTATAGTGGACAAACAGGCTCCCGCCCAGCCGTCGCCACTCGTTGAGATACTCGGTGTAAAGTTCCCCCATGCGCGGGTCGCGGTTGGCTGCGATCAAGAGGTTTTGTACGGCGCGGAAGGGGGGACAGTCGGAGCTGTTGTTCCAATCGTTGCAGGACGTGCCCAGACTGGAGAGAGGCGTCAGATGCTGGCCACCTTCGTAGCTGATCAACTGCAGCCCAAACCGGTCGGCCACAGCTTTGTTCTGGCGGATCACATCGGCAGCGGCGGCGATGGCGCCTGCGTCAGCAAAATCATCTGCCAACAACAGCTCTCCGGTGCGTAGTTCGTGGAAAAGGGAGTTCAGCCCACCGTCGGGCTCCTGTGTCCATGCCAGGAGTTGTTCGTGGTAGCCGCCGTCCGTGTTGCGGTTGTCGTTGATGTAGCCGCCGAAGTAGGGCGCACTGGCCACGGCATACATTTGCCCGGCACAATGGTTTCCTCCATTTTCGGCGGCATAGAGCGGGCAGGCCAGTGCTTCGCTGGCAGGAAATTCCCAGGGGCCGCCGGGCATCACACAACGGATCCGTTCAGCGTCGGTGCCCCAGGCAGCTTTCCAGAGGGCACAGATCTGGGCGCTGCGCATGCCGACCCAGTTCATCCGTTTGGTGTAGCCGGAGACAAGGTTTCCGTATTCGTCTACAGCGTCAGGCCAGCGTGCTTCTGCCCAAGCTTCGATCTGGTTGCCGTAGAGGCTGTAGGGGTATGCCCCATTCCAGACTTCGTTGGAGTATTCCAGGTAGAGGGTCAGGGTCGGATCCAGCAACTCGTGGGCCAGCTCAGCAAAGTTGCGTACATAGGTATCGTCGGCCCAGTAGAAGAGATTGACCCAGGGGTCGGCCTGGAGAAGGTTGGACAGTTCAAACATCAGCTCAAGGGGGGGGCTCTGATCGCCCCAGCCGCTCCCCCAGATCGCATCGGTGAGCTGGCTGCGTTCGTCCCAGGTGCTGGGGGAGACATCGTCGACGATCCCCTGCCACTGCATAAAACGCAAGGTTCGGTACGGACGCAGCGCCTGGAGCATGAGCGGGTGAAAGCGGTAGGTCATGTAGACCTGTTCGAAGGGACGAAAGTTGCCGGCTGGGCAGCCGGTCGCTTCCTCGGCATACCCGAACGGATCGTCTCCGCAGATCCCGCCCGGCGGGATCAGACGCAGGTTGCGCAGATGGTTGGCTGGGTTGATATTGGAGATGCGGATTCGCAGCAGGGTGGCCTGGTTGGGGTCAAAGCGCAGCACATCGCGGCCAGGGCTGCGGCTGACTTCGGTGATAAAGGGAGAAAAGTCGTATTGGACGGTGGCTTCACCTTCGTAGAGGACAGTCCACTCGCCGCCGGGGAGGTGTTCAGCCACCCCGTTGAAATAGGCCAGCGCCACATGGGTAAATTGGCGGTTCGGGTTGTTGCCAAAAGAGAGGATCCAGCCATTGGCGTCGAAGACGAGTTGGTCTTGTTCGTGGGTGTTCCAGATGTAGTTGCAGGATTCGTCGCACTGGGTCAGCCAGTTTTCGGCCAGTGGGGCCTGATTGATCGTCCAAAGCATTTCGCTTTGGGTCAGCTTGGGCAGGTTGGTGCCAATGGGTGACCGATCGGTCGCCGTCCCCGTTGTTGTGTGCGGCGAGCTGGCGGGAGAGCTCTCTGTGGCATTGTGCGCGGCCAGCGCCGGCGCAACGAGCAGGCTCAGCATGCAGAGTACTCCCACAATCAATCGCCTGATCTGTCGGTCGAGCGTGGAGGCGTCAACAACTTTGCCAATCATCTGCACGGCAATCTGAGCCGAAAGCCCGAACTGGGAGCGGAGAGCCTGACAACAGAGGCGATGCAGGTCAAAGGTCTATCTCCCCCGGCTCCGGCCACTGACAAACTGGCCAGCTGCGCTCGTCTGTTCATCCTGCGGTGCAGCGTGTCAGCCTGGCGGGCAGGAGTTTGACCTGTGCAATCTCTTCCATGGCGCCTAGTATGGCACAGGTGCGCAAAAATTTCAAGCAAGGTGACAATGTCTGGGGGGAGATTCAAAAGTTCTGATAATTTTTTTCAATAGCAGACTGATTGCGTGGCCGGCCAGGACGTGGTACAACAGAGAGGCGCAGGAACAACCCGGTTGCCTGTCTCTGTCCTGCCTGCTCCACAGTTCGTTCATCTCCCGTGAGGTCCACATGCGTCACGAATTTTCAGCTGTTTTGGTCGGTGGTCCCCCGCACAGTGGGAAATCTGTCCTCACCTACAGCCTGACCCAGGCGTTGCGCCAGCGGCAGGTGAGCCATTATGTCCTGCGTGCCTGCCCGGACGGTGAAGGGGATTGGAGCATGGAATCGCCTCCCGACACGGTCCGTCTGCTGCGCGACAAAGGGCTGTTTACCGATCAGTGGGTCGACCAGATCTGCCGAGACGTGCAGCAGCGGCATCTACCGCTGCTGGTGGATGTCGGCGGGCGTCCGACAGCCAACCAGCAGCGAATTTTGGGATGCTGCACCCATGCCGTGTTGTTGGCTCCTGACCCCGCTGGGCTGCAGGAGTGGCGGGACATGATGAAAGAGCAGGGGGTGGCTGTCGTTGCAGAGCTGATTTCAACCCTGGAGGGGACAGAGGCGATTGAGGGCCAAGGGGCGCTGTTGCGCGGCCGGATTGCCGGGCTGCATCGTTTTTGCACAGTTCAGGGGGAGCTTTTCGACGCGCTGGTAGAACGTCTGGTTTCTCTGTTACAAACCGATCAGGCCAAACTGAGCGAGGCGCATCTGCGCATGGCGCCCACCGAACTGGCTGTCGATCTGGAGCGGTTGGGGCGCACGCTCAAGCTGCTCGATGCCGGGTCGCACCCCTGGCACCCTGCCGCCCTGCCTGCTTTGCTGGAATACCTGCCCGCCCACGAACCGCTGGCGGTCTACGGGCGTGGGCCTGGCTGGCTCTATGCGGCTCTCTCCGCCTACACCTTGCCAGCACCTTTCTGGCAGTTTGACCCCCGTCTGGGCTGGGTGGCACCGGTCCCGCTGCACCGGTTGAAGACGGGCAGCTCCCCGATCGTCTGGCGTGTGGCAGAGGGATCTGTTCCGATCCTGGAGGCTGTCCTGAACAGTGCGTATGTGGATTATACCGAGCTGGAAGGGACGGGCGTGCCTGATATCGATGTCAGCAGGGGGCTGGTGTTCAGAGGCAAGTTGCCCCATTGGGTGCTGACCGGGCTGGTACGCACCTATGCAGATGCGCCGTGGATTGCAGCCTATCAACCGCAAAAGGAGAATGGCTTTGTGGTCGCGGCGCAGGGGGGGGGCCATCGAGTCGGGGACATTCTCGACCTCAAAGGGGTCTGAGACGATCGGTGGGCGTGCGATAGAGCAGCTGGCCGCCAACTCGAATCTCGACATCCACCAAAAAAGGCTGCAGAGCCGCATGGTTCACCCGCATGCCCAGCCCGGGGGCTGCGGGCGCGTGGACCATGCCGTCTGGGTCAAGCCCGATCGAGTTTTCGGTGACAGCGACGGCCAGCGGCTGGAGTTCAACCGGGTACTCACACAGAAGATCCTGTTCCAGACCGGCGTAGGGCTGCAAGGAAGCGCTGAGCGCAAGGTGGGAGGTAAAGGTGTGGTTGACATACGTGACACCGCGCGCCTGCGCGTAGGCAGCCACCTGCCTGGCCACACTGATTCCGCCGATCCGCCCGGCGTCGATCTGCACGTAGCCGATGTCGGCATAGTCGATCAGATGTTGGGCCATGTAGAAGGAGTGGGTGCCTTCCCCGGCTGCCAGCTTGAGAGGGCCGCTCCGCTGGGCCAGCGCGCGGTAGGCCGTGAGCGCGCCAGAATCAAAGGGCTCTTCCAGCCAGGTGGCGCGGCAGGCGTGCAGTGCTGGCAGGCGCGGCGCTGCTTTTTCGACATCGTCGTGCCAGACCGTGCCTGTGTCGATCAACAAGATTCCGTCCGGCCCCAGCCCCTCTCGCGCCGCTACAAAATGGTCGGCATCCTCGGCAACAGTGCCCAGCCCGATGGGGCCCCAGCCGAATTTGGCTGCCCGGTACCCAGCCCGCCGTGCTGCCTGCCCTTTGGCCAATGTGGCCTGTGGGCTCTCCCCAAAGAGCATCGACGCATAGGGCAGTTTGGGGAAGGGGTGTGGGTAGCCCAGCAATTTCCAGACCGGTTCGTTCAGCCGCTTGCCCAACAGATCCCAAAGTGCAATGTCGATGCCGGAGAGCATATGAGCGCTTTGCAGCAGATCCAGGCTGTTGGCACGGACCAGATTGCCGATGCGACAGATATCGTCGATGTCCTGAAGCGTTTGTCCGAGCACAGAGGCGGCGATCGGTTTGCAGGCACTGTGCGACATTGGCGTGACAAAACTGGCGATCGACGGCAGCGGCGACGCCTCACACTCTCCCCACCCCTCCTCCCCCCCAGCCTGAACGCGCACCAGCAGCGCATCCTGGCTGCCGTCCCCGATATCCAGCACCTCGGGCATGGCCAAATAGAAAAGATCCACCGCTTCGATCTTCATCGACTCCTCCAGTAACTGACCCCTGCCTTCCGGCGTGGGGATGTCGATACAGGGCATTCGTGCACAACGACCTCACAGCCGCAATGGTATCACAGACCCAGAATTTTCTTCGCAGACGATGCTGTCGGGCACAGCGAAACCGGTTTTGAAAGCAGGGTAAAGAGCAGGTATACTGTGGTTGTAGGGAGTGCAGATCGTAAAAATCCACAGCCTGTCCAGAAAGTGCTTGTTTTGCAGCCCACTGTGCCTTGCGGCCATGCAGAGGAGAGAAAATCAAGATGAAAGTTGCCAGACCAATTGAAAAGCGTCCCTTTGGACGGACCGGACACATGAGCACCGTCACGCTGTTTGGTGCAGCGGCTTTTGGCACGGTCTCGCAGGCCGATGCTGACCGCACGCTCGATCTGCTGTTGGCATATGGGGTCAACCACATCGATACCGCTGCTTCCTACGGCGAGTCTGAACTGCGGATTGGGCCCTGGATGGCGCGCCATCGCAAGGAGTTTTTTCTGGCGACCAAGACGGGCCAGCGCAGCTACGCTGCAGCGCGCGAAGAGATCCACCGCTCTCTCGACCGTCTGCGGGTCGATTCGTTTGACCTGATCCAGCTGCACGCCCTGGTGCATCCGGACGAATGGGAGAGTGCGATGGGCCCGGGGGGGGCGCTGGAGGCCTGTGTGGAAGCGCGCGAGCAGGGATTGGTGCGTTTCATCGGTGTGACCGGCCACGGCCGCACGATCGCAGCCATGCACCGGCGCAGCCTGGCCCGTTTCGATTTTGACTCGGTGTTGTTGCCCTATTCGTACACGTTGATGCAGGATGAAGTCTACGAGCACGATTTTGAGCAACTCTACAAGAGCTGCCAGGAGCGCAACGTGGCGCTGCAGACAATCAAGTCGATCACGCGCGGCCCGTGGGCGACCACCGCCCGCACGAGCGCCACCTGGTATCAGCCCCTGGAAGAGCAGGCGGACATCGATCTGGCCGTCCACTGGGTGATCGGGCGACCGGGTCTCTTCCTGAACACCGTCGGCGACATCCAACTGCTGCCCAAGGTGCTGGATGCTGCCAGCCGTTTTGAAGCTCGTCCGTCCGACGCTGCGCTGCATCAGCTGATGCAGGCTCAGCAGATGACACCGTTGTTTGTCTAGCCCTGGAGAACGGGCAGCTGCGTGGGAATGCAAGGCCCACGCAGCTGCCCGCCCGCCTCACGCATCGGTTGGGTGGACTGTGAACAGCGGGATCCCGCTGTGTGCCGAGAGTGCCTGGGCGATGCTGCCGTGCACCAGTTTCTGCAGGCCAGTGCGGCAGTGGGTGGCCATCGCGATTGCGTCGACGCTGTCGTGAAGGGCGTAACGCACAATCTCGTCGGCGCATTCTCCAAGACGCACCTCGACAGTCACCGTGTAGCCAGCTTCTTTGAGCTGGCGCAGGTCGCTCATCAGCGCGCTGCGCAACAGAGACTCGCTGCTCTCCCACTCCTGGCTGGCGTAGATGGGGTGGCGAGCCAATGTGGCCTCCTGGGTGGAGGCATAGGTGGTCACCATCACATCCAGACTGACCGGACGGGGCACTCCTGCGACCGTCCCGGCTACAGGTCGCTCGCCGACACGCAACAGCACAAGCTCTGCCTGTTCTGGCGGGAAGAATTTGAGCAAATACGGATAGATCTGGCGGCAGAATGCGGACCCATCATGGGGTACCAAAATTCGTAGTTTTTTCATGGCAAATCTCCTTTGACCAGCCACCCAGCCCCGACCGACAGCCCCGACCGACAGCCCCGACCGACAGCCCCGACCGACAGCCCCGACCGACAGCCCCGACCGACAGCCCCGAGAACAGGCTGCACGCTGAGCAGTGCCTGGGCCACCAATCCAGAGAACACCAGCCTCCGTGAGGCCATCTCTTCTTTAGTATAGCACAGTTGGGCCGACAGGGCACCCCCCCCTGCCGGGGGGATTACGGCCCGTCGGGGGAAGGGGGCGCCGAGAGCAGCACGGCCTCGACGGCCTGGGGGCCTTTGCGGGTGACTGCAACGGCAAATTCGACCAGATCGCCGACAGCAGGCACCCGGCGCCCTTGGAGTTCGCTGCGGTGCAGATAGATCTCTGGCTCGCCGGCGCGCACGATGAAGCCATACTGTTTGCGGCGGTCAAACCATTTGATCTGCCCACGTTCGCGGCCGGGCGGGGGCAGCAGCTGACGACAGCCCGGGCAGATCCGGGGCTGGGTGGCCCCAGGCAGGCGTTGCTCCTCCTGTGCCCACAAAAATGAGATCCCGCAGCGCGCACAGTAGAGAATCTCATCTGCATGGGTCGGCTTGGCCATCGAATTGTTCTCCAGATTTGACAATTTTGCTATGCCTTGTTACTCTACAGTATAACATGGCGACGTAGCCAAGCGGTAAGGCAGGGGTCTGCAAAACCCCCATCGCCGGTTCAAATCCGGCCGTCGCCTCTGTGACTGTATCTCTTGCAAACAAAAAATGCCGCAGACAAGCGCTAAACTTTTTCTGCAACTGTGCAGACCGTCTTTGTAGGCGGTCTCTTTTGTTGTCCGATCGTTTTGGAGAGCGTGTGAAGTGAGGGGTGTCTGCCCACTGGATGGGGGGCCCCCTGCAGAATGGAACCAAGATGAATGCAACGACGACCCGTGTCAACGATTGGCTCCGCTGCTACCGGCGCCAGCCCGATGTTCAGTTCCGTCTTTTCTGTTTTCCCTATGCAGGAGGCGGCTCTACGGTCTACCGGCTGTGGTGGCAGCAGCTGCCAGCAGTGGTGGAGGTGCAGGCGGTGCAACTGCCCGGTCGCGAAGATCGTTTCAAAGAAACAGCGCTCACCAGCATGGGGCAGCTGCTCGACGCGCTGGTGCCGGCGTTGCTCCCCTTTCTGGACCGCCCGTACGCTTTTTTTGGCCACAGCATGGGCTCTGCCATCGTGTATGCGCTGAGCTGCCGGCTGCGCGAGCTGGGCCTGCCGCTTCCGCTCCAGCTGTTGGTTTCTGGCCGTTCGGCGCCCCACTGGCCCAGGACGGTCAGCGACCTGCATGCCCTGCCCGATCTGCAGTTTCTGGACCAGCTGCAGGTCCGCTACGGCGGAATTCCCCCCGAGGTCTGGCAGGACAAAGAGCTGCGTGCGCTCGTGCTGCCGATGATGCGGGCCGACATGACGTTGCTGGAGACCTATCGCCAGCTGCCGACGCCTCCGCTCCCCTGCCCGATCGTCTGTTTTGGAGGGCGCCACGACCCGCATCTGAGTTTGGAGGGGATGGCCGCCTGGCAGCAGCTGACGTCCGGCTCTTTCCGCACACAGATCTTCGACGGCGACCATTTCTATCTGAAACAGCAGCCCCAGCTGCTGCTGAACGCCATCCAGCAGCAGCTGGCCACTTTGGTGGGCTTCCCTGGTCGCTGAGCTGCGGTTGCAGGTGAAAAAGGGCTACAAGATCGCTTTGAGCGTTTCCAGATCCAGGTTGGCGCCGCACAGGACGATGGCGACCTGTCGGCCCTGTCTGCGCTTTGGGTCTTTGAGATAGGCGGCCACAGCGACACCGGCAGCCCCTTCGATCAGCTGATGGTGGGTGGCGGCGACCAGCCGGACAGCAGCAGCGATCTCCCCTTCATCGACCTGAATCCAGTCGTCGACCCATTGTTGGCAGAGGGCAAAGGTCAGCGCGCCAGGCTCGATGCCGCCGGCGCTGCCGTCCGACAGGGTGGGGAGCGATTCCAGCTCGAGGATCTGGCCAGCTCGCACCGAAGCAGCCATCACCGGCGAGTGGGTGGGCTGGCAGCCGACGATGCGGACGGGAGGGCGTGTGGCGGGCCCTGCTTTGAACCATCCGGCGATGCCTCCGACCAGCCCGCCGCCGCCGACAGTGACGTAGATCGTCTCGACGGCGGGCAGGTCGTGGGCGATCTCTGCGCCCAGCGTGCCCTGTCCGGCGACAACTTCCCAATCGTTGTAGGGTGAGAGATAGACCAGACCTTCTTCGGCGGCGTAGGCTCTGGCCGATATTTCGGCCACGACGGTGTCCTGTCCGCACAGGCAGACCGCGCTGCCGAAGCGGCGAATTGCCGCCAGTTTGGTCGCTGCTGTCTGTTCGGGCACGAAGACCAGCCCGGGGGCTCGCAGTTGGTGCAGCGCGTAGGCGACAGCTGCGCCGTGGTTGCCCGAAGAGGCTGCCACCACCCCGCGGGCCAGAACTTCTGGGGGCAGCGCCAGCAGCTTGTTGAAGGCCCCGCGTACCTTGAAAGAGCCAGTGTGCTGAAAGTTTTCCAGCTTGAGCAGAACCCGGTCGCCGCCAGCTTCGCTCAGTGCCAGCGATTCTTCCAGCGGGGTCTCCCGCACAAAGGGGCGGATACGCTGCGCGGCGGCAAGGATGGCAGGAAAGAGATCCAAAGGCATGGTGGCCTTACAGATCCTGGTTTTGTGGGAGCATGACCAGGTCGCGGATGGTGACATGGGCGGGCCGCGAGAGCATGAAGAGCACGGCCTCGGCCACATCCTCCGAAGTCAGGCTGGCATGGCGCTCTGCCATCGCAGCGATCTGGGCCGGGTCGGTAAAGCCCCAGAGTTCGTTGGCCACCATCCCTGGGGCGATCGCCCCAACACGGATGCCTTGTGCGGCGACCTGCCGACGCAGGGTATGGACAAAGCCTTGGATGGCATGTTTGGAGGCGCTGTAGACCGGCTCCCAGTGAATGTCGATCAACCCCGAGATCGAGCTGGTGACCAGGATGTCGCCCGATTTTTGGGCCAGCAGATGGGGCAGGACCGCATGCACGGAGCGCAACACGCCGTCGACATTGACATCCATCAGGGTTGCCCAGGCCTCGGGGTCCCCGTCTGCGACCTGGCCCGGGATGTAGATGCCGGCATTGGCGAAGAGCACGTCGACGCGGCCAAAGCGGGCCACGGTCTGTTCGACCATGGCGACGACTGCAGCGCCGTCGGTGAGATCGGTCGGCACTGCCAGTGTCCGCGAGCGGCCAAGTTCTTCGGCCAGCTGTTCGAGGCGGTGGGTCGAACGAGCTGCCAGGGTCAGCTGGCAGCCCTCCCGCGCCAGCGCCCGCGCCGTGGCCGCACCGATGCCGGAGCTGGCGCCTGTGATGATGACAACTTTGTCGGTCAGAGTCTGTTGCATGGTGGTTGTCCTTGTGGAGATGGGTGGAAAAGTTCCGAACTGCTTCGATCAAGCTGCTCCGATCATACAGCGGCAGAGGGACTCCGGTCAACCATTCGCCGAGGGGACCTTCTGCACCAGCACTTTGTCGACCCGCCACCCGTCCATGTCGACGACTTCCAGACGGTAGCCGTCGATCGCAAGGTGGTTGCCGACGGCAGGGACCTGCTCGAGCAGCGCCATGATCATCCCCCCGACTGTCTGGTAGTCCAGATCGTCCTGGGAGGGAAGGCTGGCCAGGTGGAAATGGCTCTGGAAGAGGTCTACAGGCCACATGCCGTCGACAAGCCAGGAGCCATCCTCGCGCTGGACGACCGGAGCGTCCTCCTCGTCGCCGGTAGATTCGACAGCCCCCAGGATTGCCTGGGCGACATCGTTGATGGTGACCAGACCCTCCAGCCCGCCATATTCGTTGATGACGAGCGCAACGTGGGCGCGTGACTCGCGCAGATTTTCGATCACATCGAGCGCAGTCATGCTTTCCGGCAAGAAGAGCACGGGCCGGGCCAATGCCCGCAGGTCGAAACTCTCGTCCAGCAGCCGCTGGGCGACCAGGTCGCGGACAAAAAGGATGCCGATGACCCGGTCCAGCGACCCCTCGGCCAGCGGGAAGCGCGAGTGTGAGGAGTTCAAGATCAGCTCGCTCACCGCAGAGGCGTCCTGGTCGACGTCGATCCAGTCGATCTCGGGGCGCGGGGTCATGATCGCGCTGACCCGGCGATCGCTGAGTCGGAAGACCTGCGCCACAATCTCCTCTTCGATTGGCTCGAAGACACCAACCTTGGTCCCCTGGCGGAGCATGATGCGCACCTCTTCGTCGGTGACAGCAGGGGCTTCGCTGGGGCGGATGCCCAGCGCCTGGGTCAGCCAGGCACTCGAATGGTCGAGCAGGAGCACCAGCGGGTGCGCAATGCGCGAGAGCAGATCCATCGGCGGGGCGACCAGGCTGGCAATCTCCTCCGGGCTGTTGAGCGCGATCCGTTTGGGGGTAAGCTCGGCGACGATCAGCGAAAGATAGGTTGTCATGACGATGACAAGCACCAAGGCGCTCTGCGCTGCATAGGGCTGCAGCCAGGGGATCCGACGCAGCAGGTCGGCTACCGGTTCGTCGAGTGCAGCGCCGCTGAAGACACCAGTCACGATCCCGATCGCCGTGATGCCGATCTGGACGGTGGAGAGGAAGTCGCCTGGATCTTCCGCCAGGAGCAGTGCTCTGGCTGCGCCCTGGTTGCCAGCCGCAGCCAGGGTCTGCAGGCGAGGGCGGCGAGCAGAGACGATCGCCATCTCCGCCATCGCCAAAAACCCATTGGCCAGCAGCAAAAGAAGGAGAATGGCTACGTCGATCCAGTATGCGTTCATGTCGATGGTCCGTCCTTGCAGGCGTCCAGTATGGTCAAGCCCTCTATATGCTACCACAAGACAGGGCGCAAGGGCATCTCTTCGTTTGCGTTTTGCAGGGCTGTCAGGGCCCGTTGACCTCCCTCCAACAGCGTTGGCACCCTGCGTGGTTCGTGCTACAATGGCAACAGTGGGCTGTCAGACGGTGAAACAGGGAAGGAGATCGGGCGATGGGTGAACGCAAAGTCCGTGTGTTGGTGGCCAAACCGGGGTTGGACGGCCACGATCGAGGGGCCAAAGTCGTGGCTCGTATGCTGCGCGACGCCGGCTTCGAGGTCATCTATACGGGCATCCGACAGACCCCACAGATGATCGCCGAGGCGGCTCTTCAGGAGGATGTCGACGTGGTTGGGCTCAGCATCCTCAGCGGAGCCCATCTGACCCTCTGCCCCAAGGTGGTGGAGCTGCTGCGAGCGCAGGGGCAAGAGGATGTGCTGGTCGTGGTGGGCGGGATTATTCCTGAAGAGGACATCGACACGTTGAAGGCCGCTGGCATCGATGGGGTTTTCGGCCCGGGCACTGCCAGCGAAGACTATGTCAATTTTATCTATGCCCACCTGCGGGTGGCCAGCTGAATGGCGTACGCCCAATCTGTTGCTGCGCTGGCCAGCGCGCTGCTGGCGGGGGACCGCCTGGCATTGGCCCGTGCGCTCTCGCGTGTGGAAAATCAGACAGAAGATGCAGCTGCCCTGCTGGCAGCACTTTACCCTGCCTCGGGCCGTGCCCACATCGTGGGGATCACCGGCGCCCCCGGCACGGGAAAATCGACGCTGGTGACCGCCTTGGCCCAGCGCTACCGGCAAGCTGGCCAGACGGTCGCAGTGGTTGCGGTCGACCCTACCAGCCCATTCACCGGTGGCGCGTTGCTCGGCGACCGGGTGCGCATGCGGTCGCTGGCCGGCGACCCCGGCATTTTTGTGCGCAGCATGGCCACCCGTGGCAGCCTGGGGGGGCTCAGCCAAAGCACCGGAGAGGCTGTCACCCTGTTGGACGCTGCGGGCTTTGACCGGATCCTGGTCGAGACCGTGGGGGTGGGGCAGGCCGAAGTTGAAATTGCCAGCACAGCCCACACGACGCTGGTGGTGGAAGCCCCTGGGCTCGGCGACGAGGTTCAGGCGATCAAAGCAGGAATTCTGGAGATCGCTGACATTCTGGTGGTCAACAAGGCAGACCGTCCGGGGGTGGACCGCACTGTGCGTGCGCTGGAAATGATGCTCGACATTGAGGGGGACGGGCCCCGAGCGGTACGCCATCACGGCCAGCTGCTGCGTGTGGAGTCGCCTCCTCGCACCAGGGAGGCCAAAGACCCTGCGCTGCGCTGGCAGGTGCGCGTGTTGCAGACAGTCGCTTCCGCCGGCACCGGCGTAGAGGAGCTGCGTGAACGAGTCGAATTGCATCGTCGTTGGCTGCATGCTTCCGGTGAGTTCACAACCCGTGAACAGCTGCGGGCCGCCCACACGCTGGAGACCCTGCTGCGCGCCGAACTCAATCGGCGGATCGCAGCCCAGATGCCGGCAGGCCATCTGGCAGAAGTAGTGGATCAGATCTGTCGGCGCCAGACCGATCCCTACAGCGCAGCGGCCACTCTGCTCGCCGCGCTCTGAGCTCTTCCCCCTCCCCACTGTGGGCCGATCTCGACGACGCTGTGTGCCAGCTGGACGACCGCTTGGGGGCCCTCCAGGCCGATCAAGAGAGGGAGCAATCCCTCGATCCCATGAACTGTCTGCCAGAGACCACGCTGGCTGTCGGCTTGCCAGATCGCACCCATCCAGCGTTCGAGTTCCCCGCGCACCGCTTCATCCTCGCTCTGCGTGCCTTCGGTCAGGGAGGGAGCGACTTTTGCCACCAGCAGCCCAGCCAGGTGGGAAAGCCGGGCTGCATATTTTTCGCCGCTGCTGGTGGCTGTTGCCTGCTGCAGCCAAGGCAACACGGGCAACGCCTGTCGGATGCGCCCGCTCTCCAACAAGGGGGCCAGCAGGTTGTCGGTCAGAAAGCTGGCCAGGGCTTCGCCAGCCAGCAGCTGGGGGGCCCATTGGGTCAGCAAGTTGATCTGCTGTTGGATCTCTCTGGACTGCGGAGGATCCTGCTGGAGGAGCGCGCGCAGCCGCAACCCGCTGCGTCGGAGATCGTCGTCGTTGGCCTTGTGCCCCCATGCTGCACGCAGGTTCTGCCAGAAGCCCGCTGGCTCTTGCCAGGCGTCCAGCACGGCCAGCGCCTGGGCTGGTGCGCGGCGGTTCAAAAAAAGCTCGGCGATTCCCCAGACCAGCGCTCGTCCTGGGTTGCGTCGGGGGGAATCTGCCGCCCACGCCAGCGCCTGCTGGATCGGTTCTTGGGCCGGCTCCTCGAGCTCCAGCAGGCCCCGCACCAGGCTCAGATAGCCTTCGGCTTTGGTCGGGTCGTTGGCCGGGATCGCTTCGACCACCTGCACGGCATATTTGACTGCGCCCAGCTCGATCAGTGTCGCAGCTGCACTGGCAGCCGTCCAGCCGTCGCTCTGGGTGCCCAACAGCGCAAGCCGGTCGGCCAGTTCGATCCGTGCCTCGCGCGGCAGCTGGCGCACCGGCATGGAGCGCACCGCCTCTTGCAGGGTATAGACCTGAAAATCGACCTCGCTGTTGGCGGCAGGCCGTTTGACCTGCCGCAGCAGCGTTTGCTCTCCCTGGCGCGCCAGCCCACTTTCCCGCCGCGCGGCTTGAATATTGGCGATCGTCGTCAGCTGTGCCAACAGGTCGTCGCTGGCCCCGACCTGGCCAAACACGATGGCGGCCACCCGACGTGCCTGCAGGCTGGTCAACGTGGCGTTGCGCAGGGTGTCGACCCCGATCTCCAGCAGGCGGGCCAGCGGTGCTGAGCTGGGGTGGCGGCGCAACTGCAGGCTCGCTGTGGTGGCGACCGCCAGGATCAGCTGGGCGCCGGCATCGTCGTAGCGGCGCAGTGCGTTTTGGATCAGCGCTTTGGTGAGCGGGTGGGGACCCAGCCGGGCGATGGTCTCTGCCAGCAACTGGCGCTGCTCCGGCACCACAGCGGGCCTGTCCCAGGCTCCAGGCCACTGGTCGAGAGCTTCCAGCAACGCAAAGGCCTGCTGCGGCTCGCCGATGGCTGCGGCGGTCGATGCAGCATACAGCAGACACTCGCGCCCTGCCCGATCCTGGCGGGAAGCCGCCAACAGGGCAGGTTTTGCCCGCTCCAGCTCCTGCGCGAGACGCCACGCCAGCCCAATTCGGCGATCCAGCTGGCGGGAGAGCCGATAGAGCCCCTGGAAGCGCGCCAGGGGCTGGCGTGGGGCAGCCAGCCCGACCACCTCCAGCATCTCCTCTGCCGCTCCCGCGTCGGCCAGCGCTTCCCAGCACTTTTGCAGCAGCCAGGAGTCTGGCTGGTAAATGGCACGTTCTTCGACCGGAGTGGCTGCGGCCAGCCCAGCGCTGGCCGCAGCCAACAAGCTGGCCACTGCCTGTTGTACCAGCGCGCTGCGCCCCGTTCTCCCGACTTCAGCTGGGTTCATCGGCTGGTTCCTTCACAAAAGCCAGTGGGCTGCCAACAGGAGCAGCGCGCAGGCCAGGCCGGCCAGAAGCAGCCAGCGCCCTGCCCGCTCGGCCCAATAGGCCTGGCGCGCGCGAGCCCCGTGGCGTGCATGGCGCGCGGTGCCATGCACGAGCCGCTCTGGGAACTGGTGGGGAACGCCCTGGATCTGGGCCAGCCACCAGGCCCGTCGGCAGAAGGCCCACTGGCCGAGGTCGCTGGCGCGCACAAGGGAACGATCTCTGGCCACGGCGCCGCTCACTCCTCGCTTTCGCTGCTCAGCAGCTGAATCCCTGGGTCGGTGGCAGCCAGATCGGTGCCCAGCTGCCGGTCCAGATGGCGTTCAAAGGCCAACAGGGCGACACGCATCTGCTCTTGGCGAAACGCCAGCGTCAGGTCGCCGCGTGTTCGTTCGAGCACCCCGCGCAGCACGTCGGTGTGCCGACGCAACCCCTCGGTCACAGCGTCTGGGAAGTCCACGGTCACCAGCTGGCTGTAGACCTCGTCCATGAACAGCAGGTACTGCTCAGCTTCTGTCACGCGGCCAGCCCGCATCAGGTCGAGCACAAAGCGGCGCATCTCGGTGGCTGCCTCGCTCATTCCACGCAGATAGGTCGGCCCGGTCACCTGCAGGGCACCTGGGCCAGGCAACGGCAGGCCCAATGCCACCGCGTGTACCAGGTGCGCCTCCACCAGCTCCTTGAGTGCATCCTGGGTATAGCCAGCGTAGGAGAGCGTCGGCTGCACAGCGATGGCGCCTAGCATCGCTGCCGCTTCGCTGCGTGCCTGGGCCAGCAGCAGCTCTGCCTCTTTCCATTCGTGGCGATGGATGGCGCGGATGCTGTTGGCGCAGGCGCGCGTCAGGCTGCGGCTGCGGGCCAGGGTTTCGTCGCGCAGGCTGTTGAGGGTGGTCAGCTCGCTGCGGATGGCATCGACGATCGTGTTCAACGGGGTCGCCGCAGATTTTTCCTCGCCGGACAACGGTGGGCCGGTCAGCATTCGCTGTAGCCGCACACAGCACATTTGCGGCATCCTTCGACATTCAAAAAGCTGGCTTCGCCGCACTCCGGGCAGATGTCGCCGATCGGTTTGGCTGCGATCGGCAGGGCCAGCTGTTCGGGCGAGAGCACCTCCTCGGCCGCAGGCAGCTCGCTCAGGTATTCAGCCAGCACCTGGGCGATGCCGTCCGGCAGCGAGCGCACCCGATTGGCGCCGAAGCCCAACGGGCGCCCCCCCCCGATGCCTGCCATTTCATCCATGACCCAGCGCAGCCGCTCTGTAGGAGGCAGCGTGCCCGGCATCCGCAGGATCAGGCTGATCAGGCGGCCGGTTGCTTCGCTGACCGCAGTCACCTCGGTGCCGGCCTTGCCGACATTCATAAAGACCTCAAAGGGTTCGTTGCGGTCGTCGCTGTTGACTGTGATGTAGGCGGTGCCCAGCGGCGTATCCTTGCGGTAGGTCGCCCCGCGCAATCTGGCTGGCCGTGGACGTTTCATCAGCGCCCGCTTGACGTCAAATCCCGCCGTCCCCTCCTCGGCAGGGCGGCTGTGGGCACCGTTGGCAGACACAGCGACGGTGGGCTCCTCTTTTTTCTGTTTGGTGGCCTGGGTCTCCAACACTACCTGCTCGCGACTGCCC
This sequence comes from uncultured Chloroflexota bacterium, assembly GCA_903858085.1. Classification (GTDB taxonomy): domain Bacteria; phylum Chloroflexota; class Anaerolineae; order Caldilineales; family Caldilineaceae; genus Caldilinea. The sequence goes on from CAIOHJ010000230.1 coordinate 31,951, forward strand.
GTGACATAGACGGTCAGCCCCTTGCAGCCCATCTCCCACGCCAGGATGTAGGCTTGGGCGACCTCCTCCTCGGTGGCGCCTTCGGGAAAATTGCAGGTTTTGGAGATGCTGTTGTCGGTAAACGCCTGGATGGCTGCCTGCATCTGCACATGCTCCGCAGCCGAGATGTCGCTGCTCACGACAAAGGCATGGCGCAGCGCCTCTGGAAGCTCGGAGACGGTCTGGCAGGAGCCGTAAGTGGCAGCATGCTGCTTGATGCGCGCCTTGGCCGGTTCACTCAGATCGGTGGCGTTGAGCGCCTGCTCGAAGAGCGGGCTGGTGTAGGCCAGCTCGACATTCCGGTCTCCATCTTTGAAGTGGCGGATGTAGCCCAGTGCAAAGACCGGTTCGCAGCCGTACCCTTCACAGCCTACCACGGTGGCAATCGTGCCGGTCGGCGCAACCGTTGTCTGGGCCGCATTGCGGATCCCATGCTCGGCAATCCCGCGGACGATCTGCCCCCAGTCCAACTTCGGGCGCCGCCAATCACGCACGTACGGGCGCAGCGGCTGCGGTGGCTGCCAGACCATCTCTGGGCGCGGGTCGTAGATGCTGCCCGCAAACGCTCGGAAGGGACCCCGTTCGGCGGCCAGCTCGATGCTGCGCTGCATCGCATGGTAGCGCACAAACTCCATGATCTGGGCGGCAAATTCCTGGCCCTCCTCGCTGCCGTAGCGAATGCCCAGCTGGTACATCAGGTCCCCCAGCCCCATAATCCCCAGCCCGATCCGGCGCGCCCGATAGGCAGCCTCGGCGACCTCTGGAACAGCCGGCACATATGCGTTGGCGCTGACGACATTGTCGAGGAAGTGGGTGCTCTCCCGGATTGTTCGCTCCAGCAGCGCCCAGTCGACCCTCGCCCGGCCCTCCCGGATGACATGGTTGGCCAGATTGATCGAGCCCAGGCAGCAGTTTTCATAGGGGCCCAGCCACTGTTCTCCACAGCCGCGCGAAACATAGCCTTCGGTGATCCAAGTGTCGCTTTTGGGTTCATAGAGATCATAGACCGTCGCAACCCCGGCAGGAACCACCTTCACCACCCTGGCTGCCCAGTTGCCGCCGGTAAAATTGGAACGCAGCGCCGCCTCTTCAATCTGCATGCGTTTGGCAGGATGGCTCAGACAAATCTGCTCAAAAAATCGCCCCAGCCCATCGCCAGAGATACAGACCGCATAGGGCAGGGGAGCATCCTGAAGAGCCTGGCTGCCGTGGGCCGCATGCCCGCGCCAAGCCGGGCTGAGATGGCCGTGAATGCCAAACATCAACAAGATACGGCGCACTTGCTGGGCGAGTGTGAGGCTGGAGCTTCGAAATTGTACGGCAGGAGAGGGGCTCCGCAGATCGACCTGCCCGTCCGCCGAGAAGAGACCATCCAGCAACCCAGTCAGAAACGCACGGTTGCTGTTGACATAGAGATCGGGCAGATGCTTTTCGGGCCCGAGCGCTGGCTCCAGAGGCAACGATTTGACCCACTCCGCCAGAACGCGGTTCGCTTTGGAAGCAGACGGCGTCGCGTGAGCAGCGCTCTGGGGGGCGGGGGCACGCTCTGCGGCGTAGACCTTGGCGAAGGCCGCTCTGGTGACCTTGTGCCATGCTTCGTCGTCGGGGGGAGGCTGCTCCCCCTGTTCGGACAGACGATAGGGGGGAGCAGGGCTGTCTCCGAGCAAAATTCCGACCAGAAAGCCGTACTCCCGATCCGTCAGCCCCTCCAGCCTGGCTGGAACAGGGTTTTCGGGTGTCACCGAACGAGAGACCCGGACCCAGTCGCCCGTTTTCAGTTGGTCGAGGCGGCGAGGTTTAAAGAACTGGGTATGCGCCTCGCGGACGTGAAACTGATGCGAGGCCGTGACGCGGACAACGGCGCCATCTGAAAGATGAAGGTCGTAGACCGGCATCCTTTCGTTGACTTCTACGGTCGCCACGCGCCCTGTTCCCAGGAGAGTGCAGATCTCGTCCCCCACGCCGAGGCTGTCCGCACGTCGCCAGCCCTGTGGGGTTGCCACCAGGGTGTCGCCGGTGACGCACGGATTGGTCGCCTCCAAATCATACAGATGGGGCACTGGGTTGGAGCGGTTGGCTGCGTCGATAAAGAGCGCGCCCGGCTCGCCGTTGTGATGGGCGTACCGGACGATCCTGGCAAAGAGGTCGCGTGCCCGCAGCTGCTTCCAGACCCGGCCATCGCGCGGGTTGCGCAGCGCAAAGTCGGTGTCGTCGCGCACAGCCACCATGAATTCATCGGTGATCGCAACCGAAATGTTGAAATTGGCGATCTTGCCTTCCTCTGCCTTGCAGCTGATGAACTCTTCGATGTCCGGGTGGTCGACGCGCAAAACGCCCATGTTGGCCCCCCGTCGGCTGCCTCCCTGGGCGATTTCCCCAAAGGCCTGGTCGTAGACGCGCAAAAACCCCACCGGTCCGGTCGCTCTCCCGGCCGAGGTGTGGACAATGTCGTTTTTGGGACGCAGACGGCTGAACGAAAAACCGTTGCCGCCGCCGGTCTGCTGGATCAAGGCAGCCACACGCAAGGTGCTGAAGATGCCGTCGCTCATTTTGCCCATGTCATCTTCGATCGGCAGCACAAAGCAGGCTGCCAGCTGCCCCAGCGGTGTGCCTGCTCCGGTAAAGGTTGGGCTGTTGGGGAAGAAACGGCGCTCGGAAAGCAGCTGGTAGAAGGTACGGGTCACCTCTTCTACATCGCCCCCCTGTTCGCGCTCTCCCTGGGCCATATGGCTGGCCACCCGATAGAACATGCCCGCCGGTGTCTCCAGGTAGCTGCCGTCGAAATCTCGGCGCAGATACCGCTTTTCCAACACCTGAATGCTGTTTTTGTGGAGGTCGATCGCTGCATCGTCGACATAAGGAGGACAGACGACCGGAAACCGTTGGCCTTTGACGGTCTCCAGGACGGTGTAGGCCGCCGCTTTCTGGGGAGCCTCCTGGGCCAGGAGCGGAGTAGAGCTTGGGTGGGACATGGGTGGTCTCCTCTGAAATGGTGTGTATCGATCGACTGTCAATGCCCGAAACAAAAAATCTGTTTTAACACTCAAAATGGCGCCCGCCCTGCACCGCCCGCCCTAGCCAGAGGAATTGGCCGAGCGTCCCATCAGCCGGTCAATTTCGTTGCGCACCTCGGTCAAATCGCCCATGTCGAGGTAGACGCTGGCAAACCGAATGTAGGCGAGCTGGTCCACCTGGGCAAGCTGGTCCAGCACCATGCCGCCGATCAGTTTGCTCGGCACCTCCGTGCGTCCGATCGCCTGCAACGACTCCATCACCTGGTCGACGATGGACTCCATCGTCTCCCGGCTGATCGGGCGCTTGGTGGCTGCGGTCTGGATCCCAGAGAGGATCTTCTGCCGATCCAGCGGTTCTCGGCGCCCGTCGCTTTTGACGACCAACAGGTTGGCCGCTACATGCTCGTAGGTCGTGAAACGTTTTCCACACTGTTCACACTGTCGCCGTCTACGGATCGAATCGCTGGTCTCGCGCGTGTCGACAACACGGTGTGCGCGATGGCCACAGTAGGGACATTTCATCTAGATTACCTACGACATTTTGTGTACATCTCAAAAAACACACAACATGTTGTGCATACAAGAAAAAACAGTATACCACACAGATTGGAAGGGGAGCAAATGACGTTTGCGCATACTGCCAGAGAGAAGGCTGGAGAAAGGCTTGAATCTCTCAAAATTTTAAGCTTGCGCGCGGCACGCCGCTTCAAAAAAAAAAGACGGCAGGAGGCCTCTGAATGCCTCCTGCCGTCTTTTTTTGAAGCGGCGTGTTCAGCTGCGCCCGTTGTTGGTGCGTTGGCGTCGGAGAAACGCCGGGATATCCAGGTCGTCGCGTTGAAAGGTTCGGACCTGGTAGTCTGTGTTGGGGTCGCGGGTCGGTTCGTTGCGGGCCGGTTCGTTGCGGGTCGGTTCGTTGCGGGTCGGTTCGTTGCGGGCGGGGCGGCGTTCGGTCCGCTGTTTGTTTTGTCCGTCAAAGGCGGAGCGGACAAAGTCAAATTGGTCCTGGGGTTTGGGCCGGTCAAAGCCGGTGGCAATCACGGTCAGATGGATTTCGCCGCCGACTTCGGGGTCGACCACTGCGCCGAAGATGATGTTGCATTCGGGGTGGGCACTGGCCCGGATCACCTCAGCGGCTTCGTTGACCTCGAAGAGGCTCATGTCTTCCCCGCCTTTGATGTTGAAGATGATCGAGCGGGCTCCTTCGATCGACACATCCAACAGCGCGCTTTCGATCGCCCGGCTGGCAGCCTCGCGCGCCCGATTTTCGCCTGTGCCCCGACCGATCGCCATCAAGGCGGCGCCGCCGTCCTGCATGATCGTCTTGACGTCGGCGAAGTCCAAGTTAATCAGACCCGGGATGGTGATCAGCTCGCTGATCCCTTGGATGCCTTGGCGCAGGACGTCGTCTGCCATGCCGAAGGCCTGTTTGACACTGGCGGACTTGCCTGCAATTTGCAGGAGCCGGTCGTTGGGGATGGAGATCAGGGTGTCGACAGAGCTCTGCAGGGCCTCGATCGAGTGTTCGGCGTTGCGCCGGCGTTGGGTTCCCTCGAAGGTAAAGGGGCGTGTCACCACGCCGATCGTCAGGGCTCCCTCCTCGCGTGCGACCTGGGCCACGACTGCCGAAGCGCCGGAGCCGGTGCCTCCCCCCATCCCGGCGGTTACGAAGACCATGTCGGCGCCTTTGAGCATCTGACGCAGCTCCTCACGGCTTTCTTCGGCAGCGCGCAGTCCGATCTCCGGGTTGCCGCCCGAGCCGAGCCCCTTGGTGATCTTCTCCCCGATGCGCAGCCGCTGGGGTGCGCTGGAGAGCATCAATGCCTGTGCATCCGTGTTGACAGCGATGAATTCGACGCCTTGGATGCCTTCTTCGATCATGCGGTTGACGGCATTCTGACCGCCGCCCCCCACGCCGACAACCTTGATCTGGGCAAAGTTGTCGACATACGACGGTTGTGCTTTGGTGCTGCGGGTCATGTTGTTCTCCTTGGATGGTTCAGACATTCTGGCCTGCGATGACGGTACGATGAATTGCCATTACAACACTCTTTGCGTCTTCCGCCCCCAGGAGGAGCCCTCCTGGATCCGAGGGGCGGCAACCATGTATCTCAATCCCTGTCCGGCAACAGGGCTTTGAGCCATCTGGCGGCTGCGCCCATCCATTTCTGTTTGGATGAGTTGCCGTGGTCCGCCTCATACCGCTGGTGGACCGAGCGTGCGTCTTCGTGCAGGCCCCACAGCAGCAGCCCGACCGAAGTTGCATAGCTGGGGGTCAGGAGCGTACGGGTCAGCCCGGCGATCGGCAGCGAGCTCTGTGCTGCGCCGACCCGCACGGGCATGCCGAGTGTGCTGCGTCCGAGCTCGGCAAACCCCGGCAGCTGGCTGCAGCCGCCGGTCAACACGACCCCTGCTGGGAGCCGGTCGATCCACCCGTTTTCTGCCAGTTTGTCGGCAAGGGTTTCGATCATCTCTGCCGCACGGGCTTCCAGAACGTCGCAGATGAAACGCCGGCTGAAGCTGCGCTCTGCTTTTTCACCGAAGACGCTGGCCCAGACGGTCTCGTCGGGGGCAATGCGTTCAGGGAGCAATGAACCGTAGCGCAGCTTGATCTCCTCGGCAGTTTCAAAGGGGCAGCGAAGCCCCACAGCGACGTCGTTGGTCAGATGGTTGCCGCCCATGTCCAGGATGGCTGTGTGCGCCAGCGCGTTGTCGATAAAAAGGGCCAGGTCCGACGTGCCGCCGCCCATGTCGACCACGGCCACCCCCATGCGCCGCTCTTCCGGCCGCAGCACCGCCTCGTTGGCGGCCAGCGGTTCCAGCACCAGTTCGTCGACGTCGATCCCATGGGCCCCGACACACTGGACGAGGTTGTGGATGGCGGTGTTGCTGCCTGTGACGATGTGTGCGTCCACCTCGAGCCGATGCGCGTTCATCCCGATCGGCTGCTGCACTTCGGTCTCGCCATCGACCGTCCAGGTGCGTGCCAGGGTATGGATGACGGCCTGGTTTTCCGGCAGCACGACTGCCCGTGCGCCCTCCAGCGCCCGCTGCATGTCGGCGCTGGTGACACCGCTGCGGCGGTCGACCGGGCTGACCCCTCGGCTGTTGCGCGTGCCGATATGGCTGCCGGCGATCCCGACATAGGCGCTCAGGATCGGACGCCCGGCGTCCTGCTCACATTTTTGAATCGCCTCCCCGACAGCCGCGGTCGCCTCGGGCACATCGACCACCACCCCGCGCCGGATTCCACGGCTGGGCGCCACTCCTTCGCCCAGCAGGCGCAACGACAGCTGTCCCAGCCCGTCATAGGTCACCTGCGCGGTCAACACACAGATTTTGGTCGTCCCGATATCGATTGCCGAGATGTATTCTTGCATGTGTCCGCTCCTCGTCCTGCGCCTTTTCCGATTCATCCTGCCACTGGCTCGGGCAATCTCTGCCGATGGTTCAGCCGGTTCATTTGATATAAAGCCGTTTCTGCCGCAGATCGATCACCGTGCCGGTCGCCTGTCCGCTGGCCAGCAGCCTTTCAGCGGCGTCCAGGTTTTCCAGTTTTTGTTCGACATTTTCGTCGTCGCCCCAGTAGACCCAATAGGTCGAGTTGGGCAGACGAAAATTGAGCCCGACCAGACGGTTATAGCGCAGCGGCGAGAGACCGGGGAAGTGGCTGGCCAGTGCCTGTGCGCTGCGCAGAATCGCCGGGTCGATCGCTGTCCCACTCTCAGCGCCAGCCAGCGTCGCCTCGGCCGCCGTATCCAGAATCTGCAACAGGCCAGGCGGGGAAGGCTCCAGCGGTGCCAGCGCCCTGCCATCCTCGCGCAGCCAAAATTCTCCTTGGTCGGTGACCCACAGCGCCAACGGGCGCACTTCGGTTACCTCCACGGTGACTTGGGTGGTGAGCGGCGTCACCTGCACCTGCACGTCGGCCACATAGGGGTTTTCCCGCAGACGCTGTGCCACCGCAGCGCTGTCGACCCAGAACACCTGCCAACCGTCGATCGCGGCGCGGCGCCAGAGCTCTTCGGCATCCAGATAGGTCAGCCCGTTGAACTGGAGATCTTCGCGATAAAGATACCAGCGTTCGTCGAGGGCTGTCCAGCCCACCACCCCCCCCAGCGCCACCACAGCCACCAGTACGGCCCAGACCAGGCGTCTGTGCAGGACTCGCCTCGGCACCGACCAGAGATTGGGCATGCGGAGCGTGGTCAGGGCTGGCAGCAACGCTTCGAACCGGCGCATCTGTCGATGCAGCTGTTGGCGTCGTCGTTCGGCGACCCGCCGACGGGCAGACGCTGCCTGTGACCTGGCAGACGCCGCACGTTGCGTCGTTCTGGAGGAAGACGTCTGCGTTTTCGTCTGCCGTTTTTGGGTGCTCCCGCTCATCTGCCCTTGTTGCCCTTCATCGACCTGTGCTGAGTGCCTGTCGGGCCTGAAAACGTTCCATCGCCAGCTCCAGCAGCCGGTGGACCAGCATGGCGCAACTCAGCCCGCTGGCTTCCCACAGTTTGGGGTACATGCTGATGTGGGTGAATCCGGGGAGGGTGTTCACCTCATTCAGATAGATGCGGCCGCTCTGTCCGTCCAGCAGAAAATCGACGCGCGCCATCCCTTCACACTCCAAGGCCTGAAAAGCGCGCACCGCGTACCTTTGCAACTGCTGCTGCTCTGACTCCTCCAGCCGGGCAGGGATCAGCAGCTGGCTGCCTGCGCTCTCGTATTTGGCGTTGTAGTCATAAAATTCATTGGCAGGCACGATTTCGCCGGCGACACTGGCCTCTGGCTGTTCGTTGCCCAACACGCTGACTTCGATCTCGCGGGCGGCGGGTACGGCTTCTTCTACCAGCACCTTGCGGTCGTAGCGCAGGGCTGTCCACATGGCTGGCTCCAACTGGGCTCGGCTGACCACCTTGCTGACCCCGACGCTGCTTCCCATGTTGGCTGGTTTGAGAAAGAGGGGGTAGCTCAGCTCCTGCTCGATGCGCTGGACAGCCGTTGTCGGGGCGGCTTGCCACTCCTGTTGTCGGACGACCCTGTAGCGCACCTGGGGCAGGCCATCGCTGGCAAACAGCCGCCGTGCGATGGCCTTGTCCATGGCTGCTGCGCTGGCCAGCACCCCCGAACCCACATAGGGGAGGCCGACCATTTCCAGCAGCCCCTGTACTGTGCCGTCCTCGCCGTAGGGGCCGTGCAGCACGGGAAAGATCAGATCGAGTGGCGGCAGCGTTGGTGGCTCCCAGCGGTTCTGTGCCGTCTTGTCGTGGGGCAGGGGGCGCGGTTCGCCAGCGGCCAGCCGCAGCCAGCCATCTGGCTGGAGCAGCCACTGGCCTGTCGGGCTGATCCCGATGGGGATCACCTCGTGGCCAGCCTGGCGCAGCGCGTGCATCACCGTGCGGGCGCTGGCCAGCGAAACGGCATGCTCGCTGCTGCGCCCGCCGAACAGGACGCCGACCCGATAGCGGACCTGTTGCGCCATCATTCTATCTCCCAGCTGCCGACCAGCTGCACTTCCGGCTCCAGCCAGATTCCTGTCCTGGCTGCAACTTCCTGCCGAATTGTTTGAATCAGAGCCAGCACGTCAGCTGCCCGGGCAGCGCCCACGCCACCTGGGTTGATCAGAAAATTGGCATGCTGCTGGCTGACCTGAACGCCGCCGCAGCGGGCCTTCTTCAGCCCGGCGGCTTCGATCAGCCGACCGGCGAAGTCTCCGGGCGGGTTGACAAAGGTGCTGCCCAGGCTGGGCTCGACCGGCTGCGACTGGCGTCGATGTTGGAGATTGTGTTCTGCCTGTGCCCGGATCCCAGCGTCGTGGCCAGCGGCCAGCCGAAAGTTGGCGCTCAGCACAACCGGGCCAAAGCCAGGCTGCAGGATCCACCCTGCCTGCCGCCGCTCGCCGCTCTGTTTGAGTCGGCTTTTCCGATAGCCGTAGGCCAGCTGGGCAGCGGGCACTTCGGCGATCTCGTCCTCTTCCCCCAGGATCAGGGCGTTGTAGAGGTTGTCGCTCACGGCGCCGCCGTAGGCGCCGGCGTTGTTGACCACGGCGCCCCCGACCGTGCCCGGCAGGCTGACCGCCCATTCCAACCCGGTCAGCCCTGCGGCGATCGCTCGTCGGGCCAGCCCGGCCATGCTGCTGCCGCTCTCTGCAAAGACAAACGGGCGTTCGTCGTCGCCAAAGACGCAGCAGGGGGCAGCGTCGATGCGGGTCTGCCGGCAGCAGTTGTAGATGACCAGCCCTTCCACACCGGCATCGCTGACCAGCACATTGCTGCCTCCTCCCAGGAGCAGGTAGGGCAGCTCCGCCGCGCGTGCCCAGCGCACCAGCCGGATCAGCTGCCCGACTGTTCTGGCCTCGGCGAAACAGGTCGCCGGCCCGCCCACTTTCAGGGTTGTGTAGGGTGCCAGCGGAACCTCCTGTCGGACCGACACGCCGTAAGGGGCCAAGACCTGCGGGTCAAACCGTGCGCTCTGCATGCGTTCCTCTTTTTGCCCGGTTTGTGTCTTTCAAGGTTGCCAACAGCCATTCGCCGATCTGGTTGCTGTCGCCGGCCCCCAGGGTGACGACCACATCTCCTGGGGAGACAGCGTCGGCCAGCCAGGCCACAGCTTGCTCTCGCCCACCGACATAGTCGATGTGCGGGTGGGAGCAGGCTGCCACCAGCTGGCGGGCATGCACGCTGCCGTCGTCCTGCTCGCGTGCCGCGTAGATGTCTGTGACCAGCACCCGATCGGCGTCGACAAAGCTCTCTGCCAGCTGCGGCAGGAGCTGGCGTGTTCGGCTGAAGGTATGGGGCTGAAAAACCGCCCAGATTCGCTGTTGGGGATAGCAACGTCGGGCAGCTGCCAGTGTTGCAGCAACTTCAGTCGGGTGGTGGGCGTAGTCGTCGATGACCACGACCCCGCTCGCCTGCCCTTTGTGCTCGAAGCGCCTGGCTGCCCCGCTGTAGGTTCGCAGCGTCTGCAGCGCATTTTTTCCGTCGACCTGGCAGTGGAGCGCCACTGCTGTCGCGGCCAGCGCGTTGCGCAGATTGTGGACCCCTGGCACGGCCAGCACCAGCCGCCCTTGCAGCAGGCCCAGCCAGCGTACATCGGCTGCTGCCCCGGCTGCGACCTGCGGATCGACGCCGCGCACGGCGGCCTCTTCCGCCAGGCCGTAGGTCAGCCAGCGAAGGCTGGCTGGCGCTTGCGCCATCAGCTGGCGGACGCCGTCGTCGTCGACGCAGGCCACGAGCACCCCGCCCGGCTGGAGCCGAGCGACAAACTGGACAAAGGCCTCTGTGAAAGTGGCAGGGGTCGGGTAGCAGTCGGGGTGGTCCCACTCGACATTTGTGATCACTGCGATCGCCGGGTTCAGCCCCAAAAACATCCGGTCGTATTCGTCTGCTTCCAGCACAAACTCGGCTGCCGTGCCTGCCGCCCCACTGCCGTAGCCGGGCACCTCTGCGCCGACGATATAGCCGCATTCGATCCCGTTGCTGCGCAGGATCTGCACGATCATGGCAGTGGTCGTTGTTTTGCCGTGGGTGCCCGCCACTGCGATCAGCCGCCGCTCTGCCAGCAGAGCGGGCAGCAGCTGGTCACGTTTGACGACTGGCAGCCCCAATCTTTCGGCGGCCTGTCGTTCTGGATTGGCAGCGTCGACAGCGCTGCTGATCAAGACGAGATCGGGGCGCCGATCGGGGGCGAGTGCCAGCAGTGTCTCGGCACGTTGGCCGATCGAAATCTGGACACCCTGGCGGGCCAGCCGTTCGGTGGCTGCGCTGGGCTGGCGGTCGCTGCCGCTGACCTGCATCCCCAGTTCGCACAAGACATGCGCGATGGCGCTCAGCCCAGCTCCGCCTGCCCCGATCAGGTGCAGGCGCAACGAGGGGTCTCGCTTCGCAATTCGTGTTTGCCAACACACAGCCATCTCTGTCATTCCACTTCTCTCACTTGAGGATCCGCACCAGCATCAACGCTGTGGCGGGCACCGCCCACAGCATCGGGGTTGGGAAGATTGCCTGGGGAAGCAGCCCCAACAGCTGCTGCCCGGTCGCTGTCAGCGGGCCAGACAGCGCGTTGAACGGGTACGCGTACAGGTCGGCGTAGTGCCAGACTGTGCCGGCGCAGAGGTAGCCGTTGAGCAGCCCGGCCAAAAGCCCGGAGAGCGCCGCCCACAGGCCGGTGACCCGCTGGCTGCTAAAATCAAAGGTGCGCCCCTGGTAGCTGGCCAGAACGACCAGCAGAAAGAGGGTGCTGATCAACACGAAGGAGGCACTCTGCAGCTGTTGCTCGGTGGTGCCAAAAATTTCCAGCTGCGTCACCAGGCGATCGATCCAGCCCAGTTCGCCCGTCAGCCCCAGGATCGCCACCACAAACATCAGAATGATGCTGTTGCCCAGCTCGCGCGCAGAGCCACGCACCAGCCCGATCACCCCAAAGATCAGCACCACGGTCAAAAAAAAGATCTCGATCGGTCCCATCGTGCTATTTCTTCCTCGCTGCGCTTCCCCGCATCGGCCAGGCAATCAAAATGAGCAGCAGCGTCACGAGCAGCAGCCAGCCTGTTGTGGGCAGTACCCCTAGCCAGTTGCGCAGCGCCAGCAGCCCTTCCCACAGCAGACCGAGCATGCGGTCGAGCAGGGTGGTCAGCCCAGCCAGGGCCCCTTCGTTGCTCTCCCACCGGGCAGCGGCTGGCAGCAGGTCGCTCAGCATTGGCAGCAGCAGGGCTGCAAAGACGATTCCATTCAAGAGCCCGAGCAGCAGCCCCAGCCATCGATTTTTGCCGAGCTTCATCAGATTGGGGTCACTGGTCACGACGAAGGTGAGGAGCACGACCACGCACCAGACCAGAAAGAGAAACGCTTCTCGGTTGGCGCTTGTGATCAGGTTGGGGGCCGCTGAGACCGCTGAAAGCACCTCGGCAGCGTCGCCCGTCAGCCCGCCCGACTGGATCAGGGCAAAAAATTTGCCGACAAAATTGGTCAACGTCACAAAAACTGAACCTGCCTCTTGCAACAGCAGCCAGCCGCCCAGCACCATCACCAGGAGGATCAGCTCGGAGACCTCCCCGCGCCGCCAGCCGATCCAGCCAAAAAACATCAGATAGAGGAAGAAGGCCAGTGTGCTCTGCAGTTCAAAAGTCATTTTCGGTGCCTCGCACAGCTTTGCGGGCCAGCTCTGCCAGCTCTGCGGCGATGTGGCGAGCGGCGTCTGGCGTTGCCATCGTTCGCAGCGCGTTTTCCATGGCTTGCAGACGGGCTGGGTTTGCCAGCAGGCCTGCCACCGTGGGCGCCAGCTGCTGCACGAGCTGGTCGTCCTCTACAACCATCGCCCCGCCACGGCGCACCAATGCCAAGGCGTTGTCCAGCTGGTTGACGCTGTGCAGCGGCGCCAGGATCGCCGGCACTCCGGCCACGGGGAATTCCCCCAGAATGCTGGCGCCTGCCCGGGCGATGGTCAGGTTGGCAGCGGCCAGGGCCAGGGCCATCTCCTCGTGCAGGTAGGCGACCGGATGGTAGCGCCGCTGCAAAGTCGCTGGGAGCGGCTGGCTGGCAGCCCAGCCTTCGTACAGCCCCCAGTCTCGCGCGCCGACGACATGCACCACCTGGGCCAGGGGCAGCAGATCGGGCAAAAGAGCCCAGGTCGCCTGGTTGATTGCCCTGGCCCCGCTCGACCCTCCCCACACCAACAGCAGCGGCTGCACGCTGCCATCTGGTTCGGTAAAAGTTGTGCCGAGCGCGGCAGCCAGCCGGTGGCGGGCCTCACTTCGATCCTGTGCGGCCGCCACCACCTCCTGGCGCACCGGGTAGCCGGTTACGACGGCTTTGCCGGCTGGCGCTTCGCCGCCGAACCAGCGGGCCACCTCAGGGTAGCTGATCGCCACACGCGTCGCAAGCCTGCTGAGCAGGCGGATCGCATAGCCCGGCGTCATATCCGGCAGATAGATCAAGATCGGTCTGCGTCGCAGCCAGCAGGCGAGTGTCACAGGCCCACAGACATAGCCTCCTGTGACAAAGCAGACATCTGGCTGAAAGCGATCGACCCACGCCAGACTCTGGTGGAGCCCACTCAGCAGCTGCCCCAGATTGCGCAGCAGCTTCAGCGGGTTGCCAACCCGCAGCTGTCCGGTGCTGACCCCTGCAAAGGGGATGCCTGCCCGTTCGACCAGTGCCTTTTCCATCCCGGTATGGCTCCCTATCCAGAGCAGCCGGACCGCCTCTGCCGGCTCGGCTGCTCTGCTGTCACTTTCTCTGCTGTCACTTTCTCTGCTGTCACTTTCTCTGCTGTCACTTTCTCTTCTGCGCCGATTTGGCGGCTGCACGCCGACGTTGCTCGGCTTTGGCGGTCTCCCAGGGGAAGCGTTCGATGGTTGACTGGAAGCTGTGAGCTGTCTGACGACGGCCAGTGCCGGATAGACGTGGCCTCCGGTCCCCCCGCCCGAGATCATCACGTTCATGCGCCTTTCTCCCTGTCTGCTCCCCTGTCTGTAAAGTGCGGTTGACACCGAATCGGCTGATGTTGAGCAGAATCCCGATTCCGACCAACGACGCCACCAGCGAACTGCCTCCATAGCTCACAAAGGGGAGTGTCATGCCGGTCGGGGGGGAGACCGCCACGATCACGGCCATGTTCAGCAATGCTTGCAGGAGCAAGCTGGCTGTGATCCCGGTTGCCAGCAGCATGCCAAAATTGTCTGGGGCGCGCAGCGCGATCCGCAGCCCACGGTAGGCCAGCAACAAAAAGAGCAGGAGCACACACAATGTCCCCAGCAGACCGAGCTCTTCGCCGATCACGCCAAAGATATTGTCGCTCCAGCTCAGGGGCAGGTACCCGGTCTGTTGGGCCAGGCCGTTGCCCAGCCCCCGCCCGAAGAGCCCGCCGCGCATCAGCGCCTGGACCCCCTGGCTTACCTGCCACTCTTCGCTGGCGACCGGGTCGCCCATCCAGGTCAGATAGTGGCTGATGCGCTCGGCTGCGTAGCCGGTGTATTGGACCACGAGCAGGAAGGTAGCGGTGGCCACTGCGCCGATCACCGCCAGCTGTTTCAGGTCAGCCCCGGCCACAAAGAGCATGATGGCAGAGGTCACCACGATCAGGACCGCCACGGTGATCTCCGGCTGCAACACGATCAAGACGGACACGACGCCCATCAGCACGCCGAAGGGGAGAAGTCCGGCCCTTGCATGGCGAATTCGTGCGCCTTTGCTGTTCAACCAGGCGCTCACATAGAGAATGACGGAGATCTTGGCTGCCTCGCTGGGTTGGATGCTGCCCTGGTAATAGGTGCGCGACGAGCCCAAACGTTCGTCGCCGATTAAGATGACAGCCAGCAGCGCCAGCAGCGTGCCCCCCATGAGCGGGACGCTCCAGCGGTTCCACAGCAGGTAGGGGATCCGGGCGGCGACGACCAGCCCGCCGGCGCCCACCAACAGCCAGATGAACTGGCGCGCGACAAAGTAGTAGGGGTTGTCAAAGCCTTCCAGCCCGCGCGGATAGCTGGCGCTGAAGACCATTACCAGCCCCAAAAGCAAGAGCAGTGTGACAACGGTCAACAGCCCCCAGTCGTAGTGGCCCTGGGCAGCCTGCGGACGTTCACCTGTCTTTGCGTTCACCCCCATCGCGGACCTCCGGTGACTTCTTCGACCAGGCGGCGGAAATGTTCGCCGCGCGCTGCAAAATCGTGATAGGCGTCGTAGCTGGTGCCCCCTGGAGAGAGCAGGACAACCGTCCCTGGCCTGGCCGTGCGTGCGGCCAGGTCGACTGCCTCGTCCAGTCGGCTGACGATGGCGGTGCTCGGGGCCGTTTTGCGCAGGAACGCAGCCCGCTCCTGGACCTGGCGCACCACCATGCTGCCGGCAGCGCCAAACCCGATCAGGAGCTCGACATGTTCGAGCGCTGCCTCGGCGAAACGATCCCAGGGGAGCTGTTTGTCCTTGCCGCCGGCCAGCAGAATCAGGCTTTGGCCGCTTTCAAAGCTGCGCATGCCAGCCACCGCCCGTTCAGGCGAGGTGGCGATGCTGTCGTTGACCCAGAGCACGCCAGCGACCTCTGCGACGGTTTCCAGGCGGTGTGGGACCCCGGCGAAACGGCGTGCCACTGTCTGCATGGCGGTCAGCGCTGCTCCGGCGGCGCCGCTGATGGCCGCAGCGGCCAGCAGGTTGCTCACATTATGTTCCCCGCGCAGTTTGAGCTCTGCCAGCTGGCAGAATGGCTGCCCTTGGTAGAAAAGCTGGCCAGCACTCCCCCAGGCGCCGTTGTCGACCGGCTGTTGGCGGTGAAAAAGCAGCAGTTTTCTGTGACCTGCTGTTGCCAGGCAGCCCATTTCTTCCAAAAGGGGGTCCAGAGAGGCTGCGCCCCAGCTCGACGGCAGTGGCGGGTCGCTGGCCCGCCAGCCGGCGTTGGCGACCCGCCGGGTGACCGCATCCTCGGCGCTCAAGACCAGCGTGCCATCGGTCGGCAGAGAGCGCAGCAGATTGAACTTGGCGGCCGCATACGCTGCCATCCCGGCATGGCGGTCCAGGTGATTGGGTGTGAGGTTGAGGAGTGCAGCGACGTCCGGGCCGACTCCGACGACGGGGCCCCACGCCCAACGCTCGTCAAACAATTCCAGTTGAAAGCTGCTCAGCTCCAGCACAATGCATTCCCCGGCGGCGATCTGATCCAGCCGGTCGATCAGCGGGGTCCCGATGTTCCCTCCGACATGGGTGCGTCGGCCGCTGGCGGCCAGCATCTCGCCGACCAGTGTTGTCGTCGTCGTTTTGCCGCTGCTGCCGGTGATGGCCAGGATCGGCCCCAGTCCACGCTGGCGCGCCAGCTGTAGGGTGAGCAGGCTGTCGTTGCTCAGGCGGATCTGCCTCCGGATCGCCTCCTGGACGATCGGCAGCTGCGCTGGCACGCCGCCGCTCAGACAGAGCAGGTCGCACCCATCCAGCAGCTCCAGCGGATGTCCCCCCAGCACCTGTCGAACAGGCAGCGTTTCCAGCTGTTCCAACTCTGCGGTCAGCTGTTCTGCCGGGGCAACGTCGCTCAGGGTGACCTGTGCCCCAGCTGCCACGAAAAAACGGGCCAGGGCGATGCCCTGCCGGGCCATCCCCAATATCACGATCCGCCATCCCTGAAACGACATCTGTCCCTTCCCAGCCCGGCCTGCTCTGGCCGCTTCAGATCAACGCCAACGCCACCCCCAACATCCCGGAGAGGACGGAGGCAATAAAGAACCGTTCCTTGACCTGCATTTCGCTCCATCCCAACAATTCAAAATGGTGGTGAAGCGGGGCCATTTTGAAAACGCGCCGTCCCTGTCCGTGCAGCCGCCGGGTGAGCTTGAAATAGCTGACCTGGATCATAACGCTCAGGGCTTCGGCGGCAAAGACCAGCCCGATGATCGGGAGCAGCAGCCACTGGCCCGTCATGATGGAGACCAGCCCCAGTGTAGCCCCAAGCGGCAGGCTGCCGGCATCTCCCATGATCAGCTGTGCTGGGTGGGCATTGTACCAGAGAAATCCCATCAATGCCCCGGTCAACGCAAAACAAAAAATGGCCAGGTAGAGCTGATTTTGCAGATAGGCGATCGTGCCGTAACAGGCGAAAGCCACCAGGCTTGTACTGCCCGCCAGGCTGTCCAGTCCATCGGTGAAATTGACTGCGTTGCTGGTCAAGTACAAGATAGCGATCGTCGCTGGGATGATCAGCGGGCCAACCCGAAAGTAGTCCACGTAGGTCGGCACACCGACATAGTCCCACTGTGGCGGGCCATAATAGAGCACCAGGCCGATGATGGCGGCAAAGAGGCCTTGGAAGGCGCTTTTCATCCGCGGGCTCATCCCTTCGCCGCGCCCGCGAAGGCCCCGGATTCCTTGCCAGTCGTCGATCGCCCCCAGCACGACATGCGAACCCAGGCAGAAAAAGAGGAGCAGGGTGCTCTGTCCGATCGCGTCCATGCCCAGCAGGTTGACGATGTTGAGCAGTCCGATGATCACCAGCACCGGCACCACAAAGAGTACGCCTCCCATCGTCGGCGTGCCAGTTTTGAGCTGGTGGTGGCCCGGCTGTTCGATGCGGATCTGTTTGCCGACCCCTTTGTACTGCAGAAAGCGGATCAGCGGCCGTCCCCAGAGCACAGCAAACAAGAAGCTGATCGTGCCCAGACTCAGCGTATAGGCCATGCGCGGTTCTAACGGATTATCCATCAGCTGGCTCCTGCCCGATACCGCTGGTTGTGGCGGCTGCACCGGTAATTTCGGCGACGATCATGTCCATCCCCACTGCTCTGCTCCCTTTGACCAGCACCAGGTCGCCGGCGCGCAGCAGCTGGCGCAGCCGGTCGATTGCGCTGCTGTGTTCGGGCAGCATGGACAGCTGCTCCGCTGGAAAACCGGCCGCCAGCGCCGCCTCCCCGAGGGCACGGCCCAGCTGTCCGACGGTCAGCAGCAGGTCGACCACCTCGCTGGCTCTCCATCCGACCCGTTGGTGTCCTTCGTGCTCGTAGCTGCCTAGCTCCAGCATGTCTCCCAGCACGGCAATGCGTCTACCGCCGGCTCTGGGTGGGATATCTGCCAGCAGGTTGAGTGCGGCGATCATGCTGGCCGGGCTGGCATTGTAGGTGTCGTCGATTACGGTGCTGCCGTGGAGGCCGCGCACTGCAACCAGACGCAGCTGGCCCGCCATGCTCTGCATGCCGGCGACGATCTCTCCCCAGCTCATTCCCTCGACCAGCCCTGCCGCGGTTGCGCACAGCGCCGTATGCACGCTGTGCTGGCCCAACAGGGGGACTTTGACATGCACCGACTCGGCCCGTGTGCTGCCGGGCGCTCGGTAGTGCAACCGGAAGCGAAGCCCTTCCAACCCCATTCCTTCGATCGCATCGGCCCACAGATCGGCTTCGGGCGACAGCCCGTAGCGGAAGATGCGGGCAGAGGTCAGCGCTGTCATGGCCCGCACGCGCGGGTCGTCCCAGTTCAAAATGGCGACTCCCCCGTCTGCGGCGCTGGGCAGAGCCTGGACCAACTCGGCTTTGGCCTGGGCGATCCGTTCGATCGTGCCGAGCCTGCTCAGATGGACAGGGCCGACGTTGGTCACTATTCCGACCTGAGGGCGGGCCAGCTGGCAGAGCCGTTCGATCTCGCCCAGCCCATACATTCCCATCTCGAACACGGCGCAGGCATGTTCTGTGTTCAGCCCCAGCAGCGCCAAAGGCAGCCCTTGTTCGCTGTTGAGATTGCCTGGGGAGGCGTGGGTCTTGTAGCGCTGGCGCAGCACGCTGGCTGTCAGCTCTTTGGTGCTGGTTTTGCCGACGCTGCCGGTCACCCCGACCACCCGAAGTGTCGGGGCGGTGCGATGCACCCGTTGGAACGCGCCTGTCTGTTGGAGGGCGATCACGTTGTTGGGGACCAGGTAGGCCAGCGGCAGGGTGCCGGGCCGCACAGGCCGCTGGCTTTCCGGCCGCTCTGTCGTGCAGTCGATCAAGGTGGCGCCAGCGGCCTGTGCGGCGGCCCGGCCCCGTTCTTCGACCAGCAGCGCTTGCGCGCCGTTGCGCAGTGCGTCGGCCAGAAAGGCATGGCCGTCGGCTCTGGGCCCCTGCAGCGCCACAAACAGATCGCCTGGCACAACATCCCGGCTGTCCAGCGCGACATGGGCGATCGGGGCAGGGGGCACCGACAGCGGCGGCAACTCGCCAGTCAGCGCTGTCCACAAAGTATGCTGTGTGATCGAGGTCGGCAGGTAGGGTTGTTCAGCCATAGAGCCTCCTCACTGGCCTGTCGGCTGCTGACCGAGTCGGGTGGCGTCTGGGGGGACGCCGTAGTAGCGCAACAGCCGGCTGGCCACCCGGGAAAAAGTGGGTGCCGCCGTACGGCCAGCCCAGCGGCTGATCGCCGGGTCTGGCCGCTCCAACTTGACCAGCACCACAAACCGGGGGGCGTCGGCCGGCGCGTAGCCGACAAAGGTGACGATCGTCTCGTCTTCGGTGTAGCCCTCCTGGGTTGGGATCTGTGCGGTGCCGCTCTTGCCGGCCACTCGATAGCCGGGGACTCGCGCAGCCTGGTTGCCCTGTTCGACGACCTCGACCAGAATGTCGGTCATCTGGCGGGCTGTCTCTGCTGAGACGGCAGTTCCCAGCACCGTCGGCTCTGTGACTTGGACCTGGCCGTCCAGCGCCCGTTCTGCGACCACATAGGGGCGCATCAGCCGGCCCCCATTGGCGATCGCGGCTGTGGCATTGGCCATCTGGATTGGCGTCACCGCCAGCCCCTGGCCAAAACTATTGGTGCCCAGATCAGACAGGCTCCAGTTCAACATGCCAGGCTGTTTGACGAGGCCATAGATTTCCCCGGCCAGGTCAACTTCGGTCACCTTGCCAAAGCCAAACCGTTCGATGTACTGGTAAAACTGCTGTTCACCCAGCAACAGCGCCCACTGTGCTGTGATCACATTGAGCGAGCGGGCCAGCGCCTCTGCCATCGTCACCGGCCCGTAGCCAGCACGGTCGCTGTTCAGGATCACACGTTGGCCGACCGCGATCGAGCCGCTGTCGGTCAGGATCTGGGTTGCTGTCACCACACCGCTGTCCAGCGCGGCAGCTGCGGTGATGATTTTGAAGACAGACCCCGGCTCGTACTGGGCGCTGATGGCCGGGTTGATCAGCAGGGCAGGGTCGGCCTCTGCAAAAGCGCCAGGATCATAGGTTGGGGCGCTGGCCATCGCCAGAACGGCCCCGCTTTGGGGTTCCATGACCAGGATGCTTCCAGTCTGGGCCCCATAGATTTCCAGCGCCTGCTGGAGCTCTTCTTCGACAATCCACTGCACGCCGCGATCGATCGTGAGCACCAGGTCGCGGCCAGCCAGAGAGGGCAAGAAGCGCCGCACCTGTGTCGGCAGCTGGGTGAAGGGCTGGGTGGTTTGGCGGGTGAGGCGCACGCCATCCCGCTCGCGCAAAAATGAATCGTAGTAGCCCTCGACCCCGTAGACCCCACGCAGCCAGGTCGCCCCATCCAGCATGGCCACGATGCCCAGAAGATGTGCGGCCAGGCTCTGTTCTGGGTAATAGCGCTGTGGGGCAAGGGTCAGGGTGACCGCTGTCAAAGGATGGACGCCCTGTTCCTCTGTCAGCCGCTGCTGTTCTGCCAGGATGCGTTCTCCCTGTTCCAGCGGGATGGCCCTGGCCAGCCGCAGGTATCTGCGTTCGGCATAGCTGCGCAGCAGGTCGATGGTCTGGCTGGCTGGCAAGCCGGCGAGCTGTTCGAGCGCAGTGGCCACCGTCTGACGATCCTCGTCCTGGTTGAGCTGGCCTGGGTCCACCGAGACCTCATAAAAGTATTGGTCGGCCACCAGCACAGCCCCGTTGCGGTCGACGATCGTCCCACGCGCCGAATCTGCCTGGTGCGGCTGCGCTGTCGCGCGCACGCCACCCAGACGCAACGCCTGGTGCAGCACCAGCGCGAACACCACGCTGGCGGTCAGCAGACCAAACAACAGCACAAGCGACCAGAAGCGCCATAGCTCGCGCCTCTGCGTCGCTGCCGACGGGCCCAAATGCTGTTCGCTGATCGCCTGCGGCGCTGCAGGGGGGGCGACTTCTCGAACCCCGGCGGTCGTCATGGCATCCAGCGTCTCCGCACTTCTGTGAACCAATGGAAGAGAGCGGCAGATCCTTGCTGGGCCTGCTGAAGGACCCAGCCGCCCCCAGCGTCGACCCCCCGCCCGGCGGCCGCCCAGAAACCTTCCCCGGCGGTTGCGGGCTGCTGCATGCGCCCGACAGCTGCCGGAGAGGGGTGGGCGTCAGACAGTTCCAAGGGTGCCTGGCGGCTGGCATAGACCGGTGCCATTGCGGGTCGATAGCCTTGGGCCAGGGCATATTGCTCGATCTGGCGCAGCGACGTCGCAGCAGTGATCGCGTAGACCAGTTCGCTGTTTTGTCGTTCGAGCTGCTGGCGCTGCGCTTCAAGCCCCTGCAACTGGCGCTGTTCTTGGCTGATCTGAACGTTGAACCAGACCTGGGAAAGCATGCCGGCCGCCAGCGCAATGACGGGAACCAGCACCAACAGGTACTGGCGCGCGTTGGCTGGCAGCCAGATCAGCTCGAACCCTCTGCCCCATCTGCCCTGGACCCAGCTCTGCGGCCAGGGAGCGTTCAACTCGGAGGAGACTGCAGGGGAGACTGTAGAGGAGACTGTAGAAGACAGGCTGCTGCGTTGTAACATCCCCACACCTCGCTCGAATAATTTTGTCTCTACTGGTTCACGGTACAACGATTCACGGTACAACAGGTTTGCAGTGTAGTAGGGGCGACGCATGCGTCGCCCCTACACTACGGAAGGCTTTCTGGGCCTCCGAATTTTGTGATCCGTGATGAGTGGTGTGAGGGAGGGCCAGTAGCTCACTTGTCACACATCACGCTTCACACCAGATTGAAGGGCAGCTTTTCGGCAACACGAAGTTTGGCCGAACGGCTGCGTGGGTTGCGGTTCAGCTCGTCGCCCTCGGCCATGACGGGCTTTCGAGTGAGAATCCGCAACGTTGGCTGGCGCTCGTAGCCACCGTATCGGTGTGTGGGGTCAGCCACATAGGTACGAGCCTCCTCTGCCATCCACCGTTTGACGATCCGATCTTCCAGACTGTGAAAGCTGATCACAGCCAGACGGCCGCCTGGCCGCAGCAGACGGAGTGCCTGGGGCAGCACCGCCTCGATTTGCTGCAGCTCCTGGTTGACCAGGATGCGCAGCGCCTGGAAGACGCGGGTCGCCGGGTGGAGGCGGGCGCCACGACGCCCGCCAACGGCGTTTTCGATCGCTTCTGCCAGCGCTGTGGTTGTGGCAAACGGCCGGTGCTGGACCAGATACCTTGCAATTCGCCGGCTCTGTGGCTCTTCCCCGCAGTGGAAAAAAAGCTCGGCCAGCTCCCGCTCGGGCCATTCGTTGACCACCTCGGCTGCGCTGGGGGACTGTTCCGGGTCAAAGCGCATGTCGAGCGGCCCCTGTTGAGAAAATGAAAAGCCCCTGTCTGGCGTCTGCAACTGGAAGCTGCTCACTCCTAAGTCCAACAGGACGCCATCAACTGGGGCAAATGCGTACGCTGCCGCTACCGCTTCCAGCTGGGCAAATTCGCTCTGGTGCAGGACCAGGCGCTGTGCGGCCAGTGCGTCGGCAAGGCGTACTGAGATTCGCCGAATGGCGGCTGGGTCCGCATCGATTCCCAATAGACGACCATTGGGTGCGGAACAAGCCAGCAAGGCTTCGGTGTGACCACCACCTCCTGCGGTGCCGTCGATTAACCAGGCGCCTGGCTTGACAGCGAGACCATCAAGCACCTGGTTCAACAACACCGGCTCATGGGAAGCAGTGGCCGGATCTGCGGCGATGGGCAGGCGATCTCCCATTATATTTAGAGACTTAAGGTGCCAAAAAAGTCGCCGGTGAAGTCGACATCTGCCAACACACCTGTTACTTTTTCCTCCCAGAGAGCTGGTTTCCACAGCTCAATGAATTTATTCATCCCCGCTACGACCACATCCCCTTCGATCTGGGCGTGGCTGCGCAGCCGTGGACTCAACAAAATTCGCCCTTGCCCATCTGGCTGGGCATCTTCCGCTGCACTGAAAAAAGCACGGCGAAATGCAGCAGATCTGGGGTCAGTCAACGGCAGCGCACTGACTTTGTCTGCCAGCCGATCCCATTCTACCTGTGGGAACAACAGCAGGCAATGGTCTACAGGGTTGCGTGTCAACACCATCCCAGCCGCCAGTTCGTTCCGGTATTTTGACGGAATTGTCAGCCGACCCTTGGAATCCAGTGTGTGCGTGTATTCGCCCAGAAACATATCGGTTGCGCTGCTGTCCGCAAAAGCTGCTGTCCGCAAAAGCTGCTGCCTGGTGCGATCTTCTCTTGATTTTCTGCTGCCTCGGCCCTTTACAGAAAATTTTTCTCCCGGGAGTCAGCCCGGGCCGTAATGAGTGATGCGCAACCGATAGCGCCATGTCTGGTGCGGCAGATCTGGGCGTACTGCGCACCACCCATTACTATTGAAACACCCCGAACAACAGGTAACTCTCGTCTTCAAACGTCTTCAAAAAAGTGGAGGACGAAAAAAGCTTTATGCGTCCCACATCGCCCCACTTTGACCCACATACTACTATAGGATTTGGGATTTGTCTAGTCCCCAAATTGGGAATTTGTGAAATTCGTCGACGGGTCCTCGTTCTCTTTTTCACAAGGGAACAGGAACCGCAGTGTGGAGTTGACACAAGAGATCGGCTAATGTAAACTGCGTTAACAGTGTGGCAACCGATTGACTCTTTGGGGACGGCAAGCCTTGTCTGGGGCTTGCCCAGCAGCAAGGAAGACGCTGATGGCTCAAGACTACTTTCCACTTCTGATTTTTATTGTCATCTCCATTGTTTTTGCCTTCATTGCTATCGGGCTCCCCAGCCTGCTGGGCCCACGCCGCAAGAATGCCCAGAAGCTGGAGCCGTACGAGTCGGGAATCATCCCTTTCCACGACGCTCGCCGCCGCTTTCCGGTCAAGTACTATCTGGTGGCGATGCTCTTTATTCTTTTTGACATCGAAGTTATTTTTCTGTTTCCGTGGGCTGGGGCGCTGCTGCCGCTGCGCGATACCTACGGGGTGCTGGTTGCGCTGGCGCCGATCGGGTTCTTTTTGCTGATTCTTGTTCTCGGCCTCGTCTACGAGTGGTCGAAGGGTGCTTTGGACTGGGAGTAACTACGCATGGGTCTCGAAGAAAAACTGCCTGAAGGAATTCTCACCACCCAGCTGGAGACGCTGGTCAACTGGAGCCGTGAAAACAGCACCTGGCCTCTGCTCTTTGGGCTGGCCTGCTGTGCGATCGAAATGATCGCCACCGGCTCTGCCCGCCACGATATTTCACGGTACGGCTCCGAGCTCTTCCGCGCCAGCCCCCGCCAGGCGGATCTGATGATTGTCTCGGGGCGGGTCAGCAACAAGATGGCCCCGGTCATCAAGCGGCTCCACGACCAGATGTCCGAGCCCAAATGGGTGATTGCGATGGGCATCTGCGCCAGCGCTGGCGGCCCGTTCAACAACTATGCGATTGTCCAGGGGGTAGACAAGATCATTCCGGTCGATGTCTACGTGCCAGGGTGCCCACCCCGCCCAGAGTCGCTGCTCTATGCGCTCGACAGGCTGCGCGCCAAGCAGGGCAAAGAGACCTTCCGCACCTATGTCGACTTCAAGGCGCCGCCTCTCTCCAAACAGCCGGACGAAATTTCGTCGCTCGAATCATTGCGCCGGCCCCAGCTGGCCTAAATTCTCGGAGAACTTTATGCTCAACGTTTCTCCACGCACGCGCGCTTATGAAACGCTGCCTGGCCTCAACCCGTTGGGGATTCCGGCGGTGGCCCCGTTGCCTTCCGGCGAAAGTCCGGATACGGCCCGCATCGTCGAACGTTTTGGCACAGCTTTGTTGGCGGCTGGCCTGCACAACGGCCAGCAGGTCGTCTATGTGGCGCCTGGCCAGCTGGTGGCGCTGGCCGAGTTTGTCCGGCAGGATCCGCAGCTATGCTACGAAGCCCTGATCGACGTTTCTGCGGTCGACCGTTCTGAGTTGCCGGTCAGCGACCAGCGGTTCCACACCATCTACCAGCTGCGTTCCTACGCCCGCAAGCAGCATCTGACGGTGGTCTGCCCTTTGGCCGACAGTGGGCGCCCCTCTGTTCCCACTCTGGCAGGTGTTTTTGCCGGCGCCACCTGGCCCGAACGTGAGGTCTGGGATCTGATGGGGATCCGGTTTACTGGCCATCCTGACCCGCGCCGCATCCTGATGCCGGAGAGCTGGCCCAACCACCCGCTGCAAAAGCAGGTGCCGGTGGGCGGCGAAGAGGTGCCCTTCACCCTGACCTGGAGCGACCCCGAATTTGAATCGTTTGGCAAGCAGGTGCTGGCTGCAGAGAGCAAGCCCCCCGTGCTGCCGCCTGGCATGAGCCGGGAGAACATGATTATCAACATGGGCCCCCACCATCCCAGCACGCATGGGGTGCTGCGGCTGGTGGTCGAGCTCGACGGTGAGACTGTCGTCAACGTCGACCCCGACCTTGGCTATTTGCACAGCGGCTTTGAGAAGACTGGCGAAAACAAGCGCTACAAGGATTTTGTCTACTACACCGACCGGATGGACTACCTGTCGGCGATGAGCAACAACATGGGCTACTGTCTGACCGTGGAGAAGCTGCTCGGCATCGCTGTCCCTGCGCGTGGCCAGGTGCTGCGCGTGCTCATGGCCGAGCTGCAGCGGCTTGCCTCGCATCTCTTCTGGCTTTCGACCCATGTGCTCGACGTCTCGGGCACAGGCATGGCGCTGCTCATGTATGCCACCCGTGAGCGGGAGCGCATCCTCGATCTCTTTGAGATGGCCTGCGGCGCCCGCCTGACGGTCGGCTACATGCGCGTCGGCGGGGTCTCGCGCGACCTGCCCCCAGCCTTCCTCGGCCACCTGGATGGGTTTCTCCGTGCGATGGCGGAGCGGATCGATGACTACGAGCGTATGTTGACCCATGGCCCGCTCTGGGAAGAGCGTCTGCGTGGGGTCGGCCATGTCTCGCGCGAGCAGGCGATCAACCTGGGGCTGACAGGCCCCATGCTGCGCGGCAGCGGCGTCGACTGGGATCTGCGCCGGGACGCCCCGTACGGCGGCTACGAGCAGTACGATTTCAAGGTGCCTGTCTTCAGCGAGGGCGACTGCTATGCCCGCTATCTGTTGCGGATGGAAGAGATGCGCCAAAGTCTGCGCATCATCCGCCAGGCGGTCGACCGCCTGCCCGACGGCCCCTTCCGGGTCGAAGACCGCAAAATTACGCCTCCCCCGCGCGCCGAACTCGACATCAGCATGGAGGCGCTCATCCACCATTTCAAACTGATGACCGAAGGATTTCAAGCGCCTCCAGGCATGGTCTACCACGGCATTGAATCTAGCAAAGGGGAGCTGGGCTTTTTTGTCTACAGCGACGGCTCCGCCAAGCCCTATCGGCTGCATGTGCGCGGGCCTAGCTTCAACAATCTTTTTGCGATCAGCAACATGAGCAAGGGCGCCATGCTCTCGGACATCGTCACCAACATTGGCTCGATCGATATCGTCTTGGGTGAAGTCGATCGCTAGGCTGGCGTTCTTTTTTGGATCAGGGCAAACATTATGATGCTATCTGAAGCAGTGCAAACCGAAATCAAGAAGTGGATGGATCTTTATCCTGCCGGCCGCCAACGCTCGGCGATTCTGCCGGCCCTTTATGCAATCCAACGCACGTTTGGCTACTGTCCGGTGGATGCGCAGAACGAGCTGGCGGCCATGTTGGAGCTCGAACCAGCTGAAGTGGGGGCTGTGGTGGATTTCTACCATATGCTCCATACCGAGCCCAAGGGCGAGTACCATGTCGAAGTCTGCACCAATGTGCCCTGTATGCTGCGTGGCGCTGGCCAGTGCATGCACCATTTCGAGGAGAAGCTTGGTATCCACCACGGCGAGACGACCGCCGACGACCGCTACAGCCTCGACCATATGGAATGTCTGGGGTCTTGTGGCACGGCGCCGATGGTCTCTGTCACCGACCGCAAGAGCGGCCAGATCCGCTACTTTGAGCAGCTGGAGTCGGCGGGGGATGTGCAGAAGGTGCTCGACCTGGTGGCCCAGGGCAAGGCGTTCTCGACCCTCGAACGCTGGACCCCGCAGGGGGACCCCGAGCTGACCGGGCGGGCGGCTGGCCCCTACCGGATCGGGGGCATGGATCAGCGGTTTCTCACCGCCCGGGTCGGCAAGGCGGAGAGCCACACGCTGGGGACGTACATGGCCGACGGCGGCTATGAGACTGCCCGTCGGGTGCTGGTCGGCAGCAAACCAGAAGAGGTGGTTGAACTGGTCAAAGCCAGCGGGTTGCGCGGCCGTGGGGGGGCCGGTTTTCCTACGGGAATGAAATGGGGCTTTCTGGCCCCGGCCATGCCCCACTACCTCGTTGTCAACGCCGACGAGTCTGAGCCGGGCACCTTCAAAGACCGCATCATTATGGAGTACGACCCGCACCAGTTGATCGAAGGGATCCTCCTGAGCGCCTTTGCCATCAAATCGGAACTTGCGTTCATCTATATCCGCGGCGAGTATTATTTCGGCTACACGCGGCTGGTCCAGGCGATCCAGGAGGCGACCGCCCAAGGGTTTCTCGGTGAGAAGATTTTTGGCACCGACTTCAACCTGCGCATTGTCGTCCACCGAGGCGCCGGCGCCTACGAATGTGGCGAGGAGACTGCCCTGCTCACCAGCCTGGAAGGGTACCGTGGCCATCCGCGCATGAAGCCCCCTTTTCCAGCGGTCGAGGGGCTTTATGCCAAGCCCACCATCGTCAACAATGTCGAGTCGATCTGCAATGTCACCCATATTCTGCGCAACGGCGTCGACTGGTACCGCACCTTCGGCACGGAAAAGTCGCCGGGCATGCGCATTTTCTGTCTGAGCGGCAACGTCAAATACCCAGGGCTTTACGAGCTGCCCCATGCCACCCCGCTGAGCGAACTGCTGGTCCGCTACGGGGGGGGGCCCCAGTTCGACGAGCAGCCCTTCAAGGCTGTGGTGCCAGGGGGGCTTTCGATGAAGCTGCTGACCGCCAGCCAGCTCGACACCCCGCTCGACTACGAGGCTGTCCAGGCGGCCGGCTCTCTGCTGGGATCGGCAGGTGTGATCGCCATCGACAGCAGCCAGTCGATGGTCAAGGTGGCGCGGCGCACCCTCAGCTTCTACCGCGAGGAGAGCTGCGGCAAGTGTACCCCCTGTCGCGAGGGGACCGGCTGGCTGGAGGACATCCTGCTGCGCATTGAAGAGGGGGGGGGCCGGGCCAAAGACCTCGATCTGATGGCGCGCATCACCACCTTTATTGCTGGCAAGAGCTTCTGTCCGTTTGGGGAAGCTTCGGTCTGGGCGTTGCAGAGCAATCTGGCCAAATACCGCGCCGAGTTTGAGCAGTACATCGCCCATACCAATCCAGAGAACGACTTGCCCGTCATTCCGATCCGACCTATCTACCGTCCTGATACGGGGAGCCCCAGTGTGGCGACCGACAGCACCTTCAGTCTGGTCGGCGAGTCGCCGCTCCATCGCGATACACCGGTGCGCGCCAGCGGCGACTGAACCCACCAGGTCTCTCATTTTGTTGCATTGCGTGAACTTTTTCTGAACGAGAAGCGGATGAAGCTATGACCGATCTTGTAACGCTGACTATCGACGATCGCCAGGTGTCCGTTCCCAAGGGGACGTTGGTCTTGGACGCGGCTGCCAGGCTGGGGATCGAAATTCCTGTCTTTTGCAGCCATCCCAAGCTGGACCCGGTTGCCTGTTGCCGGATGTGTCTGGTCGAGATTTCGGGTCCGCGTGGCATGCTGCTGCAGACCGCCTGCTCGGTGCCTGTGGCGCAGGACATGGTGGTCAAGACCGCTACCCAGCAGGTGCGTGAGGTGCAGGAAGCCAACCTGGCTTTCATCCTGCTCAACCACCCGCTGGACTGCCCGATCTGCGACAAAGGGGGGGAATGCCCGCTGCAGGACCAGACCCTGCAGTTTGGCCCTGGCCTCAGCCAGCTGGTCGAGCCCAAACGGCTCAAGCACAAAAACCACCTGATCTCTGAGACGATCGTGCTGGACCAGGAGCGCTGTGTCGTCTGCTGGCGCTGTATCCGCTATCTCGAGGAGTGGGAGGACAAACCCCAGCTGGCGCTTTTTGAGCGGGGGGGCAAGACGCTGATCGACATCCAGGAGGGCCAGCCGGTCGATGCCAAGACCAGCGGCAACATCATCGACCTCTGCCCGGTCGGCGCCCTGACCAATCGGGTGGCCCGTTTTTCTTACCGTCCCTGGGAGATCGAGCGTACCCCCAGCCTCTGCACGCACTGTTCGTTGGGCTGCAACCTGCGCCTGGACACGCGCACCCACAAGCTGCGTCGTGTGGTCGGCCGCGAGAATATGCAGGTCAACGACCAGTGGCTCTGCGACAAGGGGCGCTTCGCCCACGGCTGGGTCAACGACGATGGGCGGCTGACGATGCCGCTGGTGCGCAAAAATGGCACGCTCACCCCTGCCTCCTGGAGCGAGGCGCTCGGGCTGGTGGCCGACAAGCTGCAAGCCGTCAAGCGCCAGCACGGCGCATCGGCTGTCGGCGCCATCGGCAGTGCCAAACTTTCCAATGAAAGCAACTACTTGCTCCAGCGTTGGATGCGCCAGTCGATCGGTTCCAACAACATCGACCACCGCGACGGCGCCGACGTGGCTGCGTTGCCCACCGGGCTGCCTGCCCTGGCTGGCCTGATGAAGCCGCAGTACGGGCCTGCCCCTCGGTACGATGTGGTGCTGCTGGTCGGGGTAGACCCGAGTGAAGAGTTGCCGGTCTTGGATGTGCACCTCAAGCGGGCTGTGCGCCGTGGCAAGACCCAGCTGGTCGTCGTCCACCCGCGCCAGATCGAGCTGACGCGCTACCCAGGTGCCTTTTTGCAGGCTGCTCCGGGCAGCGAAGTCACACTGATCAACGGTCTGCTGCGGGCTGTGGCAGAGCCTGGCTCTGCTGCCTGGGCGCTGGTCGCCGATGCCAGCGACCAGCAGGTCGAAGCGCTCTGTGGCGTCGCAGCTGCTGCGCTGCAAAAGGCGGCCGCTCTGTTGGCGGGCGCCCAGAACCCGCTGCTTGTCTATGGGCCGATGGCGGCACGCGGCGAGTCGGGCCCCCCCCTGCGCCAGGCCTTGACCAACCTGGCGCTCTATCTGGGGAAACCAGCCAATCTGGCCTATGTCGGGCTGGAGGCCAACAGCCAGGGCTGTCGGGACCTTGGCGTCCTGCCCAATCGCCTGCCCGGCCACGCTGCCCTCGACGACTCGGCGGCAGCCAAGGCGCTGGGCAAGCTGTGGGGCTGCAAGCTGCCTGCCGCTCCTGGCAAAAGCTACAAACAGATGCTCGACAGCGCCGGCGGCGACATCAAGGCGCTCTATATTCTGGGGGCCAACCCAGCCAGCGAACGCCCCCTCTGGGCGCAAACGTTGGCCAGGCTTGAGTTCCTGGTGGTGCAGGAAATTTTTCTGACCGAGACGGCGGCCCTGGCCGACGTGGTGCTGCCGGCAGTGAGCTGGGCAGAACAGGACGGCACCTTTACCAATCTGGAACGCCGGGTCCAGCGAGCGCCCAAGGCGCTGAACAACCCGCAGAGCAAAGCGGCCCCAGACTGGATGATCCTGGACCATCTGGCCTCTGCTTTCGACGCCCCCTGGTCCCATGCCAACGCCCAGGCCGTCACTGCCGAGATTGCGGCTGTGGTCCCGGCCTATGCTGGCCTGACTTGGGAAGCGCTCGGCGACCAGGGGCTGCAATGGAATGGCTCTGGCCCGGCAGCCGCCTACGCCCGTGCCGAACAGCCGGCGCTGCCTGTCTCGCCGACAGACAGCCTGCAGCTGACCGCCGGCACTGTGCTCTACGATGGAGGAAAGCTCTTCGGGTTGACCCGCCAGATGCAGGGGGGGGCGTTCGGCGCTGAGGTGCGTCTCCATCCCTCCGACAGCGCCAGCCTGGGGGTCGGCGAGGGGGAGGTGGTCACTGTCAGCAGCCCCTATGGCTCTCTCCAGCTGACCGTCAAAGTGGACACCACGGTCAAGCCCGGGGTCGCCTGGGTCCCAGAGAGTCTGCCCGGGGCCCCGGTCGGCGCGTTGTTGAACGGCAGCGCGCAGGCGCGTGTGTCGATCCAAAAGAAGTGACGTTGAACGACGGTGTAGCCGCCTGGCAAGGCAGTTGCCTGGCAAGCAGAGGACACAACGATGGATTGGTTGAACCTGATTGTCATCCCAGTTGTGCGGTCGCTGGTGTTGATCTTTGTGTTGTTGACCGGTTTTGCCTATCTGACCTGGTATGAACGCAAGCTGCTGGCGCGTTTTCATGTGCGTTATGGGCCCAACCGGGCAGGTCCCAAGGGGTTGTTGCAGCCGGTTGCCGACGCAGTCAAGGCCCTCTTCAAAGAGGAGATCATCCCCGGCCACGTCGACAAGGTTGTCTACCTGCTTGCCCCT
Source organism: uncultured Chloroflexota bacterium (assembly GCA_903858085.1). Classification (GTDB taxonomy): domain Bacteria; phylum Chloroflexota; class Anaerolineae; order Caldilineales; family Caldilineaceae; genus Caldilinea. Next base: position 63,021 of record CAIOHJ010000230.1, read on the forward strand.
GCCCTGGCCCTCGCCCCGGCGCTGCTGATCTGGGCGGTGATTCCGCTGGGCAAAGATTTCCCTGCGGTGGCTGATGTTCCGATCGGTTTTCTGTGGATTCTGGCGGTAGCGGGCATCGAAAGCTACGGGGTGATCCTGGCTGGCTGGAGCAGCAACAACAACTATTCGCTGCTGGGGGCGCTGCGCTCCTCGGCCCAGATGATCTCCTACGAGCTGCCGTTGGGTCTTTTTCTGATCAGCATCCTGCTGCTGGCCGGCGATTTCAGCCTGGTGAACCTGGCGGAGGCGCCCCGCCAGTGGTGGGAATGGATCTGGCTCTGGATCATGTTTCCGCTCTTTTTTATCTGTGTGCTGGCGGAGACCAATCGCAGCCCCTTTGATCTGCCTGAAACCGAGAACGAGCTGATTGCCGGTTTTCAGACCGAATACGGCGGCATCAAGTTTGCCCTCTTTTTCATGGCCGAGTACATCAACATGATCACGACCAGCGCGATCATGGCGACCCTCTTCTTCGGCGGCTACGCCCTGCCCTTTGGGATCGGCAGCGAAATCCTGCCTTGGTTGGGGCCCTTTATCTTGTTCGGCAAAGTGGTTGTGCTGCTCTTCCTGTTCATCTGGGTGCGGGCCAGCATCGGGCGCCCGCGCTACGACCAGCTGATGCACTTCAGCTGGAAGACGCTGCTGCCGATCAGCCTGGCCTATATGGTCATCACAGCGCTGCTCACAGTCTTCTTGAAAGCATAGCTGGCCCGCATACAGTGGCAAGCACGGATCGCAGTTTTTTCTGGCAAGGACAAACCGGCATGGCAATACGTGAATTTTTGAAAGGTGCAACCGAAATTGGCAAGGCGATGGGGGTGACGCTCAAAGCCCTCGCCGAGCAGCCGGTCACGACGGAGTACCCGCGTGACCCCGTCCCGCTTTACCCACGCTTTCGCGGCAAACACGAGCTGCGCCGTTACGAGAACGGCATGGAGCGCTGTATCGGCTGTATGCTCTGCGAGGCAGCCTGTCCGACGGGCGCCATCTATGTCGAAGCGGCTGAGAACGACCCGCAGCATCCGACGTCGCCTGGCGAGCGCTACGCCACAGTCTACGAAGTCAATCTGCTGCGCTGCATCTTCTGTGGTGACTGCGAAGAAGCCTGCCCGACCGAGGCGATCGTGCTTGGCCATGACTTCGCCATGGCCAACTACAACCGTCGCGATTTCATCCTGACCAAGGCTGAACTGCTCAACCCGGGCGAACCCAATGTGGTGATCCGGCCCGAGTAGCGGCTGCTCTCTCCAACCTGTGCGCTCTTTTTTAGGTGAGTCGCTTATGAGCTTTGAAATGATCTTTTTTATCCTGGTCGGTGCGCTGAGCGTGGGGAGCGCAGTTGGGGTGGTCAGCAGCAAGGTGGCCGTGCACAGTGCGCTCTTTCTGCTCGTGCATTTTGCGACGCTGGCCATCCTCTACGTCACGCTCAACGCCCAATTTCTGGCGGCGGTGCAGGTGATCGTCTACGCAGGCGGCATCGTGATCCTGATCTTGTTTGTGATCATGCTGATCGGCTCTGCCCCTCTCGACACACGCGCCGGCTACCGCAGCTGGGTGCCGTACGCTGGCCTGGGGCTGGGGGGGGCGCTGCTGGCAGGGATCGGCTGGAATGTCCTGCGGATGCCTGCGGTGACGCTGAACCCAGATGCCAACCAGGGAGGGGTGCCTGTCGTGCTCGGCCTTCACCTCTACTCGCAAAACATTTTGCTGGTAGAATTGGCGGCTGTGCTGCTGTTGGTCGCTTTGCTTGGCGCGCTTTTGTTGGCCCGTCGGCCCAAGGCGGAAGAGGCCTGACGCTGTACGTCCGGGCTTGTCTGTCTGTTCCCATTTTGTCGATCACCGTGGAGTTTTTGGGGAAGAAACCATGGTTCCAACCAGCTACTATTTGATCCTGAGTGCCATTATTTTTGTGGTCGGGGCAGTTGGCGTGCTTGGCCGGCGCAACGCGCTGATCATCGTCATGTGTGTGGAGATGATGCTCAACAGCGTCAACCTCACCCTGATCGCCTTTGCCCGCCAGTGGGACAACCTCAACGGCCAGGTTTTTGTCTTTCTGGTCATGGCTGTGGCGGCCGCCGAAGTGGCGGTCGGCCTGGCCATCCTGATCGCCCACTATCACCAGTCCAAGAGCACCAATATTGACGACGTCAACGTCATGAAATGGTAGGAACGACCATGTTTGATTCTGTCTGGCTGTTGTTTGCCTTTCCTGCCCTGGGGGCTCTGCTCATCCTGTTTGTCGGCCAGCGGCTCTCTCAGAAGGTGGTCGGCTGGCTGGCGGCAGCGGCGGTGGCGGGCTCCTTCCTGGTGGCACTCACCCTCTGGCTCGGGCTGCTCGGGCTGCCTGCGGCCGAACGGAGCGTCACCGTCACCTGGTGGGATTGGATGCGGATCGGCTCCTTTCATGTGCCGGCCGCCGTGTTGATCGACCCGTTGAGTGTGATCATGGCGATGGTCGTCACGGGGGTCGGCGCGCTGATCCACATCTACTCGATCGGCTACATGGACCACGAGCCGCGCTACCAGCGCTTTTTCTTTTATCTGAACTTTTTTATCCTGGCGATGCTCACGCTCGTCATGAGCAACAATTTTGTGGGCATGTTCGTGGGCTGGGAAGGAGTGGGGCTGGCGTCGTTCCTGCTCATCGGTTTTTGGTTCGACAAGAAGGATGATCTGTACGGCTGGTACGCCGACTGCGGCAAGAAAGCTTTTATTGTCAACCGAGTCGGCGATTTTGGCATGATTCTGGCCATGATCCTGCTCTGGTCGACTGTCGGCACGCTGATCTTCAGCGAACTGGGCGAGGCGGTCCATTCTCTGGCCCCAGCCACGGCGTCTGCTATCTGTCTGCTGCTGCTGCTCGGTGCCACCGGCAAAAGTGCCCAGATCCCCCTCTACGTCTGGCTGCCCGACGCCATGGCCGGTCCGACCCCGGTTTCGGCCTTGATCCACGCCGCCACGATGGTCACGGCGGGCATCTACATGATCATCCGCACCAATCTCCTCTGGCACGTCGGGGCTGCTGCCGGCGATGTGGCCGCCTGGATCGGCGTTTTGACGGCGCTGTTGGCCGCCACCATCGCCCTGGTGCAGACCGACCTCAAAAAGATCCTGGCCTATTCGACTGTCTCGCAGCTTGGTTTTATGCTGGCCGCCGCCGGCATGGCGGTCTACGGTGCAGCGCTCTTCCATCTGGTCACCCACGCGTTCTTCAAGGCGCTGCTCTTTCTGGCTGCGGGCAGCGTGATGCATGCCACCCATGGGGTTTTGGACCTCAAGCGGCTGGGAGGGCTCAAGGACAAGATGCCGGCCACCTACCGCACCTTTGTGGTCGGTGCCGCCGCGCTGGCAGGGGTGCCACTGCTTTCGGGCTTTTTCTCCAAGGATGCCATCCTGGTCGCAGCGCTGGACAAAAACATCGGCCTCTATCTGGTGGGGGCTGTCACGGCCCTGTTGACCGCCGTCTACAGCTTCCGTGCAGTCTTTGTCACCTTCCACGGCAAGCCGCGCGACAAGCATCTGTACGAACATGTCCATGAGAGCCCACGGGTCATGACGGCTCCCCTTTGGATTCTGGCCTTTTTCAGCCTGGCGGCCGGTCTCATCAACCTGCCGTTCATCCTCACCCTGGACTCCTGGCTCAAACCGGTGATCGGCGAACACGAGCATCCGGCGCTGGTGGTCGAGCTGCTCGGCATTCTGTTGAGCGTCGTCATCGCGGTGCTCGGCATTCTGATCGCCCGGGCCCGCTATCTGACCAAAGAAGGCTGGGTCGAGCGTCTGGTGCAGCCGCTGGCTGTGCTGCAGCCGTTGGTCGAGCACCGGTGGTATGTCGACGAGCTCTACAGTCTGCTTGTGGTCTCCCCGATTCAGGGGATCTCGGGCTGGTTTGCCCGTTTCTTCGACCCCAAGGTGATCGACGGGGCGGTCAACAGTGTCGGGGGGGTGATCAGCGACGCCGGCGAGGCGGTGCGCAAACTGCAAAACGGCGCCATTCCCACCTATGCGTTCAGCCTTTTGCTGGGGGTGGTCGTTGTGCTCTTTTATTTCTTGTTTGTCGGGTAGCCAATTTTCGGGTGCCTGGCGCTGCTGGCCGGATGCAGCGCCGGGCGCCAGGACAACGGTCAATTTTTGCGGGGACTCGCCATATGGCCTTATCGATTCCGTACTTGCTCACCGTCATCACATTCCTGCCCCTGGTGGGGGCCGTGCTCGTGACCCTGGTGCCCAGCGACGGCACCAAAAAATGGCTGGCGCTGGCGACGACAGGGGGGACCTTTTTGGTCAGCCTGCTGCTGTGGACCAACTGGCAGCAGGGGGAAGCGGGCATGCAGTTTGTCGAAGAGGCTGTCTGGTTTGCCCCGCTCGGTGTTCGCTATGCGTTGGGGGTCGACGGCATCAGCCTCTTTTTGGTGTTGCTGACGACCTTCTTGATGCCGATCGCGGTCTATTTCAGCATGCTTTATGTGCACAAGCGGATCGGCGCCTACATGGCGCTGATGTTGCTGCTCGAAACGTCGATGCTCGGCGTCTTTTTGTCGCTCGACCTGGTGCTCTTTTTTGTCTTTTTTGAGGCCAGCCTGATCCCGATGTACTTCCTGATCGGCGAATGGGGCGGGCAGAATCGGGTCTACGCAGCGGTCAAATTTTTTCTGTACACCTTTGCTGGTTCGGCGCTGATGGTGGTCGCCCTGTTGATTGTCTATTTTTCGGCTGGCACCTTTGACATTGTGGCGCTGCAGAAGACACCGCTGCCGCTCGCAGTGCAGACCTGGGCCTTTCTGGCATTCAGCCTGGCGTTTGCCGTCAAGACCCCCCTCTTTCCCTTCCACACCTGGTTGCCCGACGCCCATGTGCAGGCGCCGACTGCTGGGTCGATCATTCTGGCCGGTGTGCTGCTCAAGATGGGCACCTACGGCTTTCTGCGTCTGGCAATGCCGATCTTTCCGCAGGCAGCCGAACAGTACGGCCCGCTGCTGGGGACGCTGGCGGTTGTCGGTATTCTGTACGGGGCATTGGTGGCGCTGGTCCAGAAAGATCTCAAATCGCTGGTTGCCTACAGCTCGGTGGCCCATCTTGGCTATGTCATGCTCGGGGTGGTCTCCATGAATGCGCAGGGGGTCAGCGGCGCTGTTCTGCAGATGGTCAACCACGGGCTCAGCACCGGGGCGCTCTTTCTGATGGTCGGCCTGCTTTACGAGCGGCGTCACACCCGTCTGCTGAGCGAGTTTGGCGGGCTGTGGGCCAGCGTGCCGGTCTACACCGGGCTGTTTCTGGTGGTTGCCATGAGCAGCGCGGGGCTGCCCGGCCTCAACGGCTTTGTCGGCGAGTTCACCATCATGCTGGGGGCCTACAGCTACAGCCCGGTGTTTGCGGTGCTGGCGGCTGCGGGGGTGATCCTGGCTGCCTGGTATTTGCTCACTGCCTTCCGCAAACTGGCACAGGGGCCGATCACCAACCCGGCCAACGACAAAGCCAATCTCAAGGATCTCAACGCCGGTGAGCTGGCCATGGTGCTGCCGCTGGTCCTGCTTTTTTTTGTGATCGGGCTCTTCCCCAATCTCTTTTTTGACAAGATCAACCCCTCAGTCGAGGCGATGCTGGCCACGCGCAGTGCCCTGATCCAGCAGGCTACGGCGGAGCAGATGCCGGCGTTGGCTGAAACAGTGGAGGAACAATGAACAGCGCAGCCTTGAATCTTGACCTGACCGCACTTCTTCCAGCGCTGGGAATGGTGGTGGCGGCCGCTGCCGTTCTGTTGTTGGATCTGGTCAATCGTGGCGGTCGTGCGCCGACCCGTCCCTGGCTGTCGTGGGGGGCGTTGGCCGGTGTACTGGTGACCGCAGCACTCTCGATCTGGCTGATCGGCCAGCCTGCTGCCTCCTTTCAGGGGATGGCGGTCCACGACGAGCGGGCCCAGGCTTTGAATCTGGTCGTGCTCACCGGGGCTGCCCTGACCATCCTGCTCAGCGTGCGGTACATTCCGAATGTCAACAGCCAGACCGGCGAATACTATGGTCTGATCCTGTTGGTCAGCGCCGGCATGATGGTGATGGGCTCGGCGACCGACCTGATGGTGGTCTTTTTGGCCCTGGAGATCTTCTCGTTGGGGCTGTACATCCTGGCTGGGCTCCGCCGCAACGACCGGCGCAGCAGCGAAGCGGCGATGAAGTATTTCCTGCTGGGTGCCTTTGCCAGTGCCTTTTTTGTCTACGGGGCGGCCTTTGTCTACGGGGCCACAGGCAGCACCCGTTTTGACCTGATTGGGGACGCCCTGCTGGCGGGGCGGGCTGACCCGCTCCTGCTCTCTGCCGGGGCTGCTCTGTTGATCGCCGGGTTTGGGTTCAAGGTCAGCCTGGTCCCCTTTCACATGTGGACCCCTGATGTCTATCAGGGAGCTCCGACACCGGTCACCGCCTTCATGAGCATCGGCACCAAAGCTGCTGCTTTTGCCGCCTTTTACCGTTTTTTCACAGGGGCTCTTGCCACCGAACAGGCCAGCTGGGGCATGGCGCTGGCCATTTTGGCGGCGTTGACCATGACGCTGGGCAACCTGGCTGCGCTGCGCCAGAGCAGCCTCAAGCGGCTGCTCGCCTACTCAAGCATCGCCCACGCCGGCTACATCCTGGTCGGGCTGACGACTGCAGCGGCGCCCGGCATCGACGGGGCGCTCTATTACCTGATCGCCTATGCCTTTATGAACATGGGTGCCTTTGCGGTGGTGATTCTGCTCGAACGGCAGGGAGAGATGGATGCGCTGGGCAGCCGGCTCAACGGTATCGCCCGCCGCCAGCCGATGCTGGCGCTGCTGGCGACCATTTTTCTTTTCAGCCTGGCGGGTGTGCCGCCCTTTGCGGGCTTCTTCGCCAAGTTCTATGTCTTCGCGGCTGCTGTGCAGGGCGGCTGGTCCTGGCTGGCTGCCATCGCCATGCTCAACAGTGCCATCGGGGCCTGGTACTATCTGCGGATTGTGGTCAATATGTACTTTGCCGAGCCGACCGCCGAGACACGGATCGAGGCCCAGCAGCTGAGTGTGCCGTTGACGGTCACGTTGAGCCTGGCGGCTGTCTTCACGGTCGCGCTGGGGGTGTTGCCCTGGGTCTGGACCGAGCTGGTACAGAGCGGTCTGGTCGGTGTCTTTGTCGGCGGGCTGGCCGCCCGCTGAGCCAGCGCTGGGTTTTTAGAGCGCGCCTGGTCGGAGAGTCACGTGGTCGAGCAGCCCTCTGATTCCATCCTGACGAAAGACGATGCGGGCGCGCTGGGCTGGGTTTTGACGGCGCTCTACCCGGCGCCAGAGGGGGCTTAAAAGCCGTTCCTCTCCCCGTCCGCGCGCAGCCAGCGCTTCTTCTGCCAGGGCCAGCGCACGCTGCAGCAGCTGGGGAGCAGGTTGCGGCGCATCCAGCCCATACCGAACCACCTGCTGGTGGTAGAGACGCATCTTTTCCCAGTAGTCTTCGCCCAATCCCTCGACAATCAGCGCAGAGATTGCGGAGGCAGCTTCGACCAACCCCAAATTGAGCGCAGCGACAACCATGTTTTCCGCCCAGGGCTGCTGACAGGCCGGGCGGATCTCCAGCGTGCCGTAGGCGGCTCGCAGCCGTGCACTGTTCCAGATATAGTGTTCGTGAAAGAGAAACGCAGTGTAGTCGGCGCCGTGCTCGCGGAGATATTCGGTGAAAGGAATGGAGCTGGGGACAACGTCGCCGCCGGCCCGAAGGATCAGATAGGTAGACTGGGAGACTGTCTCGATGAAGTCGACCAGGCTGGCCATCGGCCGTACCAACATTCCATGTCGGTGTTCGTTGGCACGGATAGCGGCCATCCTCCCCTCGCGTGCGCTGCAGTAGGGGCTCTCCTGTCCGCCGTAGATGGGAGAATTGGCGCAGAGTGCAATCAGGATCGGTGTCACCAGGTTGCCGAAGTTGAGCAACTGCACCATCTCTGCGCGGCTGACCGCCACATGGAGCTGGTCAGCGGCTGTGACTGTGTACCAGAGCCAGGGCTCCCCCATTGCGCGAAAGAGACTCAGATAGCGTTGTTTGGGGGACATGATGCGCAGCTGCGGGGAGGTCACCGGCTGAATCCCGTAGCCAAGCACTCGCCAGCCTGCCCGTGCGGCTGCGCTGACCAGCCGGGAGACCGCCTCGGCCATCAGCTGTTGAATCTCGAACAGATCCGCGCAGGGGCGGGTGTTCACCTCGATGGTGCCCAGCCCGACCTCCAGCGCGTAGGAATAATCGGGCCCTTTGAGGCCTGTGATAAAGTTGCGTTGGGGTCCGGGCCCATACTCGGGTTCGAGTTGGGGGTTGGCCAGCAGCGTCTGCCAGAGACGTCGTACATCGACGCTCTCTCCATCGGCGTCGACCACGGGGAACTCTGCCTCGCGTCCGACCGTGCGCAGGGCCGGGCGTTCGACAGCAAAGCCTGCGGCAAAGCGCTCTGCCAGCGCGGCAAAAATTGCTTCCAGCGAACGATCCGGAGAAATCGGTGCGAGCCTCTGCCCGGACATGCGCCCCCTCCTTTGGGAGAATTCCCGCTCTGCTCAGAGAATTCGATCGACGATCGAAGGGAGCTGACGAAAGTCTCGGCAGACTGCAGTCGCTCGTGTGGCTCGGCTGTCCCGGTCAACGATCCCGGTGTACAGCACCGAACGCATGCCGACCGCAAGCGGGCCGAGCACATCGTTGCGTTCGCGATCGCCGATATGGACGATCATGGAGGAGGGCACACCGAATTCCAGCGAGGCGCGCCGGAAGATGCGGGGGGACGGTTTGGATTCGCCCACTTCATCTGAAAACAGAAAAAGCCGAAAGTATTGCAGCAGCCCATGCTGGTCGAGCAGATGGCGTATCCCGCGGCCGGTCGTGTGGATCGTATCGGAGATGATGCCCAGCATGTAGCGTTGGGCGAGTTCGGCCAGGGCGGTGTGAACATGGGGGGCGAATGCAGGGGCGATCTGCACCTCCATCGTCTCGATGGCACGGGCCAGCTCGTTGACTTCACGCAGCAGGGCTGCGTAGTGGCCGGGGGGCGGGCTGAGCCCCAGGGCGTCGTACGCGTAGCTGATGCGGCGGTGCACACCGGGGGTCTGGTGGTCGGTCTGCCACGCCTCGCGAAAACGGACATTGGCCTGGCGATAGGCCTCGGCGGCGGCAGAGGAGGAAATCTGCGGATAGCGGCTTGCAATGTGGCGGACAAAGAGGTCGCACCGCTCGTCTGCTTTGGGGGCAAGGCCGAGCCGTGCCCGTTTGGGCTCGTCCGAATCGTCGATGGCGATTGTATCCCAAAAATCAAAGGTCACTGCCTGAATCATATCGACAACAGTATACCACGATTTTCCCGCCAGGGTCAGTTCGACTCTTAACCTGACAGCGATACAACGTTAATACTGTTCGTCTATCATCCACAGCTGTTGTAGAAAATTTTCTAACAAACCACTGAGGAGAAAGTAGAAACCATGAAGTCGTATCGTCTTTTATTGGGCATGATGCTGTTCACGCTGCTGTTGGGTGCCTGCGCGGTGCCGCCAGTGCCGGCAGGGGAGATGCCCGCTGCAGCAGAGCAGAGCATGCCGGTCAGCGCAGAGGGCCCTTGCACCAGCTATCAGGAATCTCCGATGTTGACAGAGAAGGTTGTTGCGGGTGAACTGCCTCCCGTTGCAGAGCGTCTGCCGCTCAACCCGTTGGTGGTACAGCCTTACGAAGGGATTGGGCAGTACGGTGGCGAGTATCTGGGCCTGTACGACGGCGTCCGTCTGGCAGAATTTCGAGCTTTTGGCTACGAGGGGCTTGTGCGCTGGAGTGTGGATGGCAGTGAAGTGATTCCCAACATTGCGGAAAGTTGGGAAATCAGCGAAGACGGGACTGCCTACACCTTCAAGTTGCGGGAGGGGATGCGCTGGTCAGACGGCGAGCTTTTCACCGCCGACGATATTCTTTTCTGGTGGGAACAGGTGGAGACCAACAAGGCAATCTACCCCAATCCCTACTCCTACTTTGTCGTTGACGGCCAGCCAGCAACGGTGACCAAAATCGACGATTTGACCGTAGAATTCAGATTTGCAGCGCCCAATGGGCTTTTTCTGACCAATCTGGCCTCTTCGTACGGTGTGCGTGTCACCCAGTTTCCAGAGCATTATTTGAATCAGTTCTCCAACCTGCTCAATCCTGAGGGGGTTGCTGAGATGATGGCTGCGGACAATCAGACAGAATACGGTCCGTGGTGGGTCAGCCGGGTTGGCAGCTACGGCCAGCCGGCCGAGTACAACGACCCGAACCGTCCGTCGCTGCAGCCTTGGATTCCGACAACCCCCTACATTGGTGCAGAACGGTTCACCTTCACCCGCAACCCATACTATTTCAAAGTAGACCCTGCCTGCAACCAGCTGCCCTACATTGATTTGCGCACCTGGACATTGGCGACCGACCCAGAGGTGCGTCTGCTCAAAACGCTCAACGGCGAAGAGTACTTCAGCGAGCGTTCGATCAGCCAGCCGCCGAACAAGGCAGTCTTCTTTGAATATCAGGAGACGGGCAACTATCGCTTGATCGATGTTATCAACAGCGATTTGAATGTCATGCTGCTACACATGAAGCTGACACATCCCGATGCGGTGCGTGCTCAGATCATGCAGGACAAAAATTTCCGCATCGGGCTCTCCCATGCGATGGATCGGCAGAACATTATCGACACGGTCTACATCGGCCAGGGAGAACCGTACCAGCGGGCCCCACGACCGGAATCTCCGTTCTACAACGAGCGGCTGGCCAAAGAGCACACCGAGTATGATGTAGAGGGGGCCAATCAAGCGTTGGATGCGGTGTTGCCTGACAAGGATGCGGAAGGGTTCCGGCTGGCTCCCAACGGCGAGCGTTTTGTCTTCAACGTTTTGGTGAACCAGGGGTTCCGGCCCGACTGGGTAGATGTGATGGGGATTGTCAAGCTGAACTGGGAAGCAGTCGGTCTGGCGACCAATCTGGTGGTTGTGGGCGATGATGTCTGGCGCCAGCGCATTCGTGAGGAGGATGTTGACGCGTATGTCTGGGCAGGTGAGAATGGTACCGGTCTGCTGCCCTTGGTCTCTGCCGGCGAATATGCGCCTGAGGCGGCCTGGGGATGGGCAGCTTGGGAAGCTGTCACCCTTCGCGGTGTAGCAGAGCCTGCAGACCCGGTTGTTGAACCGCCGGCTGAACTGCAGCGTCAGTATGAGCTGACCGCCCGTCTGCGCCAGGCCATCGGCATTGAAGCGCAGACCGATATCATGAACGAAATTTTGGAGTTGACTGCGGATCAGTTTTACACCATCGGGCTGAGTCTGCCCAAGGGCGACTACCGTGCGGTCAACAACGCGCTGCGCAACGTGCCCAACCCGGTCATCGCCGGTTGGCTCTATCCGGGCCCGTCACCGGCAAATTTTGAGACCTTCTATCTCGACCCTGCTGCACAGTAAGCGAGATTCGGTATCACCCCAGACGTCGGCAGGCGGACAGCCTGCCGACGTCTGCATGGAGAGGAGTTTGTCGATGGTTCGGTATATTGTCAAACGTCTGCTGTTGATGGTTCCCACGTTGGTGGCAATTTCGATTGTCAGTTTTACCATCATCAACCTTCCCCCTGGGGATTTTGTCGACCGGATTGTGGCACAGCGGTTGACTGCCGGGGAGGTGGTGACCGCCCAGGAGGCAGCAGATCTGCGCGCCTTTTACGGGCTTGACCGCTCGGTGGGCGAGCAGTATGTTGTCTGGGTTTCGAATATTTTTTTGCGCGGCGATTTTGGCCGTTCTTTTCGTTGGGATTTGCCTGTGCGCGATCTGGTCTGGGAGCGCATGGCGTTGACCTTGCTGCTTTCGGTATCCAGTCTGCTCTTCATCTGGGTGGTGGCGATCCCGATCGGAATTTTTTCGGCTGTGCGGCGGTATTCGCTGGGCGACTACAGCGCGACCTTTCTGGGCTTTGTTGGGGTTTCGATCCCCAATTTTTTATTGGCATTGGTGCTGATGTTTATTTCGTTTCGTTACTTCGGCCAGAGTGTTGGGGGGCTTTTTTCTCCGCAGTACATCAACGCACCTTGGAGTCTGGCCAAAATTTTGGATCTGCTCGGCCATCTGTGGATTCCGATGATTGTGCTCGGGACTGCCGGCACTGCCAGTCTGGTCCGTACGTTGCGCGCCAATTTGCTGGATGAGTTGAGCCGTCCCTATGTAACCACTGCCCGCACCAAAGGGCTGCCAGAATCCTGGCTGATCGTCAAATACCCGCTCCGCCATGCACTCAACCCGTTTGTGAGCGATCTGAACGGAATTTTTGTGGACCTGGTGTCGGGTTCTACGATTGTGGCGGTCGTGCTCAGTCTGCAGACAACCGGCCCTTTGTTGCTGGATGCGTTGCGTTCAGAAGACATGTTTCTGGCGGGAAGTTTTATCATGCTCATGAGCGTGCTGGCTGTGGTCGGCACCCTTTTTTCAGATATCCTGTTGGCCTGGTTGGACCCACGGATTCGGTATCGTTAGCCGTTGTGGGTTCAGAGACGGGGTCTCCTCCAAGGAAAGCAACACCCATGCAAATTCACAACAGTTCAACTGTAGGCGAAGCAATCGACAGCGCCGAGGGGGCGCGTGCAGGGCAGTGGTGGCTGGTCTGGCGCAAATTTCGCCGACATCGTCTGGCCATGATCGGCGGATTTTTCACAGTTGTGCTCTATCTGGTTGTCTTTTTTGCTGAATTTTTGGCCCCTTTTTCTCCTGACCGATACAGTGCAGAGTACACCTATGCGCCCCCCCAGAGGCTGCATCTGCTGCACTGGGATTCGAGCCAGGGCTGGTTTTCCCCCTATGTGAACGGCTACAAAATTGAAGTCAACTACGAACAGGGGCGCCGTCTCTTTGTGGTCGATCCAGAGAAACGCCACCCTGTAGGATTTTGGGTTCAAGGGGATTCGTATCGATTGTTGGGGATCTGGCAAACCGACCGCCATTTGATCGGCCCGCTGGACCCTGCTGCGCCGATGTATCTGCTGGGAGCCGACCGGCTGGGGCGAGATGTCCTGAGCCGCACGATCCACGGCACGCGCGTGTCGATGAGCATCGGTCTGGTTGGGGTGGGGCTCAGCCTTTTTTTGGGAATTTTGCTTGGGGGACTTTCAGGCTATTTTGCTGGCTGGACAGACAACTTGATCCAGCGAGTGATCGAATTTTTGCAGTCCATCCCTTCCATCCCGCTTTGGATCGGGCTGGCGGTGGCCATCCCGGCCGAGGTTCCACCGGTACAGGTCTATTTTCTGATCACCGTCATTTTGTCTGTGGTTGGATGGACCGGGCTGGCGCGTGTGGTGCGTGGACGGTTCTTTGCTCTGCGCACGGAAGATTTTGTCAAGGCGGCTCGTCTTGACGGATGCAGCACACTGCGCATTCTCTTTCGCCACATGGTGCCCTCGTTTATGAGCCACATCATTGCTGTTGTGACGTTGGCCATTCCAGGGATGATTCTGGCAGAAACTTCGCTCAGTTTTTTAGGGATCGGCCTGCGTCCCCCCACAGTCAGCTGGGGGGTGCTCTTGCAGGAGGCACAGAATATTCGTTCGATTTCAACTGCGCCCTGGCTGCTGTTGCCTGGGTTGGCTGTGGTGATCGCCGTGCTTGCCCTCAATTTTTTGGGGGATGGTCTGCGGGATGCCGCTGACCCCTACACGGTGTAAGCCGCAGCAGAGAGTGTGAGGAGATCATGGTCACATCTGCCGATATGCTGCTTGACATTCGCAATTTGCATGTGCAGTTCCCAACCGACCACGGCGTTGTCAGGGCCGTAGACGGCGTGGATCTGACGATTGCGCGTGGCAGAACCGTCTGTGTAGTTGGAGAATCGGGGTGCGGAAAATCGGTCACTGCACGGGCTATTTTGCAGGTCATCGATGCGCCTGGCAGGATCACAGCAGGTTCACTCTTTTTTTCAGCTTCACCCGAGACGCGAGTCGATCTGGCTGCGTTGCCGCCGCGCGGGCGCCAGTTGCGCAGCATCCGCGGGCGCGAGATCGCCATGATCTACCAGGAACCGATGTCTTCGCTCTCACCGCTCTACACGATCGGCAACCAGATCAGCGAGGCGATCCGCTGGCACTCCCCGGTCTCGCAACAGGAAGCCCGGCAGCGGACGATTGCCGCCCTGGATCAGGTAGGCATTCCGCAGCCCCAAGAACTTTTCGACCGGTATCCCTTTACCCTTTCGGGGGGCATGCGTCAGCGTGCGATGATCGCCATGGCGCTGGTCTGTTCGCCCAAACTTTTGATCGCAGACGAACCGACCACTGCGCTCGATGTCACCACCCAAGCCAATATTTTGGATCTCCTGCGCAAGCTTCAGGCAGAGCTCCAGATGTCTCTGCTCTGGATCACCCACGATCTGGGGGTTGTCGCTGAGATCGCACACGAAGTTGCAGTGATGTATCTGGGCAAGATCGTCGAACAAGGAACTGTCGAGCAGGTGCTTCACTCTCCCAACCATCCGTACACACGCGCGCTGCTTCGCTCGATCCCCCGACGAGGAGCTGGACGCCTGGCGGCGATCCGGGGAAATGTTCCCAGCCCCCAGCAACGGCCGGGTGGCTGTCTGTTCCACACTCGTTGCGATTTTGCCAGCGCAGGGCTGTGCGACCGTGTTGAGCCTGCGATGATTCAGCTGGAAGAGGGGCACAGCGTGCGCTGCCTGGCCTATGTCCCGCACAGCCCGCTTCGACTGGAACAACCTCCTGCAGAGGCGGCAGCGACCGACCCACACCTGGCTTTTTCGGATTTGCCGGCAGAGAGCCGACCCGTGCTGCTTGCCGTTGAGCAGCTCAAAGTACATTTCCCGATACAGCGCGGTTTTTTCAACCGCACCACAGGGCATGTCCGTGCTGTGGATGGTGTCTCGTTTCAGATCCATGCAGGGGAGACTTTGGGATTGGTTGGCGAGTCGGGTTGTGGCAAGACGACCCTCGGACACACACTGATGCGTCTTTACACGCCCACTGCAGGAGAAATTCGCTATTACCCACGCGGCAAAGCCGACGGTGATACGATGAACCCGGCACATCTGAACAAACGACAGCGCAAACAGTATCATCGCGAGCTGCGGATGATTTTTCAAGATCCCTATGGCTCACTCAACCCGCGGCTGTCGATCCTGGAGATCATCGGTGAAGTGCTCAAGGTGAACAACCTGGCGCAGGGCAGAGAGTTGGAACGCAGGGTGCGCGAGCTGATGGCCAAAGTCGGGCTGAGCCCTGACTACCTGCATCGCTATCCGCATGCCTTCAGCGGGGGGCAGCGCCAGCGAATCGGGATTGCGCGTGCCCTGGCGCCCCGTCCAGCGCTGATTGTTGCAGACGAACCTGTTTCGGCGTTGGATGTCTCGGTTCAGGCGCAGATTTTGAATCTGCTCAAAGAGCTGCAGTCTGAGTTTTCGCTCACCTATCTTTTTATTTCGCACGACCTCAACGTTGTTTCGCACATCAGCGATCGGGTCATGGTGATGTATGTGGGCAGGATCGTCGAACTGGCTCCGACCCAGACGCTCTTTCAGCGTCCGCAGCACCCTTATACCGAAGCGCTGCTGTCGGCCGTATTGAGCCCTGACCCCAGCGTGCGGGCTCCCCGTATCCAGTTGGAAGGGAGCGTTGCAGACCCTGCCAATCCACCTGCCGGGTGTGCCTTTCATCCCCGCTGTCGGTATGCCCAGGATCGCTGTCGGCACGAAACACCTGCGCTGCGCCCTGTCACTTCTGTCCACTGGGTCGCCTGTCATTTTGCCGAAGATCTGACTCTGCACCCCATGGCCCTTGCCGTATCCAACCTACAGACCCAAGAAAGCGACCGACCCTGATGCAAAAACCACAGTCCATTCAACTGCATGGCCAGCTGACTTCAGCAGACATGCGCCAGACCCGGCCGATCCCTGTCCAAATGCCAGAGGGGGTGACCCAAGTTCATTTTCGGTTTCGCTACAGCCCCAAATTTGCCCCCAACCAGCGGCTGGCCCACCAGATCAGCCTGATGATCTTCGATACAGAGGGGCCCCGTTTCGAGATTTCACGCCCAGATGACCAGGGTATCTGGATCCATGAAGCCGAGGCCTCCCCTGGTGGAATGGCTGGGCCTATCCAGCCCGGGACATGGCAGCTTTTTATTTTGGTGCATCGTCTGCTCTCCGACGAACCGGTCCGTTACGAGCTTGACATTACGCTCTCCTTTGACCCGATCGAGCGACAGCCCAGAAGCTGGCAGCCCGGGCTGGTTGCGTCGCGCGGACCGGGCTGGTACCGTGGGGACCTGCACGCACATTCGATCCATTCGGACGGCAGCCTGGATGTGCCCGAGCTGGTCAACTTCTGGCGAGAGCAGGGGGTGGACTTCATGACCCTGAGCGACCACAACACCCTCTCGGGAGTGGCCCAGGTACGCAGTCTGAGCGACGACGACCTGCTCACCTTGGGCGGAATTGAGCTTTCGACCTACTGGGGACATGCTGTTGCGGTCGGGGTTCGACGCTGGTTCGACTGGCGAAAGCTCGACGGATCACAGCTCACAATGCCCGAACTGGCACAGCAGGTGATCGATGCAGGGTGTCTTTTTACCATCGCCCACCCGATGGACCCTGGCGACCCGATGTGTTGTGGCTGTCGCTGGGAGTACGACGACATGATGCCTGGCAATGCGTTGGCGGTTGAAGTGTGGAACGGTCTCTGGAGTGCACGCAACCAGGAGGCACTCTCCTGGTTTTACCGCTGGCTCAACCAAGGGCATCGTCTGACAGCCGTTTCTGGGACAGACTTGCACACCCTGCCCAAAAGCATCCGGCGTGCTGCGGTCAACGTTGTCTATGCCCAGGAGCTGAGCGAACCGGCCATCGTCGATGCACTCAAGGCAGGACGCTCCTACATCAGTTCGGGCCCTGAACTGATCCTGACAGCACACACCTCCGCAGGGGAGGCTGCGATGATCGGTGATACTTTGCCGCCTGGCGAGATCACGCTGCGCACAACCTGGCGGGGCAGCGACGACGGCGACAGCCTTCGGTTGGTCTTGGACGGAAAAGTATACCGAGAACAATTTGTGGCTGGCAGCGGCGAGATGAGCTGGACCCTTGCCCCTGGGAGCGCCAAATGGTTTGTGGTCGAGCTGCGCAACCCCTCCAACGATCTGTTGGCTGTGACCAACCCAATTTTTGTCGCGACTGCTGGCTCGCTTTGACAACAGCAGGGTTCCCGGCAAACCTGCCGGGAACCCTCATCTGGGTTATGGATGGAGGCCCTGGCGCACCTGTATGTCGATGACGGCCAGCACAGGTGGCAGGTCAGCGATGGTGTCGACCACAAAATGAGCGCCGGCAGCCCGTAAGCGCTGTGAGATCTCCAGTCTGAGACGGGCCACCTCTTCTGTGCCGAGGGCGTCCAGTTCGGCTCTGGTCAGCCCTGCCATGCTGCCCGACAAAGCTACCCCGACCGACCAGCAGCCAGCGTTGATCCCTTCTTCGATGTCTGGAAGGGTGTCTCCTACCTTGACGACTGCCGCCATCGGGTAGACTTGCAGCTCCATGGCCAGCCGATAGCACATCCAAGGAGCAGGTCTTCCGGCGGGCACGTCGCTGGGGGTGAGGATGGCATCCGGTTCGTAGCCGTAGCTGCGCGCAGCGGCAGCAAGTGCAGCCATCATGGGCTGGGTGTACCCTGTGGTTGTCCCGATCTTCCATTGTTTGCTGCGAATGAAGGCCACGGTGTCGAGCAGACCTGCAATGGGCAGAGCATACTCGGCGACGCTGGCTGTCTGCAGCGGCTCGAACTCCTGATACAGACGGTCGACATCGTTTTCGGTAGGCAATGCACCATGGCTCTGGCGCCAGAGTTCACCGACTTCCTGCAAGATCGAGCGCAGGTGATCTTTTTTCATCAGCCCCATCCCTTGGCGTGCCTGGGCGGGGGTGATCGTCACCCCATGCTGCTCGAAGAGGCGCAGAAAAACTGCCGCCGGCGCAAAGGACCCAAAATCGACCGCAGTGCCTGCCCAGTCGAGGATGACCGCCTGAAGTCCACCGACATAGTGGTGTTGGCAACGAAATGACATCAAGAACCCCCTTTGTCTGTTTGTGAAGGAAGACCCATCGCGGTCAGCGCGGCGCGAACCGCCCAAAGCAGATTCGCCACATCGCTGGTGTCGAGCCGACCAATATGGCCGATGCGAAAACAATTGGCACGGCTCAGTTTGCCGGGATAGATAATCTGGCCGTATTCGCTCAGCAGCTGATAGAACCGAGAAAACTCGAAGCCAGGGTGATCTGGGTAGCGGAAGGCCGTGATGGTATGGCCGCGATCGGCTTCGGCCTCGATATAGGGGTGGAGGCCGAGCGCACGCATCCCCTCTACGGTCATCTGGCAATTGCGGGCATAGCGGGCTGCGCGACCTGCCACCCCTCCCTCCTCGGCCAGCTCGACCAGCGCCTGATGAAAGGCCAGCAAGCTCTGAACAGGTGGTGTAAAACGAAACTGGCCATCTTTTTCCAAAGCTTCGTGCTGAGCGAGTAAATCCAGGCTGACGCTGCGCGCCCACCCACGGGTTGCCAGCAAGGTGGCGGTGTGGGCCAGCACAAACGCAAAGCCTGGCACACCTTCAATGCATTTATTGGCCGAGGAGATCAAAAAATCGATCGGGGTCTCGCTCAGGTCGATCGGGTATCCGCCAAAACTGCTCATGGCATCGACGATCAAAGAGGCTGTGTGTCTTTTGGCCAACGCAGCGATCTCCCGGATCGGGTTGATCAGCCCTGTCGTTGTTTCACAGTGCACGACCGCGACGTGGGTGAGCTCCTCTTCATGCACCAGAAGTTTTTCCAGCTGCCCCGGATCGATGGGGGTGTTTTCGGGGCTTCTCAACACCACGGTGTCGATCCCCAGCGTGTCTGCGATCTGAACCATCCGTTCTCCGTAGGCACCGTTGACCAGAATTGCCAGCTGCCCGCCGAGGGGAACGACCGAACCGAGTGTGGCCTCCACGGCAAACGTTCCGCTGCCCTGCATCAAGACTGCGGTGTACTGGCTTGAATCTGCGCTGGCCAGCAGCAGCAGACGTCGGCGTATCTCTGCAACGATCGCGGTAAACTCCGGGTCGCGCGAACCCAGGTCACGCAGCATTGCCTGCTTGACCGTACGGCTGGTGGTCAGCGGGCCCGGGGTAAAAAGTGCTTTGTCCTTCCAGGCAGAAATTTGCATGGTGCTCCTCTTCAAAAGTCTTGCCAATCAAGTCGGATGAGCGTTTCACACAAAGCAGTTGCAGCGGTCAGGGCAGACGCCATGCTTGCGTGCGGCGGTGCAGATGGCGGGTAATCCAGAAATAAAGGACACGGACTGTCAGACAGGCAGCGATGACCAGCACAGACATGGCTGCAGCGGCAGCGGTATCGCCGGCGTCGTCCAGATTGACAATCGCAACCGAGGCCAGTTTGATCTGCGGGGAATAGAGCAAAATGACCGCAGAAACTGTCACCATCGCGTTGACAAAAAGGTAGAGCGCGATCTCTGCGACGGCGGGCAACGACAGCGGCAAGGTGATTCGCCAGAAGGTACGGTAAAACGGCACCCCCAGCGAAGCCGAAACAGCTTCCAGCTCGCCGTCGATCTGTTTAAGGGCAGTCGTGGCAGCCATGAAGCTGACCGTGTAAAAGTGAACAATGTTGGACAGAACCAAAATCGCCATCGTGCCATACAGGCCGGCGAACGGATTGGGCACCTTACCCCCCCAAAGGGTCCAGTGTGTGGGGTTAAACAAGAAGATATAGGCAAGTCCGATCACAAGACCCGGCAGCGCCACCGAGATCATCGAAAGGAAATAGGCGGTCTGGCGCAGCAGGCTCCACGTTCGGCTTTTTTCGATCAGGTAGGCGCCTGCAAAAATGATCGCAGTCCCAACCCCGGCTGTGTAAAAAGCCATCCACAGACTGTTGGTGTAGGCTTCCCAGCCCCCCCCACCCACCTTGCTGAAATCGTAGTGGCGCAGGGTCAGTTCCAGCCGGTAGGGCCAGACATCCACCAACGAAGCATAGATCACAGTGCCTGTCACGGCCAGAATGGTGCCTGCGACCAGCGAACAGTAAACGAGGGCGAAGCGGTCCAGCAGGGGGGTGGGGCGAGGATGCAGCGGTGTTGCCCGTGCCGTCAGCACGGCATTCTGGTGGCGTTGTGCGATTCGGTCTGCGACAAAGGCCAAGACGGTAGGGAGGAGCAGCACAATGCTGACTGTGGCGCCCATCACAAAATTTTGTTGGCCGATGACTTGTTTGTAGATATCGGTGGCCAACACATTGTAGTTGCCTCCTACCACTTTGGGGATGCCGAAGTCGGTGAAGGCCAGCGTAAAACAGACAAAAATTGCGCTGATCAGCCCATAACGCATTTCGGGCAGGGTGACCGACCAGAAGGTACGCAGCGGCGATGCGTTGAGCACCTTGCTGGCCTCGTAGAGGCGGGCGTCTGCCATCGATGCGGCCACTGCCAGGATCAAAAACGCCTGCGGAAAGCAGTAGATCAGTTCGCCCAGAAGAATTCCGTTCTGGCCATACAGATTCAGATCGAAGCCCAGCGCAATCCCAAAGTTTTGCTCAAAAAAGCCAAAAAAGCCGGTGGTCACCAATCCTTTTTTGCCAAAGAGATAGACCAGCCCGATGGCCAGGGCCAAGGGGGGAACGACGAGGGGGAGCAGTGCGACCGCGCGAAAAAAGTGTTTGCCCGGCATGCAGGTGCGAGCAAGCGCCCAGGCATAGACAAAGGCCAGGCCAACCGCCAGAAGTGTCGTCTTTCCTGCAATTGTGAGGCTGTTGAGCAAGGAGGAGGTCAGGCCAGGGCTGGAAAAATAGCGGACATAGTTGTCCAGCCCCACAAAATTGCCCTGGGGGTCTGAGAGGCTGCGCATGCCCAATGGAACGAGGGGCAGCAGAATGCTAACCAGCAGAAAACCCAGAAGAAAGAGCAGCAGGCTGCGGCGCAGCCACTCTTCGCTCGTGACCTTTGCCAGGCTGCCCGGCTCTGCTCGGCCCGGGGACAACGTTCGCTGGCTCATGCGGGTTTCTTGCCCGTTCGGAAAACACGCAGCGCGTCCGCCGGCAGGTGCAGCGGCAGCGCTGCCCCGACCCGCAGTTCAGGCTGTTCTGCGGCCTGTCGGGGCAAAGTCAGCGTCAGAGAAACCGCAGCGTTGTAGAAGTCCGGCACTGTATGGCGCAAAAGCAGACGATAGACAGGGCCCATAAATTCAACTGCCTGCAGTTCTGCGATCAGAATGTTGCTCAATGTGGCTGCATCCCGTTCGATACGGATCTCCTCGGGACGAATCGCCAACATCAGCGAAGTTCCTGGCACAAGATCTTCTCCCCAGTTCTGGACACGCAGTGCAAAGGCCCCGGTGCGAACGACACCGATCCCTTCGCTGCTGACTACACCAGGCAAAAAATTCATCTGTCCGACAAAATCAGCGACAAACGGTGTGGCTGGCTGTTGATAGATTGCCAGCGGTGTGTCAAGCTGAACGATTCTGCCCTGGTCCATTACAGCAATGCGGTCAGCCATGGTCAACGCTTCTTCCTGGTCGTGGGTCACCATGATCGTCGTGATGCCCAAACGGCGCTGCAAGCGTTTGATCTCCCCCCGCAAGCTGGCGCGCACACGAGCATCCAGGGCAGAGAGCGGTTCGTCGAGCAGAAGCAGCGAGGGGGCCGGGGCCAGGGCACGTGCCAACGCCACGCGTTGCTGCTGTCCGCCAGAGAGCTGGGCAGGGTAACGGGGGTCGAGCCCCTGCAACCCCACCAGCTGCAGCAACTCCTGCACGCGCGCAGCAATCTGGGTGCGTCTCTGTTTGCGATTTTGTAGACCGTACGCGATGTTTTCGGCGACCGTCAGATTGGGAAAGAGCGCGTACGACTGAAAGACGATGCCGAAATCACGCTCTGTGGCTGGCAGACGGGTGACATCTCGCCCAGCCTGCAAAATCTGTCCTGCGGTCAACGGCTCAAGCCCGGCAATCAGCCGCAGCAGCGTGGTCTTGCCACACCCGCTCGGCCCCAACAAAAACAGAAATTCGCCCTGGTCGACATCCAGTACCAGGGTCTCCAGCACAACATGTCGACCAAAGCGTTTGTGTACGTTGTACAGCTGCAAAAATGGATTGAGAACGGTCATGGTTTTCTGCGCCAGATGGGAGCGTCTTGTGGCGCCCAGAGGAGAAAAGATCCTCCGGGCGCCATGCTGTCGGGCACGATGTCAGGGTCAGCGCGGCTCAGATTTGCCGTCGTAGCGCTCTGTCCACTGTGCCAAAATCTGTTCTCGCTCGCCCGCCATCCGGACAAAATCGTTCTCCACCAGCTGTGCGAGCGGGTCTGCCGGGTAACCATCGGGAATCGGAATCTCTGTGGCCACAGAGGTGAGCGGATAGCTGCCCGCATACAGCTGCATGATGTCGTCGCCGATCGCCCAGTCCAAGAAGACCTTGGCCGCCGGCACAATTTCAGGCTTGCGCACCAGCGCATTGGCTTCGATCTCCCACCCAGAGCCCTCGGCCGGAAAGACTGGCTCGATCGGTTCGCCCGCCTCTTTCTGCTTGATGGCACGGTAATCGAATGAAATGCCGATCGCAACCTCCCCAGCCCCAGCCATTCGACAGGGCTTGGATCCGGAGTGGGTGTAGACGGCAACGTTCTCGTGCAGCTGGTCAAGGTACGCCCAGCCAGCTTCTTCGCCCATCATCTGCAAAATCGCCGAAACCGAGAGAAACCCTGTGCCGGAAGAAGCTGGGTTGGGCATCGCGATCAGCCCTTTGTACTCCGGTTTGACCAGATCTGCCCAGCCGGTCGGCATCGTCACACCCAATTTTTCTATCTCGACAGTGTTGACACAAAAAGCAGAAAACCAGGTGTCAATCCCGACCCAGTGCGGCGGGGTATCGATGTCACGAAATTCAGCGCGCACACGTTCCAGACCGGCAGGAGCGTACGCCTCCAACATCTCCTGCTGTTCAGCGACAAGCAGGCTCGTCGCTGCCAGCCCCCAGACCACGTCTGCCTGTGGGTTCTCTTTTTCTGCCAGCAACCGTGCGGTGATGATGCCGGTCGAGTCGCGCACAATGTTGACCGTGATTTCAGGGTGTTGCTCGTTGAAAAGGGCAAGATAGCTGCTGAGCTGGTCGTCTTCCAGTGCGGTGTAGACCGTGATCTCCCCGGAAGGAGCCGCTGTACCGGTTTCACTGCTGGGCTGCACTGCGCTGCAGCCGGCCAGCAGCAGCAGGGCGAAAATCGCCGTTGTCCATTGCTTCACTGTCTGTATCTCCTTGAGCGTTTGAGGTTATCGGATTGAAGACAAAGTTACCTGTTTCAGTGAAGCAGATTTTTGTCAACAAAGATGCGGAAATCTGTTAAGAATCGGTAAGTGTTTGTTAATCAGCGACCGGAGGACGCGGCAGGCGCTCGACAGCCTGCTGGCCGGTGCGCTATACTGGGTGCAAAACAGACTGGTGGGAGAATCTGTCGAAGCGTGCAGAGGAGAAGAGCGATGTCTGTGCTGGACCGTTTTCGTCTGGATGGCCGTGTCGCACTGATTACGGGCGGCACCAAGGGGTTGGGCAGGAGTATGGCAGATGGTTTTGTTGAGGCGGGAGCGGCGGTGGTGGTGGTCAGCCGCCACCACGAAGAGAGCACAAAGGTGGCCGAGGCACTCACTGCAGAGGGGGGGAGACGGTGCGCCGGCTATGCTGCGGATGTCACCGACCCGGCCCAGGTGGCCGGGCTGGTCCAGCGCGTGCTCGACGACTTCGGTCAGGTCGACATTCTGGTCAACAACGCAGGAATCAATCTGCGCGGCCCGATCGAAACGCTGTCGCTCGAACAGTTCGACGCGGTCCAGGCGGTCAATGTGCGCGGCCCCTGGCTGATGTGCCGGGAGCTGGCCCCCCATTTCAAAAAACGACGCTACGGACGTGTGCTCAACATCGGCTCGATGCTTTCGGTCGTGGGGATGGCAGATCGCACCCCGTATGCCACCAGCAAGGGGGCCCTTTTGCAGATGACGCGGGTTCTGGCGCTGGAATGGGCCCCCTATGGGGTGACGGTCAACGCGATGATCCCGGGCCCTTTTGCCACGGAGATGAACCTGCCGATCTTGAATGACCCCGAGCGCTACCGCTCTTTTGTCGACCGCATCCCGCTCGGCCGCTGGGGAGAGCTCGAGGAAATCCAAGGGCTGGCGCTTTTTCTGGCCAGCGACGCTTCCAGTTTTGTGACCGGGGCCGCCATGACCGTGGATGGCGGGTACACGGTCTGGTAGGGGGTCAGGTTGCCAGTTTGAGTGCCACCCCCGAGGCCTGGTGTGCCCGCATCGTCTGCGCCAGCTGTACGATATAGGCCCCTGCTTCGAGGGGGTTGGTGCCTCCTGCAAAGATGTTGCAAAGGACATCGCGTTGGGCGTCGGTGTCTCCTGCCTGCGGGCGCCAGGCCATGTAGGCACTCAGGCTTTCGGCGCGGCCCAGCCCAGGCCGCTCGCCGATCAGCAAGATCAAGACGTCCGGCTGCAGCAGCTCACCGATGTCGTTCATGACCCCGACCCGGCAATGGCTGACAAAAAAAGGAACCCCAAAGCTCAACCCGGCGGACAGCACCCCATGCCGGATCACGGGGAGGATCTGGCGCAGGTTGGCCTCTACGGCGGCTGCACTTAATCCGTCGCCGACCACCAGCTGGACGGCCGGACGTTGGGGGCAGCGCGCCCGGATCTCTTCCTTGGCGTTTTCGGAGAGTTTGCGTCCCAGGTCGGGGCGCAGCAGGTATTCTTGTTTGCCGCCGCAGACCTGGGTGGCGACGCTGAAAAGTGCCAGCTCTGCCAGCAGGCTGGGCGCCACCTCTCGCAAGAGGGTGTCCTGGGTCATGGCGTGGTCGGCTTGAAACAACAGCTGCGCCGCGGTCGTGTAGCGCGGGCCAGCCCGGCCGACCCCGATGCGGGCTGGCGTCGCAGCCATCAGCGCATGCAGCCCGGCGGGGTCGGCCGGGTGAGAGAGCGTCGGGCGTTTTAAGGCGGGGTCGGGCAGGTCGATCGACACCTGTGGGTCTGTGGCGGGTTGTTCTGGCATGGTCGCTGCTTTCTGTAAGGAGCTGGGGCGGGTTACCGGCGCAAGAAAAAAGAGGGGTCTCCTGCCCGAGCGGTCAGCCGCCCTGCGTGCATCAGCCCCAGATCTTCCAGCCAGCGTTCGAATTCGGGGGCGGGGCGCAGGCCAAAGAGCTGGCGGAGCGCGGCCGTATCGTGGTAGGAGGTGCACTGGTAGGAAAGCATCGAGTCGTCGCCCATCGGCACCCCCATAAAATAGTTGCAGCCAGCGGCTGTGAGCAGCACAGCCAGGTTCTCGATCGCGTTCTGATCGGCGCGCGCATGGTTGGTGTAGCAGGCGTCCACCCCCATCGGCAGCCCGCTCAGCTTGCCCATAAAATGGTCTTCCAGACCGGCACGCTGGATCTGGCGAGCGTCGTAGAGGTATTCCGGGCCGATGAAGCCGACGACTGTGTTGACCTGAAAAGGGCGGTACCGTCTGGCCAGCCCATAACAGCGCGCTTCGAGGGTCAGCTGGTCCCAGCCATGATGGGCGTCGGCCGAAAGTTCGGAGCCCTGGCCCGTCTCAAAATAGAGATAGTTGGGCCCTGGGGTGAAGCAGTGGCGTTGGGCCAGGCGTTGCGCCTCGTCGAGCAGGGCGACCGAAATGCCGAAGGAGTCGTTGCCGCGCTGGCTGCCGGCCAACGACTGGAAGAGCAGCCCGGCGGGTGCGCCGGCCGCCAGACATTTCATCTGCGTGGTGACATGGGCCAGGACGCAGTTCTGGGTTGGGATCTGCCATTGTTGGATCACGGCGTGGGTCATTTCCAGCAGCCGGGCGACCGAACTGTAGGAATCGTCGACCGGGTTGATGCCGATCACGGAGTCCCCGGAGCCATAGGCGAGCCCTTCGTAGAGTTCGGCGCGGATGCCGGTGAGAGAATCGGTCGGGTGGTTGGGCTGGTTGCGGCTGGACAGCCGCCCCGCCAGGCCGATCGTGTTGTTGCAGTGGGCCGAGACACGCACTTTGCTGGCTGCATAGATCAGGTCGAGATTGGACATCAGCTTGGTGACTGCGCTGATCATCTCTGCAGTCAACCCATCGGCGGCCCGGCTGATCTGGGCGGCGGTGGTCGTGTCGGCCAGAAGCCATTCGCGCAGCTGGCCGACGCTCCAATCTTTGAGTTCAGCGTACGCGACCGGATCCAGGGCATCCTGGATCACACGGGTCACTTCGTCCTGTTCGTAGGGGACGGCGGGCTGTTCGCGCAAGACCCAGAGGGGGAGTTCGGCCAGCACAAAGCGGGCTGCGGCCCGTTCAGCCGCTGTCTCGGCTGCCAGCCCGGCCAATCGGTCCCCGGATTTCTCTTCATTGGCCTTGCCCATCAGCACCCGGACATCTGGAAATTCGTACTGCTTGCCGTGCAGGCGGGTACGCAGCAACATAGAGGCCTCGCTTTCACCGATAGAAAACCAGCGTTTTTATGCTGAGCGGGACGACCCGCCCGTCCAACAGGGGCAGGCCGACGTCGAGGTAATTTCCCTCGGCCAGCTGCACCTGGTCGATCACCAGCAGCGGGCGTTCGGGCGCGGCAGCCTTGAGGGTCTGGCCCAGCACCTGGGCGTAGTCCTGGTCCAGCAGCACGACCAGGGGCTGCCGGGGGGGCAGGCTGTCGGCGTAGGCGCAGAGGGCGGCGGCCAGCTCCAGCAGCGCCGGGTAATCGAGCGACCGCCCCCATTCCAGGGCAACCGCGCACGGCCCGCTGGCAGGGCCGCCCCGCAGGGCGGCAGCCCCGATCGCGGCAGCCAGCGCTTTTCGTTCCCACTGAGCGGGCAACAGTGGCTGCACAACGGGCAGATTGCGCAGCGGCAGCAGCGCTCGCTCCACCCAGATGGTGGAGCCGGAGACTGTCACGGTCTGCGTTCCGGCCCCGAGCACGGTGGCGCGCAGGGTTTCTGTGGGTTCTCGGATCGTGTAGGCCTCCAGGCCGGGCTGGCGGCGGAGCGAGTCAGCGAGCAGCGGCCCGACATCGCCGTAGATCGCTCCTTCGGCTACGCTGTCAGCAGCTGTCCTGGCATAGTAGGCGCTGCCGACACCGCCGGAAAACATCAGGAGGGTGCCTGGTGCTGCCGGTGGCGCGGGTGGGGTCAGATAGAGCTGTTGAGCCAGCGGGGAGGCGGTGCCGTGGATCAGCTCCACCGTCAGCGCTGCCATCTGGTCGGTGAAGCGACGCAGCGTGGCCAGGTCGACCGGGTCGCCGGGGGCAAGCCGCAGCCCGCACGCAGCCAGGATGGCGCGGGCCGGTTCGGCCACGCTGCGCACCCGGCTGAGGCGGCCATCGATCTCGATCAGCCGGCCCCCGCAGGTGATGGCAGCGGTGGCGAGCAGACGGTCCGCCTGAAAGGTGGCTCGATTGGCGGTTCCTCCGCCGATATCGATATTGGTGACGGTTGTGAAGTGGTGGCGGGCATAGGCAGCGGCGCCCGAGCCGCGCCCTGCGAGCGCCCCTTCGAGGTGGGGGCCGGCCACGCTGACCACAAATTCACCGGCCAGCCCGGCCAGTGCGGCCAGAATCCGGTCGGCATTTTGTTTCTTGGCGGTTTCGCCGGTCACAATCACAGCCCCTGTCTCGACCTGGGCAGGGACTACCCCGGCTGCTGCATATGCGGTTTGCACCCACGCATACAGGCGTGGGGCATCGACCGTTTCAGGGTCGGACAGCGGCGTCAGCACGACCGGGCTGCGGTAAAGCACCCGGCGTACAACAATTTCCAGACGTGGGATCTGGCCTGGCTGAGCGACGCTGACCGTCTGCAGCTCGGAAAAAAGCAGCTGCGTCGTGGTCGTTCCGACATCGATCCCTACCGAAAGAAAAACAGGTGCGTCCACGAGCTGGCTCCTGCACAGAGGGCGCTGAAAGATGGCCTCCAGTATACCACAGCCGTGCGGGACTTCTCGGCCAGTCAAACCGACAAAAAAGAGCGCCACCCGGGAGAGCCCAAGTGGCGCTGAAGGCAGACGGTCTGGGTCGTTCAGCTCTCTGTGCAGGTTGGGGCGACGGTTCTCTGCAGCACCCATTCGCCGTTGGGGCGCTTTGTCTTGGTCCAGTCCACCAACGAAAACTTGCCTGTCACATCCCCTGGGATGCTGATTTCGGCGGCACCTGCGGGAATATCGGCGTAGCCGCCAAGATTGGGTGCCAAGACCAGCTGGCCACACGCGTCCCACCAGCCGACAGTGGTTTGCTGCGTTTTGAAGCGGATCGCAATTTTGCCACCTGTTCCAGGCGGGGACAGTTCGACAGCTGCGTTGCCAGGAAAAATGGCGCTCTCCCCTGCCGATCCGTCGGCGGGGCCGGGTTCTGGGCTGGGCAGTGGCGACTCGGGTTCGGGCAGTGGCGACTCGGGTTCGGGCAGTGGCGACTCGGGTTCGGGCAGCGGCGACTCCTGGGGTGCTGCCAGGGCAGAGGGGGGCAACCTCATCTCTGCCATCCACGCTACGCACAACAGCAGGGTCAAGGCCAAGAGTCCAAACAAATGCTTGCGGGTCATCAGGGTTCCTTTCGAACAGAACGTGAATACGTCTCCAGGCAGCCAGCTGTCTCCAGCCGAGGGTGGGATGAGGAGTCTTCAAAGCATAACAGAGTACGCCGTCGGCGTCAAACAGCGCGCAGGGGGCGGTCGGGGTACCAGGGGAAGAGTTTTCAAAAGAGCAGCATCCCGACTGGGACTGCTCCCCCCGACCCGATGCGGCGAGCGCTACCAGGCTTTGGGCCGAAACTTGCTGTCGTTGAGAATGACCAGGTCCTTCCCAGATTGAGCGATGACAAAGAGGCCGCGACGGTAGGCATAGCTGGCCACATCCGGCGGGATGACAAACGCCGCCACCGCTCCCAAGAGGTTGATTGTCTGGTAGCGGGGCAACAGCCGCTTGAATTTGGCCAGACGCTCCAAATGTTCGTCCACATCCTGCTGGGTCAGCCTGCTTTTGACCTCGACTGCCACCGCCTGGGTGCCGTTGACCGCCAGCAGATCGATCTCTATTCCCTCCTCTGCTCCCCTTGCCACCGAGATGTTGGACTGAAGCTCGGTCACGTCGATGCCCCATTCTTGAAAGAGTTTGACTGCGGCTGGGCGCACCTGCCATTCCACAAATTCGCCCAGCCGGTTGCCCCATTTTCCCATCTGTTCGTCGACCCGCTGGCTGCTCTCTTTGAGTACTCGCTCGGTCTCCTGGAGGCGCCGCTCGCCCTCCTGGAAACGCCGCTCGGTCTCCTGGCTGCTCTCCTTGAGCAGCCGTTCGGTCTCTTGGCTGCTCTCCTTAAGCAGCCGCTCGGTCTCTTTTTGTGTTTCGATCAATTCACGCAGCAGTTGCCAGACTTCTTGGGGAGTCGTTTTTTTGTTTTGCTCGCGCATTGCCTGACACTCCTTTGTCTTCAACAGAGACCAGCAGACCCAATCTTTCTTCAGATTCTGACTGACTTGGCTGGTCTTGTCAAGACTGTCAGCTTTTTGCGCAGGTCGCTGAATGGAGGCGCTCGAATTGCCGGGTCTGTCGTCGCTGCGCGGCGACTTTTCGCCCACGCTCTGACAGCGGCGGATGTGCGAGCACGGGTCTACGGTTTGAACAGATCTTGCGGCCAGCAGACCAGAACTCGATAGCCGCCGTTCCAGGGCGCCGCGCTGGCGAACTGGCTGACGATGCCGGTCACCTGCCAGAATTCTCCTCGATGGACGTAGGGACGTTTCCAGGGCAGCGTGCTGCGCACGGTGACGCGCACGGAGGGGTCTGTGGGGTTGGCCGTGCTGTTCAGGTAGAGGCTGTCCCGCTGCCAGCCAGTCACAGCCCCGCGCAGGGTGACCAGCCGTCCTTCCAGCGCTTCGCCGACGTCGCCGGGCTGCACCGCCAGCGGCAGCAGCGCAGCGCCTCCTTCGATCCGCCAGATCTGCTCCGGGCCTGTCAGCACCAGCTCGGTCTCGCCGCGGAAGGAGTCCAGCCGGCCATGCAGCAGGACCCGATCGCCTGCAGCCAGCGGTGGGTAGTCGCCCTGGCGCAGGTAGACGTTGATGCCGATCCCGGCGGTGACGCCGTCGGCGGCCACGTCAGCCACATAGATGTTGTCGGCAAAGAGTCCGGGCGGTGCCACCACCACTGCTCGGAATTCTACCTCAGCGTTCAGCCCTGCCAGCTTGGCCTGAGCGATCGAACCCGGGGGGCCGCCGGCCTGGCCGGCCGTCTCGTCTGGCCGGCCCGCCTCCTCTGCAGGGGGGTGGGGGGCTGTGGGCCCAGGGCTTTCTGGGTCGTTGTGGTGGCCATTGGCCTCTCCGGGGGTGGGGTCTGCCCCCCACACCCAGCTCCCTCCGTCGGGGATGCGGGCCACACTGCGTCCGCGCACCATGCTGGGTTCCCAGTCGATGCGATCCTGCTCGACCCCTGCCGGGTCCAACAGCCGCACCACCCCGCTTTCGTTGGGCAGAAAGAGCCGATGGGTTGTGCGCCAGAGCAGCAGATATTCGTGGCTGGCCAGCGTCTGTGCTGTGCCAAAGGTCATGCGTTGGGCGACTGCCGGGTCGTCGCTGTCGACCAGAGACCAGCCGCTCAACAGCAGGGGGAGCGGGCCAGGGTTGTACAGCTCAATATACTCGTCGTCGTGGTTGGCTGTGCCGTCGCCGTTGAGGTCGCTGCGCGGTGCGGGCAGCACCTCGTTGAGGAGCGGTGCAGCTGCTGCAGCAGGGCGTATCTGAAGCGGTGCGGTCACGGCAAAATCGCCGTCGAACTGGGTGGCCACTGCGGTCAGCAGGACGCCGGGCAGCGCCGGGATCGTCGTCTGCCACAGTCCGTCTGTGGGGGGGGAGTCCAGCCGCAAGAGCGGCTGGCCGGACTGCCAGAGGGTCAGTCCGGCCGGTTCGCCCTGACGGTCCCCGTAGACGATGTGCAGGGTGACCTGGTTGGCTGGCTCCAGCTCCTGTCCCATCCAGGTACGCTGCCCTTGTTCGTCTTCGACCCAGAGCGCCAGCCAGATTCCTGGCGCGGACGTCACCCAGCCCCGCCGAGCCTGCAGCGCCTCGCGCACCCCTGCTTCGTCTGCGCTGACAACCGCCAGCCCAGTGTAGCGCGGGGCGAGCTCGACGAGCCCTGGCAGGGAAGGGTTGCAGTTCCCGGCGGGCAGTGCGGGCAGGACGTTGCGCTGCCAGCCATCGAACCACCCGGCCAGGCTGGCGGGTGGCGCAGCGGCCGGTGCTGCCAGCACCGGGGCGGCGGTGAGATGGCTGCCCGCTACGGCCTGCCAGGGAGCGTTGCTCTGGGCGAGATAGGCGGCAACACCTTCGCGCGTGCAGTCAGCCGGCATCTCTGCGCTGTAGACGACGATCTCTTCCTCTCCTTCTGCCCACCGCCAGGCGGGCACGTGGATGGCAGCAGCAGTAGCCGGGACCGCAGCCGGGCTGCTGTCGGCGATGGCCAGAAAATCCAATCCCTGCGCTGCCGCCTGCGCCAGCAGAAACTGCGGGGGCGCAGTGAAACCGGGTGAGAAATTGCTCACAGCCCCCAGCGAACCCCAGATCGCCTGGTGGGAGGCGTCCAACCAGATGGGAGGAACCTCCAGCGGAGCAGGCAGCGCCAACGCCACAAACGGCTGGGGAGGAGCCGCTAGAAAACGCTGCCGCAGTTCGAGCGTGACAGGCCAGCCGGCCACAGGCACGCGCTGCAGTGAAAATCCAGATGGTGGGGCCAGATTGCCTTGCAGACCCAGCGACCCATATGCTGCCGCATGATAGGCTGCTGTATCGGCCAGATGCCAGTCTGGGTCGAGCAACACCACCTCGTCCCCGCCATCCGCCAGTGCCAGTTTCCCGCTGCCCAGGCCGCTGACGCGCTCCAGCATCGGGACCAGGTCGGCCCCGCTTTCCCAGGCAGCGTCGGGCAAACGACCAAAAGTGGCCTGAAAACCGGCAGCATGGCGTGCAGCCACAAAGACTGCGCCGCTTGCCAGCTCCACGGCAGCCGGCAGCCGGTAAATTCCTTCCTGGCTGCTCGGTGTCTCTGCATCGCCCACCATCCATCCAGCCAACGCGACAGGTTCTGCTCCCTGGTTGACCAGAGCAATAAACTCTGCATCGCTGCCTTGAAAATGTATTTCGTCGATTTGCAGAGCACTGATGGAAACTACTGGCAGCCAGATCGCAGGCAGTGGTGTGCTGGTGGGTGTTGCGGTTGGAACACTGCCAGAAAAAGCAGTGCCTGGGCTGCCTCGGTCGCTGTGGGTTGCAGACCAGGCCGTTGCAGCAACCACCCAGCGATCCTCGGCCAGGCTCACACGTTCGAAGCTGGCCCCTGCAACTACGGGGCGCCCGACATCGTTGCCCCATGCCAACTGATCCACTGGGTTTGTCGTTCCAGGCGGATGGAGTTGTACACCGCCGGCAGTGTTGACCCACTGCAGCGATCCGTACCAAAAATCAGCATCTACATAAGAATTGACCCCAGCCTGTGTGCCGCGGGCCAGCACCAGATACTCTCCCGGCGCGATCCAGAGATCCGTTGCGATCGTATGGCTGCGTCCCTCGCTGTCCACCAGTTGCCACCCCCGCAAATTGGCTGCCACTGGGCTGTGGTTGACCAGCTCGACAAACTCCCCGTCGGCGTCTTCGACCGCCTGCGGGTCGACCATGATTTCGCTCAGCAGAATCTGTGGGAAGGGAGTGACAGTCAGCGATGCGGTTGGAACAGCTGTAGCCGCCGGCGTGGCGGTGGCTGGCGGGAACGGTGTTGGAGTCGGCCAGGGCAGGGCGGTCGCTGTCAGCGACGCCGTGGGGGTGGCCGAAGGTAGGGTGGGCGACACAGGCAGGGTCGCTGTGGGAAACGGGGTAGAGGTCGGTATGCTGCCGGCAAAGGCGCGGCCAGGGCTGCCTCGGTCGCTGTGAGTATTGCTCCAGGGCGTTGTTGCAGCCACCCACAGGTTGTTGTCGACCCGCTCCAGGCTGGCGCCAGCGGTTGCAGCGCGCCCGGCGTATTCACCCCAGGTCACGCTGTCGAGAGCAACAGCACCTCCTGGGGGATAGAGCTGCAGCGTCCCTTCGTTGTTGACCAGCTGTAATGCCCCATATTGATAGCGGGCCTCGACATAGCCTGCACGCGCAGCAGGATCCCCGCGTGCCAGCACCAGATACTCACCAGG
>CAIOHJ010000231.1 GCA_903858085.1 uncultured Chloroflexota bacterium
AGAAGGGTGCGGGCGTGCTGCGCGACAGGCCGAATATTCAATGGGAGAAGGACCGCGGCAAGGATGTGGCGTCGGCGCCCTGGTATGGGGTGTTCGGGGGGGAGCGGATCAACGATTGGCATTTGACGCTGGCGGAAAAGCGCGCGGCGCGGGAAAAGGATCGCGATGCCTAGAGACGTTGTTCACCTACCCACCCTTTGTCATGCAGCAAGTCCAGCGCCAGACTGATCTGACGTTTGGAAAACTGGCGTTTGCGCTCATTCCAGGCATAGGTCTGCGCAATGACATCGTCGATGGATTGCACTGGCGCTCTGGTGGCAATCCATTGCACGGTTGCCAGCAATTCCAGGCCAAAGGGCGACTCAAATCCCTCCACCAGGGCCGAAACCTTGGCCAGCCGTGTGAGCGTATCTTTCTTGTTCTGCAGAAAAGCGTTCGCCTCTTCGAGTGCGCCAGGGACCAGTTCCAACTGCTTGTCAGGCGCATCCCCGCCATCGGCATAGCCCACGATCAGATGCCCCTCGATTTCGTTCATCACGTGGCGTAGATTTTCTGCGTAAGGCCCATACACGCCCTGCACGTAGCGCAGACGCAGCGGTTCACCGGTCTCCTGTAGGAAGTACATCAGCTTATGCACCTCCAACAGCGTGACAAACGGATCGAGCAGCCCGCGCAGATAACGGTCGATCAGTTCCACCAATGCTGCCCGCCCCACGGTCATCCGCGGGACATTGCTCGAATAGTTGGCACGCGCGTCGCTTGTTACATTACTTGGTTCGTAAATGATAATCTGTCGATCCACCAGACTGTGCAGCGCTGCCTCGATTCGTTCCCGCACGGCGCTCCATTCCAGCCCCCCCAGGCCGCTGCCCAATGGTGGAATGGCGATCGACTGAATGTTGCGACGCCGGATCTCCTCGACGAGGGCGACCAATCCCGCCTCGATATCTGCCATCCGGCTCTTGCCTTTCCAATGGCGTTTTGTTGGAAAGTTAATGATGTAGCGAGGATTGGTCAGTTGGCCGGTCTCGTACACCAGCATCTGCCCGGGCTTCACCTCATGCTGTTTGCATGCCTCGGCATACGCTTGATAATTGGCTGGAAACACATTGCGGAATTGCAGCGCAATCCCGCGTCCCATCACGCCAACGCAATTGACGGAGTTGACCAGAGCCTCGACATCTTCTGTCAGTAAATTGCCAGTTTTGAATTGGATCATCGCTCCACCCCATCAGTAGTATAATACCAGGCACGCATAACCTGTACAGGCGGCTTATGCACGACGTTCTGCATCACTGTCACCACTTGCGAGTAGACTGCCTGCGAATAAACACCGATACGGCTGACCAATTCCCAGGGGAATTGGTGTTCAAGCAAGAACTCCGCCTGCTTGCCCTCTTTGACTTGCGGGTCGCGGAAGTCAGTGGCGTTGACGGCATCCCACTGGATTTCACCCAACTGATTCAGGTTGCAGCGATCCTCAAAATAGGAAGCACCAGCATTGGACAGCGTGAACGCCCAGCGTCGTCTGCGTTCGTCTGCCCAAGCCACCGTCCGCCGCAAATCGGCCTCCAGATGAACAATCGGTCCCTGACCGCCCCGATAGGCAAGGGAAGGGTGATTGCGCATAAAGATCAGGTACAACATAACCGACCGTGGACAGAAATAGAAAGGTACACAATCTCCGACGCGCAGGTCTGAATGACTGTTCAACTTCAGTTGAGACAGCCGCCGCTGCTTGATATCATTCATGCCGATCGTCGTTCCCACCGGCGTTCTTCGATTCATCTCTGCATCACACCAAAGCCACCCGTCGTTGATGATCGATGGTAGACGATCAACATGTACAATATGGTAGATCTTCGGAAATGGTGACACGGGCATGGACGACAGAAGACCTCAAGGCTGTATAACAAGCTGAAGTTTCAGAACGTATGTGCTGATTATACACGAATCCTGTGAAGATGCAACCATACCACAGATCACATTGTACTTCAATTCGTCTGACTTTGTCGCGTGCAGATTCAGCCGTCTGTACCCGCCCACAAAACATGGCCCACCCGGCGTCACCGTGTTGTGGAAAGGCTTTCAACAGTTGGTTGAGATCACTGCGATGTACCAAAGTATGCGTCCCCAATCGCTTGCCGCCGGCGATGTCCATCAGAACAAAAGTTCTGGGTAAGGAGATGCCCTTACAGTCGGGACTCTGAGCGGTCGGGGCTCGTTAGCCAGTGCATCGACGCTGCCAAGGAGCAAGTTCTCATGCATCCCAGCCAAGGGCTCGTCGATCAGGGCGTGAATCTCGGGTGAGAAGAGATCGCCGACGCAGACTTCGATGGGCCTCCGCCAACGTTTCTTTACTCTTTTTCTATCCGTGATACAATCATCGTCATGAACTGCAACGACTTTCGCCTGTAGCGCCAGGTGAGTTCATCCAGATCACAGGGATTCAGGGGGTGGACGATGCATTTGTCCCAATGTCGCTACTGCCGGACTCTGCAGTCGAGCGATGCCTTTTTCGATGTCTTATGCTCTTCTATCTGGCCGGCTTCGTCGTCCCCACCCCAATGCAGGCAATGCGAGCGGTGAGAAGGAAACGCGCACGGTGACTGATTTTGCGACAGAAATCCCGCAACGGCTTCTGGATATTGAAGACAAAAGCCGGTCAAACCTGTTTGCATGGCGCGGACAGTTTTCTCCACAGCTCATCGAGACACTGCTTGCAGCATACTGTCCGCCTGATGCGGTAGTCCTCGACCCGTTTGTGGGAAGCGGAACTGTCCTCTACGAAGCCGCCAGAATGGGAGTGTCGGCTTACGGATTTGAGCTGAATCCGTCTGCGTGGACATTCAGCAAGCTTTACGAGTTTGCTAACCTTCCCCCTTCTTCACGCGAGGCCGCAATCTGCGAGCTTCGCTCCAAAGTCGAGCGCGAGTTCCCGATCGTGCTCTTCGCGGATGACGTGATTCCTCCCGAAGAGGTGGAATCCAGAATCATCCGAATCAGCACGTCAATCAGTGACTACGCAAAGATATTGTGCAATGCACTCGTGGTGTTGCTCGACGTTTTCAATAACCAGATTTCCGGCGATCTGATCCAGAGCAAACTCATGGCGCTTGCAAAGCTAGTGAGGGGGCTTCCATATTCAGACAAAGTGATAAAGGCTGATCTGCAGGATGCTCGTTGCCTCCCCTTAGAGGAGCAGTCTATTGATTTCGTTGTCTCTTCGCCTCCATACATAAACGTGTTCAACTACCACCAGAATTATCGCCGGTCTGTCGAAATTCTTGGTTGGGATGTGCTGCGTGTCGCTCGCTCTGAGATTGGCTCTAATCGGGCAAACCGTGGGAATCGATTCCTCACCGTAGTGCAGTATTGTGTCGACATGGCAAATGTTCTGCAGGAACTCGCAAGGGTTGTTCGCCCAGGAGGTCGTTTGGTGCTGGTCGTAGGATACGAATCAAGGGTACTCGGCGTTCCGTTCCACAATGCGAAGGTAGTCGAAGCCCTTGCGGAACACACTGGTCTGTTTGACCTTGCGATCAGGCAGCAGCGCGTCTTCCGAAACCGTTTTGGACAAGACATCCGTGAGGATATCCTCAACCTAACAAGACGGTCCTACTCGAATGGAGGATATCCCCCAGAAACCGTTGGTCACATCGTGGCCAGCGATGCGTTGAGAGAAGGCTTCCCTACAGTTTCCCCGAAAAACAGGTCTTTGCTTGATGAGGCTGTGGAAGCTGTGGAACGCACGGAGGGAACTCCGGTATTTAACAGTGGCGCCTATGGCACTTATCAAACGCGGGACTACGTGATGATGGTCAAAGAAAAAGCAGAAAACTACCCTACATGAGCGACTTTCAGCTGCCGACACCTCATTACTCCAAGCTCCAGGCGCTTCTGGAGAACCCACGATTGCCAGAGGCAGACAAACCACGTGTCGAAGATGCGCTCCTTCGGTACCGCAAGTGGATCGAGGATCTCGAGTCTGTATGGGCGGGACGAGAAGGAGCTGTGCAGAAACTTGTTGACGCAACCAATCAGTACAAGAGGTTCATCGATCTTGAGTTGATTTTTGACAGCCCCAAGGACTTTCTCTACCGCCAGAAGGGACAGCTTAAACTTGACAACACGATCCTGGAGGAGTTTCTCCCGCAGTTGATGTTCCGGGGACTTAGCCTTCCTTCAGGCAGGTTCGAATTCGGACCGCAGAAGACTTATGCAGGGCTGAGCTTCACTTCAGGTCCGGGCAATATCGGTCTCGGTGGCCAGGCAAGTCTGAGGACAAAGGACCAAGACTTCGTCCT
The DNA here is from genome assembly GCA_903858085.1 of uncultured Chloroflexota bacterium. Lineage (GTDB taxonomy): Bacteria > Chloroflexota > Anaerolineae > Caldilineales > Caldilineaceae > Caldilinea. Next base: position 4,308 of record CAIOHJ010000231.1, read on the forward strand.
TGGGAAACGTCTCTATATGATGACTTCTTTCGATAGAGAATTCCGTGACGCAGAGCGAATGGAAGTGTACCTGGGCTACGTGTGCGTGGAGTGCAAGACCAATCTGGATAAGACCATGTTTCAGGAGGCTGTGGCAACGAGCAGAGACCTCAAAGTTGCGGTTCCCGCTTCGCTCTATTTTCTTGTCTGCGAGTTTCTTGACATGACACCAGTATCAATAACATCCACGCATATCGACGATGTTTTGATTGTGCGCAAGGCCAAACGAATGAACTCGAATGTCCGTCAGGAATATCGCACTGCGCGCGACCGCAAAGCACATCGTAGCGAGTACGTCGAGTTCCTGGATGGGGCCAGGTATCATGTGGACGTGTTCCAGCGCATGATTGACAAAATACAGGTGATGGCCGACGACACAGACCCGACTGCCGGGAAAGTTCTAGGCCGAGGATACTTCTGAGAACAACTGCTTTGACGGCAGGGGACTCAGCCCTCCTATGCGCATCCTCGACCACCTGATCCGCACCATTCGCAGCGCGGCCAACCACAACGGCGCAGCCCAGGCCGCGCCGGCCTGTATCCTCTGGCCCGACCATGACCGCCAGTGGCAGAGCGCAATCCCGGCATTGCAGGCGGCCATGCCGGAACTCTTCGTGCTGGGCACGTATGATCCGGCCGCACGCATGGGGCCAGCCATCTGGTTGCGCTGCATGCTCTCCGGCGTGCTGCCGCCCGGTGCCGAGCCGCCTGAGTGGGATGCTAGAAACCGAGTTTCTCGAAGAACCTCGGTTTCTGAAGCGCAGCCGCCCATCTTTTACCTGCCCGGCTACAGCCGGCAGGAGTTGCGCGACGTCAACACCTGCCCGGCGGCGCTCAAGCCCCTCGTTGAACTGCAGTTCCGCGGCGTGATCTGG
>CAIOHJ010000232.1 GCA_903858085.1 uncultured Chloroflexota bacterium
GCCTGCCCTCTACGACCCGGGGCATGCAGACGAAGCGGAGGCAAGCGTGGGCAGCGAGGGGGCGGATCGCTACACGGGGCTGCAAAGAGCGTTGTGGCGGTGGCGGAGCCAGGAGTCGGCCCGTCTGATGCAGCCCCCCTACGTCATCATGCGCAACGAGCTGATCCTGGCCATTGCAGTGCAGCGCCCGCAGACGCTGGAGGCACTGCAGCCGCTGCCCGGGCTGGGCGGACAGCGGCTGCAGCAGTACGGCAAAATCTGGCTCGATCTGGTCAATCTGCATCCCCAGCAGCCGGACGACGACGAGCGGCTGCAAGCCCAACAGCGGCTGGTCGAGCAGGGGCGTGCGAGCCAGCGACCGGCTCGGGCAGTTTCCCCGCAAGCAGAGCGACAGCTTTTTTTGCGGATGCAGGAGCTGCGCCAGAAACTTGCCGTCGACAGACGGGTGCACCCGGTGGCCGTGGCCTCCGACAGCCTGCTGCGGCAAATTGCCGCCAAGGCGCCGCACACGGCAGAGGAATTGTCTGCAATTGCAGGTTTTGGCCAGAGTGGACTGGCCAGCGCGGCAGGACAGATCCTGGCAGCAGTCGCTGCCAGCCTGGAACAGCAGAGCTGAGCCGAGCCCCTGTGGCCTGAGGAGGTGTCAGCCTCTGGCTGGCAGCCCAACCCAGTGACCCAATCCAACCGTAAGAAAGGACAGAACCATGAGAATCGCCGCCAATATTACCGAGCTGATCGGGCAGACACCGCTGGTCAGGCTGAACCGCATCGCCGCCGGTCTCTCCGCCACCGTGGTGGCCAAGCTGGAGTTCTTCAACCCGGCGGGCAGCGTCAAAGACCGGATCGGGCTGAGCATGGTAGAAGCCGCCGAGGCGGCAGGCCAGATCGGCCCGGAGACCATCTTGTTGGAACCGACCAGCGGCAACACCGGGATCGGGCTGGCCTTTGTCGCTGCTGCCAAAGGGTACCGCTGCACGCTCGTCATGCCAGAGACCATGAGCGTCGAGCGGCGGCTGCTGCTGCGCGCCTACGGGGCCGAGCTGGTGCTCACCCCCGGCGCCGAAGGAATGCGGGGGGCGATCCGCAAAGCGGAGGCGATGGCTGCGGAAGACAGCCGTTATTTCATCCCGCAACAATTTATGAACCCCGCCAACCCGGCTGTCCACCGGGCCACCACCGCCGAGGAGATCTGGGCCGACACCGACGGCCAGGTCGATATTCTGGTGGCCGGGGTCGGGACAGGGGGCACCATCACAGGGGTGGCCAGCGTTCTCAAAGCGCGCAAACCAACCGTTCAGGCGGTTGCTGTGGAGCCCGCGGCGTCGCCGGTGCTCTCAGGAGGCCAGCCGGGTCCGCACAAAATTCAAGGGATCGGGGCGGGTTTCGTCCCGGCGGTGCTCGACACCACGCTGCTCGACGAAGTGGTGGCGGTCAGCAACGAGGAGGCCTTCACCCTGGCCCGGCGGGCTGCGTCGGAAGAAGGGCTGCTGGTCGGCATTTCTTCGGGCGCCATCCTGCACGCTGCGCTGCAGGTGGCCAGCCGTCCCGCCAATGCCGGCAAACTGATCGTGGCGGTGATCCCCTCCAATGGCGAGCGCTACCTGAGCACGGACCTCTTTGCACACCTGCGCGAGTGAACCGCTCCATCCCCACCCAGCCTGGATGGGAGAAGGTCAAAGAATGCAGACCCTTGTATCACGAAAGGAGGAAAGCGGCTTCTGTCGCCCGCCAGGGTGGTTTTCGCCGCCAAACCGAAGATGAAAAAATACAAAAATTATCTGATGGACATGGATGGGGTGTTGGTCCGTGGGGCGACGGCGATCCCGAGCGCGCAGCGTTTCATCGACACCCTCAACGAGCGCGGGATCCACTATCTGGTGCTGACCAACAACCCGATGTACACCCCGCGCGACCTGGCCCACCGGCTCCAGACTGCTGGGATTCAGGTGACCAGCGACCACATCTTTACGTCGGCGATCGCCACGGCGCGATTTTTGGAGCGCCAGCTGCCCAATGGAAAGGCGTTCGTGATCGGCGAAAGCGGGCTGACCGACGCGATTCACCATGCCGGCTATGTCATGACCGAAGCAAACCCGGACTATGTGGTGCTGGGCGAGACCCACGGCTACAACATCGCCCAGATCACCAAGGCGATCCGTCTGATCGCGCGCGGGGCCCGGTTTGTCGCCACCAACCCCGACCCTTCCGGGCCGAGCGAGGAGGGGGTGGTTCCAGCCTGTGGGGCCATGGCCGCCCTCGTGAAGGAGGCGACCGGGGTGTCTCCTTTTTTTGTAGGAAAGCCCAACCCTTATATGATGCGCAGCGCCCTCACCTATCTGGGGGCCCATTCTGAAGAGACGGTGATGGTCGGCGACCGCATGGACACTGATATTGTCGGGGCGGTGAGCAGCGGGCTGGACACGGTGTTGGTGTTGACGGGTGTCACCCGGCGCGAAGAAATTGGCCGTTTTCCCTATCAGCCGACCTATGTGTTGGAGTCAATCGGGGACATCGAGTTGTAAGCAAGC
>CAIOHJ010000233.1 GCA_903858085.1 uncultured Chloroflexota bacterium
CCCAGCCCCCGCTTTCTTTGAACGCCACCGAGGCCACTATCGCTGGCAGCTGCTGCTGCGCGCCCCAGACCCAGCCGCTGTGCTGCGGGGGCTGGAGATCCCCCTGGGCTGGCATGTGGACATCGACCCCCTCTCCCTTCTCTGACCAGCCCTTCTCTGACCAGCCCTTCTCTGACCGACGCCGACATCCAGCTGGAATGTCTGTTCCCCCCCCCCTTTTCTGGACGAGGTATTTCTGGACGAGGTATTTCTGGACGAGGTGCTTGCTGCCGTGCTCGACGGTTGGATCCTCGACGAAAACAGCCTGCCCTGCGCGACAGGTACGGTTGCCCCACCAGATCCCGCCGCAGCAGAATCGTCAGGAATCCGCCGTTTTTGAACGCTTGCCATCGTGCCCATCCCCTGATATAATGCAGACACGAAAGACAAGGAAAAAACGATCCCGGCTGACAGTGTTGTTTGAAAGTTGCCTGACCCTGCTGTCCGTTCAATCGTTTGATCAATTTTTACAGTTTTTGCGAATGGCGAAAGATACAGTATACTGCTGTAGATTTCCCATCACGAGGACTGTGCAAAGTCCAAAAATATATTTCATGATTTCCACGACAAAGGGAGGTTTCTATGCTGAACCGGAGAATTTGGGTTGTAGCAATGGTCGCTCTGCTGGCGATGTCGGCCCTGGCCGGCTGTGCTATGGGCGATGTGGCAGCACCCGATCGTGAAGTCCCCATCAGCGTCGACGCAGCGCTGGAAGGGCAGAACGCCGGCCTGGCCGGCCTGATGAGCGGCCAGGTGACCTGGAGCGAAGCCCAGCTGAGCAGCTTCCTCACCGAGCTTCTGCGCCAGAACACAGGCCCGAACCAGCCGATCGACGCCATCACCGTCTGGCTGGAACCGGACAACCACCTGCATGCCCGCATCGCCATGAAAGAAGGCGTGCTGCTGGGCGGCAACAACGTCGACGTCATGGGCACCGTCATGGTCGAAAACAACCAGGTGATGGTCAACCTGACTTCGGCTGGCGCCAATGGCATGATGGTCAGCGGCCCGCTCATGGACCTGGTCAGCAGCTACATCAACGGCGCGTTGGGTGGCTTTGGTGTCGCCGCCTCTGTCACGACCGACAGCGGCAGCATCACGATTTCGATCGGTGGCTGATCGCTCGGCCTCTTTGAACAACTGAATACTCTGGTTTTGTAGCCTGCACACAGTCTCCTTCTGACCAGGGGTGCAGCCTGTAAAACCAATTCGAAAGCCCGGAAGCCATTCGCTGACCCGGGCTTTCGTTTGTCCGCTCCCTGAGGCTCACCCACACATTTTGCTGCGAGGAACATTGACGATGGCCCCATTCTATGACTCCATTGAGCGGCCCACCCTCCTTCTGGATGCAGCGCGCGCCCGACGCAACATCACACGCATGGCTGAAAAAGCGCAGCGCAACCAGCTTCGTTTTCGCCCCCATTTCAAAACCCACCAGTCCGCCGCTGTCGGAGAGTGGTTCCGGGAGGCCGGCGTCACCGCCGCTACAGTCTCCTCGCTGGAGATGGCCCACTACTTCGCCGAACATGGTTGGAACGATCTGACCGTTGCTTTTCCCGCCAATCTGCGCCAGATCCACCTGATCAACGCGCTGGCGCAGCGGGTGCACCTGCAGCTGCTCGTCGAGCACCCTGTCGCCGCCCAATTTCTGGCCACACATCTGACGGCCCCGGCTGGCATCTGGATTGAAGTGGACGCCGGCTATGCGCGCAGCGGGCTCCGCTGGAACGACCGCGCACAGCTGACTGCACTGGCCAGAACGCTTGCCGACTGCCCCACCCTCTCTTTGCGCGGCTTGCTGACCCACGCCGGAAATACCTACGCCGCCCGCTCCCCCGCTGAACTCGCCACAGCCTACCAGAGCACCGTCGACCGGCTCAACGATGCCCGCACCTGGCTGGCAACAGAGGGCTTTCCGGGGCTTGAAATCTCGATCGGGGATACCCCTGCCTGCAGCGTGCTCGACGATCTGGGTGCCGTCGACGAGATCCGGCCAGGCAATTTCGTCTTCTACGACTGGATGCAGGTCGAAATCGGCGCCTGCCACGCCGACGACGTCGCCACCGTGGTGGCCTGCCCGGTGGTCTCCATCCACCCCGAACGCAACGATCTGATCCTCTACGGCGGTGCCGTCCATCTTTCCAAAGAGAGTCTGCTCAGCCGCAAGGGGCAGCTGACCTTTGGGGCCGTGGTGCTGCTGACCGAACAGGGCTGGAGCGCGCCGCTGGAAGATGTCTGGGTCCGCTCGGTTTCGCAAGAGCATGGTGTTGTCCACGCCGAAGGAGCTGCCTTTGCCACGCTCCTCCACACAGCCCAGGTGGGGGGGCTGCTCGGCGTCCTCCCTGTCCACTCCTGCCTGACCGCCGATCTCTTCAAGCAGTACCGCACTTTGGAGGGCCAGACCCTGAGCATGGCACCGATTCCAGGTTCGTTGGGGTGACCCACTTTGGTTTGCATTCAAGGGCCAGTCGATTTGACCTTTTTTACAACCTGATGCTATAGTTTCTTTTCGTGGGTATTCCAAACTCACCTGCGTGTATCAAGTTTCGCAGGAGTGCGATTCAAGTCAAATTGGAGGGACGTTTGCCGACCATCAACCAACTGGTCCGCAAGGGCCGCAGAGACGTGGCAAAAAAAGAAAAAGCACCGGCACTGCGCTTCACACAGAACACATTGACCGGCCGGACCCGGCGTATGAAGCTGGGCAACCCACAAAAGCGCGGTGTCTGCACCCAGGTGCGCACCACAACCCCCAAAAAACCAAACTCTGCGTTGCGCAAAGTGGCTCGTGTACGTCTTTCCAACGGCATCGAAGTCACCGCCTACATCCCCGGAGAAGGACACAACCTGCAGGAGCACAGCGTCGTTCTGGTGCGCGGCGGACGTGTCAAGGACCTGCCCGGCGTGCGCTACCATATTGTGCGCGGGGCTCTGGACAGCCAAGGGGTCGACAAACGCAAACGCGGGCGCAGCAAATATGGGACCAAACGCCCCAAGGCAGGCGCCCCTGTCGCAGCGGCCAAGGGCGCCAAGGGCGGCGCCAAGAGCACCCGAAAATAGTTAAAAAGGTGGATTCATGCGAAGAAACCGTGCTGAATTACGCAGTGTGACGCCAGACCCTCGCTACCACAGCCAGGTCGTGGCCAAGTTTATTAACAATGTGATGGAACGGGGCAAGAAAAGCCTGGCTGCCAGCATTGTCTACAATGCACTCGCCCAGATCGAAGAACGCACCAAGCGGCCTGGCTTGGAGGTCTTTGAAGACGCGCTCAAAAATGCCACGCCGCTGGTAGAGGTAAAGCCACGCCGCGTCGGCGGCGCTACCTACCAGATCCCGATGGAAATCGGCTCGTCGCGGCGACAGGCTTTGGCCATGCGCTGGCTGATCGAAAATGCCCGCAAACGGAGCGGCCGCGACATGGCCGCCCGTCTGGCAGGTGAACTCATCGATGCAGCCCGCAACGAAGGCTCAACGATCAAAAAGCGCGAAGATACCCACCGGATGGCTGAAGCCAACCAGGCATTTGCCCACTTCCGCTACTGAGACCGTCTACAGGCAGTCCCGCAGCGGTTGATTTGGTTGCAAAATCAGCGCTGACAACTGGGTGTCATCCGCACAAATCAGGGTCGCTACCCATCAGGGGCACCCTGGCAGGATGCGGTGCCCGCCCGCAGATGAATTGCTCCCTTCTTTTTGCGACAGCGTCTTAGCGCGCCGTGCATAGACCGAGCAAGGTTCATTTGTCGGCATCGGCGCCGCATCATTTTGTTTGTGTGAAATTGGAGCATGGGTAAGGACGAACTTATGGCGAACGAATATCCGATCGAAAGAATGCGCAACATCGGCATCATTGCCCATATTGACGCAGGCAAAACCACCACGACAGAACGAATTCTTTTTTATTCCGGCCGGATCCATCGGATGGGGGAAGTCCACGAAGGAACAGCCGTGACCGACTGGATGGTGCAAGAACGCGAACGGGGCATCACCATCACCGCAGCCGCGATCACCACCTCCTGGACCGACCGCACCACCGGCGAAGAGTGCCAGATCAACCTGATCGATACCCCGGGCCACATTGACTTTACAGCAGAAGTGCAGCGCAGCTTGCGCGTGCTCGACGGCGGGGTCGTCGTCTTCGACGCGGTCGCAGGCGTCGAGCCCCAATCCGAAACAGTCTGGCGCCAGGCCGACCGCTACGAAGTGCCGCGCATCTGCTTCGTCAACAAAATGGATCGAGTTGGCGCCAGCTTTGAGCGGACCATTGAGATGATCGTCGACCGCCTGGGCGCCAACCCTCTCCCAATTCAGCTGCCGCTCGGCGTCGAAGACCAGTTCAAAGGGGTCATCGACCTCTTCACGATGAAGGCCTATGTCTTCTCGGATGAGCTGGGTGCCTCGCCCACCATCGTCGAAATCCCCGACGACTACAGCGAGGCCGCCGCCGCCGCACGTGAGCAGCTGGTCGAGCGCGTCGCTGAAACCGACGATACGCTGACGCTCAAATTCCTGGAAGGCGAGGAGATCACCAACCAGGAACTCTATGCAGCACTGCGCAAAGCGGTCTGCAGCAACAAACTTGTCCCGATTCTTTGCGGCACTGCGCTGCGCAACAAGGGGGTCCAGCTGCTGCTCGATGCAGTGGTTCGCTACTTGCCCAGCCCCATCGATGTGCCACCGGTCCAAGGGGTCAACAGCGACACCGGTATCGAGGAGGCGCGCGAATCTGACGCCAGACAGCCTTTCTCCGGGCTGGTCTTCAAAATTGTCACCGACCCCTTCGTCGGCCGGCTGGCCTATGTGCGCGTCTACTCCGGCGTGCTGCGCTCGGGCGAAACCGTCTACAACTCCAACCGCAGCAAACGGGAACGCATCGGCCGGATCGTGCGCATGCACGCAGACAAGCGCGAGGACATCAAGGAGGTCTACGCTGGAGACATTGCAGCCATCGTGGGCCCCAAAGACTCCTATACGGGCGAAACACTCTGCGACCCCAAAACCCCCATCACACTCGAAACCATCGAATTCCCCGAACCTGTGATCAAGGTCGCCGTCGAACCCAAATCCAAGGGAGACCAGGACAAGCTCACCGATGCCCTGATCAAACTGGCAGAAGAAGATCCCACCTTCCGCGTCCAGTACGACGACCAGACCGGACAGACGGTCATCTCGGGAATGGGTGAGCTTCACCTGGACATCATCGTAGACCGTCTGAAGCGTGAGTTCCGGGTCCAGTGCAATGTAGGCCGCCCGCAGGTCGCCTATCGCGAAACCATCACCCGGCAGGTCAAAATCGAAGGGCGCTTTGTCCGCCAGTCGGGCGGGCGCGGCCAGTACGGCCACGTCTGGCTGGAACTCCAACCCAACCCGCCAGGAAGCGGATTTGTCTTCGAGGACCGCATTGTCGGCGGTGTGGTGCCCCGCGAGTACATCACCCCCGTTCAAAAAGGGGTGGTGGAAGCCATGGAAAGTGGCGTCCTGGCCGGTTACCCCGTCGTCGATGTCAAGGTGGCCCTGATCGACGGCAGCTACCATGAGGTGGACTCCAGCGAAATGGCCTTCAAAATTGCTGGCAGCATGGCATTCAAAGAAGGCACCCAGAAAGCAGGCCCGATCCTGCTCGAACCGATGATGAAGGTCGAGACGACAGTCCCCGATGAGTACGTCGGCGATGTCGTCGGCAATTTCTCGTCGCGGCGAGGGATGGTCGAAGGGATGGAGTCGCGCAGCGGCAATGTGCAGATCGTCCGAGCACTGGTTCCTCTGGCTGAAATGTTTGGCTATGCCACTGACCTGCGTTCGATGACCAGCGGACGTGGCAGCTTCGGCATGCAATTTGAAAAGTACATGCCGGTAAGCCAGAGCATTGCTGAAAAGGTGCTCAAAGGGCTCGCCTGATCGTCAGAAACTGCCGGCGGGCAACGCATGTTGCCCGCCGGCTTTTTTGTTGGCCCCGCTCTCGTTTTTTGTCAAGTCCACAATTTGGCGATCGACAACAGCTCAAGTATACTATAAAGCTTGTGGCAACCGACGCGATCCGTTGTCCACAGACAGTTTTTGCCTTGCACTGAACGAGCTTGATTCGACAAGCTTGACGATGAAATTGACTCGACAGTGTCCATGTGCCATCAAAAAAATAAACGAGCGACTGTTTTATCCAAAAAACGACGCTGAATGAACCAGTGTAGGAGGATGGGTGTATGACCAAAGCAGTATTTCAGCGGACAAAGCCCCATGTCAATGTGGGGACGATCGGTCACATCGACCACGGCAAGACCAGCTTGACCGCCGCAATCACCAAGGTGCTCTCGTTGAAGGGCTGGGCAGACTTTCGGGCCTTCGACACGATCGACAATGCGCCTGAAGAACGGGCACGCGGCATCACGATTGCGATCTCGCATGTAGAATACCAGACCGAAACCCGGCACTACGCCCATGTCGACTGCCCCGGCCATGCCGACTACATCAAGAACATGATCACCGGCGCCGCCCAGATGGACGGCGCAATCCTGGTGGTGGCGGCGCCGGACGGCCCGATGCCCCAGACGCGCGAGCACATTCTGCTCGCCCGCCAGGTAGAAGTGCCAGCGATGGTGGTCTTTTTGAACAAGGTCGACATGATGGACGACGAGGAGCTGTTGGAGCTGGTCGAGATGGAGATGCGTGAGCTCCTGAGCAGCTACAAGTTCCCTGGGGATGAGATCCCCTTTGTGCGCGGGAGTGCGCTGAAGGTGCTGGAGTCGCGCAGCAGCGACCCCAACGCCCCCGAGTATGCCTGCATCTGGGAGCTGATGCGCATGGTCGACGAGTACATTCCGACCCCGGTGCGCGAGACCGACAAGCCCTTCCTGATGCCGATCGAAGATGTCTTCAGCATCAAAGGACGCGGGACGGTGGTGACAGGGCGCATCGAGCGAGGCACGATCAAGCCGATGGAAGAGGTCGAGATCGTGGGGCTGGCCCCGACCCGCAAGACCGTGGTGACCGGTGTCGAGATGTTCCGCAAGCTGCTCGACCAGGGGCTGGCCGGAGACAACGTCGGCTGTCTGCTGCGCAGCGTGCAGCGCGAAGAGATCGAGCGCGGACAGGTGCTGGCAAAGCCGGGCAGCATCACGCCCCACACCGAGTTTTCGGCAGAGGTGTACGTGCTCAAAAAAGAAGAGGGCGGACGCCATACCCCCTTCTTCAAGGGCTACCGCCCCCAGTTCTATCTGCGCACCATGGACATCACAGGGGAGATCAAGCTGCCCGAAAATGTCGAAATGGTGATGCCGGGCGACAACATCCAGATGGGAGTGGTGCTGATCTCCCCGATCGCCTTGGAGACCGGCAGCCGCTTCGCCATCCGCGAAGGGGGCCGCACCGTCGGCGCGGGCGTCATCACTTCCATTCTGAAGTAAGATTTTTGCAGACTTGTCTCTCTGTGTGTACAATCAAAGCGGTTGGCCTGTTGGCCAGGCGACAAAGCGGGTTGTCCATGCTGTTGTGCAAGTCTGTAAACGTAGGCGAGTAGCTCAACTGGCAGAGCAGCGGTCTCCAAAACCGCAGGTTGCGGGTTCAAGTCCTGCCTCGCCTGCCTGAAATTGACCACCGGAGCACAATGCCCGGTGGTCGTTTTCGGATTTATGGGAAGAAAATCAGGGACAAACATGACCAAATCTACTGTGACGCCCAAGCCCGAAAATCGCCTGGTGCGGTATCTCAAAGACACACGTGCAGAAATCGGCAAGGTCACCTGGCCGACCCGAGAAGAAGGGTTGCGTCTGTCGACCATCGTTTTTGTGGTGACGATTGTATCGACCATTGTGCTGTTTGGTGTAGATTCACTGTTTGCTTTCATCATTGGCCTGCTGATTCGGGGCACGGCTGGCTAGAGGTCGCGTTCTGCCGAATCGGTCAGAATCGGGCAGAATCGGTCAAAGGTGGCTGGCTGTAGTGGAGACGCCCAAAAGCAAGCTTTGGCTCTGGCGTCTGGGGAGAAAGGTGTAAAGGAAGCAAAGATGGAGAAGCCACCAGAAAATGCAGGTGAACCAGAAAGTGTGCCGGCTGCAGAGGGCCCGCACGCCGAGTGGTTCGTGATCCACAGCTATTCCGGGATGGAAAACAAAGTCAAGAAGAACATCGAGCACCGTGCAGAATCGATGGGGATGACCGACCATATTTTGGAGGTCATCGTGCCTACGGAGACCGAAATTGAAATTCGGAACGGTGTGCGGCGAGAAATTGAACGTCGTGTCTTCCCAGGCTACATTCTGGTCAACATGATCATGGACGAAGACAGCTGGTACGTGGTGCGCAACAGCCCGGGGGTGACTGGTTTTGTGGGGATGGGCAACAAACCAACGCCTCTGCGCCAGGATGAGATCGACAAGATCATGAAGCGGATCGAGTCTGACGCCCCGCGTATCAAGGTCAGTTTCCAGCCTGGCGAACCTGTGCGCATTCTGAGTGGGCCATTTGCTGAATTTACCGGGATCGTCGAAGATATCTATCCTGACAAGGGCAAGGCTCGCGTGATGGTCAGCTTCTTCAACCGGGAGACACCGGTCGAGGTCGATTTTGTTCAATTGGTGCGCGATATCTGAGGTGGCTCTGGCCGACAGGCCTGGCTGCTTTGGGTCGAATTGGAGACTCTTTATCTTTTTTGCTGGGGCTGGGAGTCGATCTTTGATCGCCAGTCGGAGTGAGGCGTTCACCAGGCTCAGAAGGAGTGAAAAATGGCAAAAAAACTGAAAGCGATCGTCAAATTGCAGTTGCCTGCTGGCAAGGCCAACCCGGCCCCGCCTGTCGGTACGGCGCTTGGGCCGCAGGGCATCAACATCATGGGCTTTTGCAAAGAGTACAATGCCCGTACCCAGGGGCAAATGGGACAGGTGATCCCGGTGGAGATCAGCATCTTCACCGATGGATCGTTCACCTTTGTGCTCAAGACCCCCCCAGCGGGCGACCTGATCAAAAAAGCCGCGGGGATCCCCAAAGGGAGCGCCGAACCGAACAAGAACAAGACCGGCAAGCTGACCCAGGCCCAGGTGCGCGAGATCGCTGAGATCAAACTGAAAGATCTGGAAGGGGTCAGCCTGGAGAGTGCAATGCGTATGGTGGAAGGCACTGCGCGCAGCATGGGTGTTTCGATTGTAGAATGAGGGGTACCCCTGGTCTGGGGTTCACCCTGCAAGCAGACAGATTGAATCGTGGGAGGGCTGACTGCCCGTCATCACCACCAAGGAGTTGATCATGGCAAAACATAGCAAGCGGTTTGTCTCTCTCCA
>CAIOHJ010000234.1 GCA_903858085.1 uncultured Chloroflexota bacterium
AGGGGATTACCACTAGATCGAGTTTCAGCAGAACGAATAGTATCGGATTTGTCGGAAGACGACCAATCCTCGACAGGGGATTACCACAGTATGCGACTGGCGAAGCCCGAGGCGACTCCCTTGGTCGGAAGACGACCAATCCTCGACAGGGGATTACCACCAAATAGCTTAAAGTTACTGTTATGTTTTTCATCTTTCTAGTCGGAAGACGACCAATCCTCGACAGGGGATTACCACACACCTCAAATGGTTCGCCATTCATCGTAACCATGTAGTGGTCGGAAGACGACCAATCCTCGACAGGGGATTACCACCCAGCACGCACATCACGTGTGCCAGCACCAGCTCGGTCGGAAGACTGTCATTTTGCATGCGATAGTACACTAGTAGTTTGCAGCAACGGTGCACCAGGGATTTGCGGCAACGGTGCACCACTTGCGGGTAAAGATTTGGCGGGGTGATTTGCGGCCAAACTGCACCAGATTACGGCGAGACTCCTGTCGGATGAATACCCTTCTTGTCACTGTGCAACGACCAGACGAGGAGGGAAGGATGTCAAGCAGGAGAAAAGGGAACGTGGACATACGAAGCATCTTGCATCATATCCAACAGGGCATCAGTGACCGGCGCACGGCCAAGGAACTAGGCGTGAACCGGCGGACAGTGCAGCAATATCGGAAATGGGCGGCAGAACAGGGATTGCTGACAGGGCCGCTGCCGTCACCAGAGCAGTTACAGGAATTGCTGAAGCGAACGCTCCCGGAGAAGCAGCCACCACAGAACCGGTCGTCAGTGACAGGGTATGCGGAACAGATCATCAAGCTGCACGACGCCGGGGTGGAAGTCGCCGCAATCGTGGTGCGGCTGCAGGAGCAGGGCTACACCGGCGGGTACTACCCAGTGTATCGGCTGGTGCGCAAGCTGGCGGCCCGGCAGCCGGAGGTCTTTGTGCGAGTGGAGTGCAAGCCCGGCGAAGAAGCCCAGGTGGACTTCGGCTATGTCGGCTACTTGCTGGATCCGAAGACGCACGAACGGCGCAAGGCGTGGGCATTCGTGATGACGCTCAGTTGGAGCCGTCATATCTATGTGGAATTCGTCTTCGACCAGAAAGTGGAAAGCTGGCTGCGGCTGCATCGGAATGCGCTAGCCTTTTTCGACGGCGTGCCGGAGCGGATCGTCATCGACAACTTGAAGGCAGGGATTGTGAAAGCGACACGGGACGACCCACAGGTGCAATACGCCTATCTGGAATGCGCCGAGCATTATGGGTTCCGCGTTGCGCCCTGTCGTCCAGCCACACCAGAGCACAAGGGCAAGGTCGAGAGCGGTGTGCACTATGTCAAACGCAACTTCATGGCAGGGCGTGAAATGACCGACCTGCATACCGCCAATCACGCCGTGCGCCAGTGGTGCCTGACCACCGCTGGGAAGCGTACGCACGGCACCACCAAAGAGCAGCCGCTGGTGCGCTTCCAGACGACAGAACAAGCTGCACTGCGTGCGCTGCCCGCCACACACTACGACCTGGTCATCTGGAAAGAGGTGAAGTTGCACCGCGATTGCCATGTGGTCTTCGAGCACGCCTACTACTCGGCGCCTTTCCGCCTGGTGGGGCAGCAGCTGCGCATCCAGGGCGGCAGTTGCGAGGTGCGTATCTACACCCAGGGCTATGAACTGGTGGCTACCCACGAGCGAGCAGAGCGACCGGGGCAGCGCATGACGAATCCCCATCACCTGCCAACAGAGAAGCTGGATGGGTTGTTCGTCGACCGCCCCCTCTGTCAGACTACAGCGGATGCCATCGGACCGGCTGCCGCCCAGGTTGTCCGGCAGTTGCTGGCAGACCCGGTAGTCGAGCGGTTGCCTACCGTGCGCCGCCTGCTCAAGCTGCGCCAGAACTATGATGACGCACGCATCGAAGCGGCCTGCCACCGCGCCTTGCGCTTTGGTGATCCGACCTACGGCACGGTGAAGCGCATTCTGGAAACGGGCCAGGAACAGGCGCCGCTCAATCAGCCACCGGTCATCCCTGCGCCAGCACACACCTTCCAGCGCACACCGGCCGACCTCTTTGGCGAACAGGTGGGAGGCATCCGATGGAACTGATGCACCAACTCACCCCCAAACTCAAGCAGTTGCGCCTCTCCGGCGTGCTGGAGACGTTGGATGTGCGCCACCGGCAGGCCATCGACAGCCAGTGGACCCATATCGAGTTCCTTGCTCGCCTGCTCGAAGATGAGGTCGAACGCCGCGCCCAGAAGCAACTGGCCTTGCGCACGCGCCGTGCCACGGTCAACACGGCCAAGACGCTGGAGAATTATGACTTCACCTTCAATCCGACTGTCAAACGAGCGCAGGTGCTCCAGTTGGCGAGTTGCGACTACATTCGGCAGAAGCAGAATGTCCTCGTCTGCGGTCCTACCGGCGTAGGGAAGAGCCACCTGGCCCAGGCGTTGGGCCATGAGGCACTGCGCCAGGGCTTCGACGTGCTCTTTGTCAATGCCCACAAAATGCTCCAGCATCTCTACGGTGGCCGCGCTGACGGTTCACTCGACAAGCGGATGCAGGTCTACCTGCGCCCTGACCTGCTGATTCTGGATGACTTCGGCCTCAAGCCGCTGGCGCCGCCGGCGCCGGAAGACCTCTATGATGTCATCAATGAGCGCTATGAGCGCGGCAGCATCATGCTCACCAGCAACCGCGCCCCAGCCGAATGGCCTGACCTCTTCGGCAACCCGTTGTTGGCATCCGCTGGTCTCGACCGGCTCACGCACCATGCGGAGATGATCGTCATCACCGGCCAGAGTTTCCGCGCCCAGGGGCGTGTCCGCCTGGAACAGGGGGTGCTCAGCGCCTGACCATGCCGGGAGCCATCGCAGCCAGACTGCGCTCCAGCTCAGGAATCAAAGAGCAGGGGTGTCCTGCTCCCATCACCCCTCTGCCATCGCACCGGCAGCGTAGCACACGGGGCAGTCTGGTCAAGGGTCGAGATGAACCGGAATCTGACTGACCAGGAAAACTGCCCCCGGTCAGTCAGATTCCGGCCCTTGACCAGACTGCTGCCCGTGTGCTCCTTGCCCGGTAGCGATGGCGAGGGATGACGAGAGCAGGGAAGGCAAAGCATGCGATGCTGGCGCATCCAGTCGATACATCACACAATGTTCGCCAAGCTGTGTTCAGGGTCAACAAACCATGACCCTAGGGGGAGTCTCGCCGTGCTGATTGTGACAACGAATCACGCTGTCAAAAGTGGTGCAGTGTTGCTGCAAAGTCACCGATCTTGCGATGGCGCGCTGCGCAGCAAAAGTGGTGCAGCGTTGCTGCAAATTCGTGGTGCAGTTGTGGGGGTCTCCCGCACTTTGTGTGAAACCACCGCTAGCTGGGTGATGGTACACCCATCACGCGCCTTCGCAAGAGGTCAAGCTTGCCCCGCCCGTACATCAAGCGCTTGACCAATTTGAGTCGATTGACCTGGCCCTCGACCTGGCC
>CAIOHJ010000235.1 GCA_903858085.1 uncultured Chloroflexota bacterium
ACCCAGGCGCTGGCAGTGGTCACCGCCCGAGAACTGGCTCAGCGGCTGCCGCACGAAGATCTGCTGATCCTCGATGTGCGCGGGCGAAGCGAGTACCACGAAAAACATATCATCGGGGCCCAGCATATTGCGCTGGGCTACCTGCTCGACCAGTTGGCAAGCTTGCCCACCGATCGCACGATCGTGACCCAGTGTGCCAGTGGGTACCGTTCGCAGATTGCTGCCAGCCTGCTGGCAGCAGCTGGGTTCGACAGCGTGCTCTCCCTCAACGAAGGGATGGAATGCTGGTCCCGGTTCCTGCCTACCGAGCGCGGTGTAGCCCAGGAGGCTGTGCGGGGGTGAGCGGGGTGACGGCGGCGTGCTGTCGTCGGAGAGGGAAAGGTCAACGGTCGGTGATCGAACAAATTTTGATCGATATTCTGCTGGGGTTTGCGATTGGGCTCTCGCTGGGCCTGCTCGGCGGTGGCGGGTCGATTCTGACGGTGCCGGCGCTGGTTTATGTCGTGGGCCAGACGCCGCAGGCTGCTGTGACGGCATCGCTGGTGATTGTCGGGGCCAACAGCCTGATCGGGGCCTTCATGCACCGTTCGCAGGGCACTCTGAACTGGCGGGTGGCGGTGATCTTCGGCGGGGTCGGCATGGTGGCTGCCTATCTGTCTGCTGGCTGGTCCAAGCTGCTGCCGTCGACCGCGCTGATGATCCTCTTTGCTCTGTTGATGGTGGTTGTCGGGCTTTTGATGGTGCTCGGGCCGCAGTCGGCCCAGGCTGCGGGGGGGGGGCGCAGCTGGTGGGTGACCGCGGCCAGCGGGGGGGGGTCGGCACCCTGACCGGCTTTCTTGGGGTCGGAGGTGGCTTTCTGATCGTGCCGGCATTGGTGATGTGGGTGGGGCTGCCGATCCGCCAGGCGGTCGGCACATCGCTCGTGGTGATCGCCATGAACAGTCTGGCCGGCTTTCTGGGCCACCTGAATGGTCCGCCGCTCGACGTGCAGGTAGTCGCCATTTTTGTGGGTGCCGGGCTGACCGGTGCCCTGCTCGGGGCACGGCTGGCTCAGACTTTGCACCCAGCGCATCTGCGCAGAGCTTTTGCCCTGTTTGTACTCGTGTTGGCATTTTTTTTGTTGGTGGACAACGCGCAGAAGCTGGGTTGGTTGTAGAATCAGAAGGGCCGCGAGCGGGCCCATCCGCTCGTGGGAAGATGGGGTCAAAGACAAGGAGTTTGTAGATGCCATTGTACGAATATGTCTGTGCACAGTGCGGAACATTTTTTGAATACTGGATGCGCAGCGCCGGCGCGCTGGAGGCTGTGGTCTGCCCGCACTGCCAGAGCCAGGAGGTCAGCAAAAAGTTTTCTACCTTTGGGATGAAAGGAAGCGCTGGGGGCAGCAGTGCGTCGACGGGCGACAACTGTGCCACCGGCGGTGGTTGAGGGCTGCGCTGGGCAAGCTGACCGTGCGTCGGCCTTCACAACAGACGGCTCCAGGAATCCTCCTGGAGCCGTCTGCATTGGTAAAAAGATTGGCGTGCGCCGAACAGTCCTTCTATAATGGGGATGCAGCAGTTTTCCAGCCAGAGGGGGCGGGTATGGAGGAGGAGCAATGGCGGCTGTCAAAGAAAAAAAGCAGTATCTTTGTTCTGCCTGTGGTGCCACCCATCTGCGTTGGGCCGGCAAATGCGCGGAGTGTGGCGAATGGAATACGTTGGAGGAGGCCCCCGCGCGTCTGCCAGACAAAGGGCGGGCAGGGATGGCTTCGGTCGAGAACCTGGGCCGACCTGTCGCCCTCCCCCAGGTCGCTCAGGACGACCAGCCACGGCTGCTGTTGCGCATGGCAGAGCTAGGCCGCGTGCTTGGCGGTGGGATTGTGCCGGGGGCCTGTGTGCTGGTTGGCGGAGACCCTGGCATCGGCAAGAGCACACTGTTGCTGCAGATGGCGGCGGATGTCGCCCGCCACAGCGGAACGGTGCTGTATGTCTCGGCCGAGGAGAGTGCCCACCAGATTGGGCGCCGGGCCTCCCGGCTGGGGATCCGCGAAGAGCGGCTGCTGGTGCTCGCTGAGATCGTCGTCGAATCGATCGCGGATCAGATCGAAGCGGTCAGACCGGCGCTGGTCATCGTCGACTCGGTGCAGGCGATCTATTCTGGCAGCGGTTCCAGCGCAGCCGGGACGGTCAGCCAGGTGCGCGATTGTGCGGCGACGTTGTTGCGGGTGGGCAAAGCGCAGAACATCCCCATTTTTTTGGTCGGGCATGTGACCAAAGAAGGCACGATCGCTGGCCCGCGTGTGCTCGAACATATGGTGGATGCGGTGCTGCAGCTGGAAGGCGAGCGTTTTCATGCGTTTCGCTTGTTGCGCTCGATCAAAAATCGCTTCGGCAGCACCAATGAAGTCGGTGTCTTCGAGATGACCGAACTGGGGATGCAGGAGGTTGCCAACCCTTCTGAGCTGTTTTTGGCTGAGCGTCTGCCCAACGCCACGGGCAGCACGATTGCAGTTTCGATGGAAGGGACACGCCCGCTGCTGGTGGAGGTCCAGGCACTGTGCAGCACGACGACCTTCAGCATGCCGCGACGCACAGCGAATGGGGTCGACCCCAATCGGCTGTTGTTGCTGGCGGCTGTGCTGTCCAGGCGAGTCGGGCTGGATTTGGGGGACCAGGACATTTTCGTCAACGTCGTCGGGGGAATGCGGGTCGACGAGCCAGCGGCTGACCTGGCGGTGGCTGTGGCGATCGCCAGCAGCCTGCGCAACCGGCCTGTCTACGCCGACCTGGCCATCGTGGGGGAAGTGGGGCTGAGCGGCGAGCTGCGCAGCGTCGGCCAGCTGGCCCGACGGCTGCATGAAGCCAAAAAAATGGGGTTTACCCGTGCGCTGGCCCCGAGCAGCACGCTGCAGCGGGGTGGCGGCGACAGCCCTCCCCAGGGCATCGAAGTCATTGGCGTGCGCACCCTCTCTGATGCGCTGGGGGTTGCACTGCTCAAATAAAGATTGGCCTCTGCCCACAGGGAAGAGGCACGCCTGCGCGCGACTTTGTGACAATATATGGGTTGTTACCTTCTGAACAATCCTTCAACCGAAAATCGGAATACTTGTCAATTGAGGAATCAGCGATTTAGCACGTATGACAACCAACAACCAAACAACACCTCCGCGCGTGGTGATCACCGGCATGGGGGCATTGACCCCACTGGGACACACCGTGGAGGCTACCTGGCAGAACCTGGTCGCTGGCCACAGCGGTATCGACCATATCTCCCGTTTCTCTACAGCGGACCTGCGGGTCAACTTTGCTGGCGAGGTACGCGATTTTGACCCGGGTCTGTATATGGACCGCAAGGAAGCTAGACGGCTGGACCCTTGTATCCAGTATGCGTTGGTGGCGACGCGCCAGGCCATCGTTGACGCTGGCCTCGATCTGGACAACGAGGACCCAACCCGTATTGGGGTGGTGATCGGCAGCGGGATCGGGGGAGTGAGCAGTTTTCAGGAGAATATCGAGCTGGTGCAGGCCAAGGGGTTGCGCAAGGTCAGCCCGTTCATGGTGCCCAACATGCTGGTTGACAGCCCGGGCGGCAAGGTGGCGATCGAGTTTGGCCTGCAGGGCCCCAACCATGCGGTGGTGAGCGCCTGCGCCAGCGGCACAACTGCCTGCGGGGAGGCGTTCGAAATTTTGCGGCGCGGGGATGCCGACGTGCTGGTGGCGGGCGGCACCGAGGCGGCGTTGCTGCCGATCCATCTGGCCGCTTTCGATGTGATGGGCGCACTCAGCCAGCGGGTGGAGGACCCCAAGACAGCTTGCCGTCCCTTCGACAACAGCCGCGATGGGTTCGTGATGAGCGAAGGCTCGGCGGTGTTGATTCTGGAAACGCTCGAACATGCGCTGGCGCGCGGGGCCCATATCTACGCCGAGGTGATCGGCTACGGCAACACCAACGACGCCTACCATATGGCAGCGCCGCATACCACCGGTCGCGGAGCCGCTGATGCGATGCGTGTGGCGCTGCGCAAGGCAGCCGCCTACGGTGAAGGGGTGCAAGATGTCGACTACATCAACGCGCACGGCACTGCCACACGGCTCAACGATGTCGGCGAGACGCTGGCCATCAAGCAGGTCTTTGGCGAGGCGGCCTACAATGTGCGCATCAGCAGCACCAAAAGCATGACAGGCCATCTGCTGGGCGCCGCAGGCGCTCTGGAGGCGATCATCTGCACCAAAACGATCAACACCGGTCTGGTCGCGCCGACGATCAATTTGCAGGAACCGGACCCGGTCTGCGATCTCAACTACACGCCCAACCAGGCGGTTCAGATGGATGTGCGGGTGACCTTGAGCAACAGTTTTGGGTTCGGCGGGCACAACGCCTGTATCCTGTTGCGCCGCTACGTCTAGCGCCGCAACAACGAAGGAGGAGCCATGGCAGATGGCACGAAACCGCCAGACCGGCCAGCAAACAGCGGGCCAGCAAACAACGGGCCAGCAAACAGCGGGCCAGCAAACAACCGGGCAGCAAACAACCGGGCAGCAAACAACGGGCCAGCAAACAACGGGCCAGCCAGAGAGGAGCCGCAGAGGGGTAGCGGGGCGGTCTATCGCCCGCGGTATGCCCACATTGTGGGGTGGGGTTCGTATGTCCCGGAGAAGGTGATCACCAACCACGATCTGGAACAGATCGTGGACACCAACGACGAGTGGATCCGCAGCCGCACCGGCATTGCTGAGCGCCATGTGGCTGCAGACCCCAAGGAGACTTCGGTGACATTGGCGGTGGCGGCTGCGCGCAGGGCGCTGGAGGTGGCTGATGTGCCGGCCAGCAAGATCGACCTGATCGTCTGTGCCACGACCACGCCGGAATATGTCTTTCCTGCCACCGCTTGTCTGATTCAGGATGCGTTGGGGGCGGACAATGCCGGGGCTTTTGACCTGAGTGCGGCCTGCTCTGGCTTTGTCTATGGGCTGGCGATGGCCCGCGGCCAGATTCTGGCGGGCGACGCCGAGTATGTGCTGGTGATCGGCACAGAGACCCTGTCGCGCATCGTGGACTGGACCGACCGCGGGACCTGTATTTTGTTTGGTGACGGGGCGGGTGCCGTTCTGGTGGCTGCCAGTGAGGTGCCAGGGGGAATTTTGGCGGTCGATCTGGGCAGCGATGGGTCGGGGGGCAACACCCTGATCTTGCCGGCTGGGGGCAGCGCGCTGCCGACCAGCCTGGAGACGGTCAGCAGCGGCATGCACTATCTCAAGATGGACGGCAAGGCGGTCTTTCGGTTTGCAACCCGGGTGATGGCCGCGTCGACGCGCAAGGTGCTGACCCGAGCTGGCTACACGCCAGAGGAGGTGGATCTGGTGGTGCCCCACCAGGCCAATCTCCGGATCATCCAGAACAGTGTGCTGAACCAGCTGAAAATTCCAGAAGAAAAGGTCTTTATCAACCTGGAAAAATATGGCAACACGAGCACGGCCAGCATCCCCATCGCTCTCTGCGAGGCGATCGCAGCGGGGAAGCTGCGCACGGGCCACAAAGTGGTCTTTGTTGGCTTTGGCGCGGGGCTGACCTGGGCTGCCTGTGCGATCGACTGGCGCACGCCGATCGACAAAGCGGAGGCAGACTGGTGGAAGAATACCCGGCGGCAGGCGACCTACAGTGCGGCTGCTGCACGCAGCATGTGGCGGCGTGCGGTACGGTGGGTCTACGACGTGCTGCCCGACCCTGAGGCCAAGGGCCAAGACGCCCGCCGTGACCGGGAGGAGACAGGGGTCCAAGAGGGCGCCGACGAAGAGGCCTGAACACAGGAGGCTTGCCTGTACAGCCTTCTGTGTTCTCCAAACATCGAGCTTGTAGAAAACAAAGGAGTCAGCGTTCATGAGTGAAATTGTCTATGTGCACGGTCGTGAGGTGCTCGACAGCCGCGGCAACCCGACCGTGGAGGTGGAGGTCGGGCTGGACAGTGGGAGCATCGGCACGGCGATCGTGCCGAGCGGGGCCAGCACTGGCGCCAATGAGGCATTGGAGCTGCGCGACGGCGACAAACGGCGCTACGGCGGCAAAGGGGTGCTCAAGGCGGTCGAGCACGTCAACGAGACAATTGCTGAAGAACTGGTCGGCATGGACCCGGTCGAACAGGTTGCGATCGACGAATTGATGCTGGAACTGGACGGCACCGAGACCAAGAGCAAGCTGGGGGCCAATGCCATCCTGGCTGTCAGCATGGCTGTGGCCAAGGCGGCCGCCAGCGACCTCAACCTGCCCCTCTACCGGTACCTGGGCGGCGTCTATGCCCGCACCCTCCCGGTGCCGATGCTCAACATTCTCAACGGGGGCAAACATGCCGCCAACAGCACCGACTTTCAAGAGTTCATGGTCATGCCGGTCGGCGCCCCGACCTTTGCTGAAAGCCTGCGCTGGGGCACCGAGATTTACCAGAGCCTCAAAAAGGTGCTACACGACAGCGGCTTTGCCACCAATGTCGGCGACGAGGGAGGCTTTGCCCCCAGCCTGGGCGGCAACGTCCGTGCGGTTGAGGTGATCCTCCAGGCGATCGAAAAGGCGGGCTACCGGCCCGGTGAAGATGTGTATATTGCACTCGACCCGGCGACCAGTGAGCTCTACGACGAAGCCACCGGCACCTATCTGTTGGAGATCGAGGGCCGCCGACTCGACCGCAGCCAGATGGTCGACCTGTGGGCTGACTGGGTCAACCGCTTCCCGATCATCAGCATCGAAGACGGAATGGCCGAGCACGACTGGGAGGGCTGGGCGTTGCTGTACCAGCGGATCGGCAGCAAGGTCCAGCTGGTGGGTGACGACCTGCTGGTGACCAATGTTCGCTTCATCCAACGGGCGATCCAGGAGAAAGTGGCCAACGCCCTGCTGATGAAAGTCAACCAGATCGGGTCGTTGACTGAGTCGATCGCTGCGATCGAGATGAGCCAGCGGGCAGGGTGGGCTGTGATCACCAGCCATCGCTCGGGGGAATCGGAAGATGCCACGATCGCCGATATTGCCGTGGCGTTCAACACGGGCCAGATCAAGACCGGAGCGCCCGCACGCAGCGACCGCATCGCCAAATATAACCAGCTGCTGCGCATCGAGGAAGAGCTGGGCGACACCGCGATCTTCCCCGGTCTGCAGGCATTCCCCCATCTGCGTCGCAGCTAGGAGCGTAGACTCAAAATTGTAGATTCGGGATTGCAGAGTTGGGCCCGTAGATCGAGGGAGATCTACGGGCCTGAATTTTACAGCGGATCTTCGGCGGCGACGATCTTTTCCAGATAGTCAGCCAGCGCCGGTGGGGTCACGATGCCGGCGTGGATCGCCTGGATTCGGCCCTCTGCGTCTACGAAGACTGTGGTTGGCAGGCCGCGTACCCCAAACTGGTCGGCGACTTTGCCGTCGCTGTCGAGGACGACCGGGGTCACCATCTCGAACGACTGGGCAAAGGGTTCGACGGCGGCGCGTGGCTCGCGCAGGTTGACCGCCAGCAGCAGCAGGTTGGGCTTTGCGGCGACAGAGCGCATCAACTCCGGCATCTCAATCCGGCAAGGCCCGCACCAGGTTGCCCAAAAATTGATCACGACCGGGGTACCGTGCAGGTCGCTCAGCCGAATGTAGCGTCCATCTTCGAGCTGTAAGACAAAGTCAGGCGCCGGGCTGCCGGGTTTCAGCTCCGATCCGCCGCCGGTGGGGAGGAGCGCTGTCGGGTACCCGCGCCCTACCCCCGCCGGGAAGGCGGCCAGTTCGCTCTGCTGCGCCGGGTCCAGCGCTGGGCTGGCAGTACAAGCTGCCAGCCCAGCGACCCAAAGCACGATCAGCGCTGCCCACGAGCACAGACGGTGCATCATCGGGCTTATTGCTCCAGCGGCTTGGCGGGGTCATTGCCCCACTCCACCCAGGAGCCATCGTAGTTGCGCACGTCGGGGTAACCGAGCAACTGGCTGAGCACGAACCAGGTGTGTGCGCCGCGCACGCCGGTCTGGCAGTAGGTGATGATCTGCTTGTCCGGTGCAAAACCTGCTTTCTGATAGAGCGCTGCCAGATCGCTGACAGGCTTGAAGGTTCCTGTCTCCTGGTTGACAGCCTCTGCCCAGTCCACGTTGATCGCACCAGGAATGTGGCCGCCGCGCGCCGCGCGCACATCGGTGCCAGCGTACTCGCCCGGCCCGCGTGCGTCACAAAGGACCGTGTTGGGATCCTCCAGGTGTTCCAGCACATAGTCGCCGGTGGTGCGCAGCGCTGCGTCGGCATCCCCCGCCACGTAGCTGCTGGCCGGCAACGCCACCGGCTCGCTGCTCAGGCTGTTGCCCGCAGCGACCCACTGGGTCAAGCCCCCATCGTAGAGCCGCACATCGGCATGTTGGTAGTACTTGAAGACCCAGTAGGCGCGCGCCGCCAACAGGTTGTTGTTGCCGTCGTAGACGACCAGTGTGTCATCGTTTTCAATGCCAAGCTGGCTGAAAAGCGCTGAGAGTGCTTCCTGGGTCAGGATCTGCCCTTCGGTCGGGTCGTCCGGGTTGGTGAGGTTTTCGCCCAGATGGATGTAGAGTGCTCCGGGCAGGAAGCCGGCGTCGTAGTCCTCTCGCTTGCTGTGGATGGCCAGCAGGCGCACATTGGGGTTGTCCAGGTTTTCAGTGACCCAGGCGCTGTCGACCAGGGCATCTGGGTTGGCGACGGTGGTGACTGGTACAGAAGCCGATTGGGCAGCTGGAGCGACTGCCGTGCAGCCAGCCACCATCCAGGCCAGCAGAATCCACAAAATTGGGCCAAACAATTGGGTGTGCATGCGTGTTTCCTTAAAAGTTTTCAAGAGGATTGGCGGGTCAAACGAATTTTCCATTCAGGTGTGCCGGTTTCTTCGATCACAGCAGTGTAACCGAGGCGGGCAGCCTGTGTCGGGATCGTCTCCAGGGCGGGTGCATGGTCGGTTGTCACTTCGAGGCCTGCGTCGGCCGGCGTCAGTTTTTTCAAGGCCTGCACCGTCTTCATCATCGGGTAGGGGCAGATCTCGCCGCGTACGTCCAGCTGTTTGAGTGACATGGGTGGGTTCCTTTCTTGGAAGGAGTGTGTGGGTGTGTAGAAGAGGCCGGTTGCTCGAAGGTTACTCGTAGCGTTGAATCAGCTGGACGCCCAGCCAGGCACCGGCTGTCAGGCAGAGGGCAAAGACCCAGCCGTTCAACGCCAGGGAAGGGATGGCTGAGAAGAAGGCGCCGATCGTGCAGCCCATGGCCAGGGTGGCTCCAACGCCCATCAGCAGCCCACCGCCGGCGGCCTGCCAGTAGCGTCGGGGCTGACGCGGGCGGCGGAGCTTGAATTCCCCCGCAAAGAGCGCCCCTACGAAGGAGCCCATTACCATTCCCCAGACCAGGAAAAGCATGTGGTGCAGCAGCCCTTGTTCGCCGCCGACCTCCAAGGTGCAGCCGGGCAGATCGGCGGCCCCTTGCAGGGTGCCTGGGCCGAAGCCGAGTGCGTTGCTCAGCCCCAACATCCAGCGCGAGAGTTCGCCGGTGAATCCCCAGGGGTGGGCAGTGTAGAAAAGCATCACGTTGAGCGCCCCCAGCACCAGCCCTCCGGTCACCACCGGCCAGCCGTGCACAAAGAGCTGGCGCAGGTTGTCGCCGAGACGTGTGCGAAAGTCCGGCCCCTCTCGTCCTACAAAGGGGCTTTCAGGGATGACAATGCCGCTGCGGCTTTCCCACCAGACGACTGCCAGGTAGGTCCCGAGCAGGGCCAGCAAGGTAAGCCCGAGGGCACCGCCATGCCCGAGATAGGTGGGAAGCCAGATGCGGGGCCCTTCGGCGATCGAAAAATCCCACCACCAGTTCCAGGTATAGGCAGTCCCGAGCAGTCCCAGCAGAATTCCTCCAAAGCTGACCCAGGAGGCCACGTAGCCTTCTCCCATGCGGTAGACGCTGCCCGAGACGCACCCGCCTGCCACCACCATCCCAAAACCGAAGATCAGCCCTCCCAAAACCAGGTGTACCCCGATCGGGAGCACGTTGGCCGTGGGGGGCAGAAATCCCAGGGTGGGATTGGGGATCTGTTTGCTCATGACCAGCCCGAAGCCAACGGTAGCGACCGCCAGCCCCGCCAGCAGGGCTTTGAGCGTGCGTCCATGCTGCAGCAGAAAAATATCGCGAAAGGCGCTGGCAAAGCAGAGGCGGCTGCGCTGCAGAACAAAGCCAAAGGCCAGCCCGTACCCCCAAAAGAGCGCCATTTCGGCATCGATGCCAAGCGCAGCCAGCCAGATGCCGGCTGCTGCCAACGTGGCCAGCAGCCCCCTCTGAAGGTGTCGGGGCAGCGGTTGACCAGCCAGCAGCCCACCACGTTTTTGTCCGAGTCCCAGCGGTTGGTTCATCGCATGTCTCCTTGTGTTCAGTGGGGGGATGCCCCGGAAGGTTCGATCGGCAGGGCTGGGATCGACTGCCACTCCAGCCAGGAACCGTCGTAGAGACGGACGCGCGGGTAGCCCAGGGTGCGCAGCACCCAGTAGGTGTGCGCAGCACGGACACCCGAGCGGCAGTAGGTCACGATTTCTTTGTCGGGCGTAATGCCCGCCTGGGCCAGCTCCGCCCGCAGCTCGTCTGCCGGGCGCATCGCCTCCCAGCCGCTGGGCACTGCGCCAAACCAGTCCCAGTGGCGTGCTCCTGGCAGGTGGCCAGCGCCATACTCCTGTCGGCCTCGCGTGTCGACCAGTACCAGATCCGGGTCTTGCAGGTGCTCTTGCAGCCACGCCCACTGGGCCACTGTCTGGTCGGCGCTGTGTGTCTCAAAAGTGCCTGTGGCGGGCGCATCTGCTGCTGCAGTGGCAGGGCGCCCTTCCGCCAGCCATTGGTCCCAGCCGCCGGTGAGCAGCGCAGCCTGCTGGAACCCATAGCGTTCCAGCGCCCACAGCAGCCGGGAGGCCGGCAGGCCCCAGTTGTCGTCGTAGGCGACCACAACCATTCCTGGCCGGATCCCCAGCTGATTCATCGCTTTGGTAAAGGCCAGGGGGGGGAGCAACATGCCTGGCACCTCGCCGACAGTCTCCCCCAGCGACTCCAGCGTGACCTGCACCGCATGGGGCAGATGGCCAAACCCAAAATGGGCAGCGTCGCGCACATCCAGCAGCCGCAGCGCTGGGTGCTCCAGGTGTTCAGCAACCCAGTCGGTGGTCACCACACGGCCGGGCAGGAGCAGCTCTGGCGCGGCGGCCAGGCGCACATCTTTTTTCTGCATCGACAGCATCCTCCTCAACAATTTCTCCACGACAGGGCGCACAGAGCTGACAGCAACAAAAAACCGCCGGAAGGTCCGGCGGTGTGTAGAGAACAAAAAAGCGCTCAGGGCTGCTGAGCGCTTGGGTCTCGAGCTTGCCCCACCGGACCTGAGGGTTGCGAAGGCCGGTGAAGTGGGCTACCAGGCTTTGGCTAGAGCGTGCTCCATTCTGCCAAAGCGGTACCTTCAGGCCTCCGCCATCGACAGTTACAACAACAGATTGAGACAACAATGCCAAAATTGGCAGATTGGATAGCCATCATGTCGTACCGCAGGTCCAAAAGGTTGATCTTTGACAACACGGAAATAGAATACACGGAGACTGCAGTGCTGTCAAATTGGTGACCCTCCCTCGAAGGGTATTTTGAGGGAGGGGGGCAGAGCTGCCTCGGCGGAACGACTGGCTGGTGCGTGGTCGAAGCCCAACGGATCGAGGATGCGGTCGAGGTCAGGGGCACTGGTCAGCAAATTTTTCGCCAGATAGAAGTTGGCAAGCAGCCGGCCGCTGGCAAAGAGTGCAGGTGGCTGTTGGGCATGGCGGTCGAAGAGCGGGCGTGCCGTGTCAGCGGTGAACAGCGTGAACCCGTCCAGCATGGAGCGCACGGTGGGCAGCGGGAGCCCGCTGCGTTCGGCGACCACAGCCAATCCTTCGGCAGGATGTTGCAAGCCCCAGGCGGTCGCCTGCTCATGGGCGTGGACCAGGGCAGTCCAGCGGTCGAGGTTTTGTGCGACAGTGGCAGGGGGGGCGACCAGACAGTCTACCAACAGCCCGGGGAAGGCTGCGCTGGTGAAGAGCAGGTGCGCACCTTGGGCGATCGCTTCGGGGATGTGGGCTCCCCAGGTATGGCCGGCGTCGATCGTCCCGCTGGCCAGCGCCTCTGGCACCCGTTCCCCGCGCAGATCCACCAGCTCGACGTCGGCTTCGGTCAGCCCCTGGGCGGAGAGCACCTGTTCAATCAGGACATGTGGGTACGAAAACAGCGACAGCCCCAGTCGTTTGCCCGCCAGCTCCTGGACGGTGCGGATGTGGGGCTGGCAGACCACCCCGTCCACACCGACACTCAGATCGCTGGCCATCAGCAGACGCAGCTCGACCCCACGGCCGGCCATCAGCAAAACGTCGGCCAGCGACTGAAAATTGCCGTCGATCTCGCCGGTAGAGAGGAGTTCCAGCGTCTGGTCGTACTCGGCGACGTCGACGATTTCAAACCCTGTGGGCAGCAGCCCCAGGGCTTCCATCCAGTAGAGCGGAAAGAGGCCTGCCCACAGGGTGCGCGCGACCCGCAAAGGAGTTTTTGGCATTGGAGTCTCACATAAATTCCAGGGTAGCGACCAATTTTTTTTCGTACCAGATGGTATGGTGGTACATCGCCCGGTGAGCGGCTTCGGGGTCGTGCCGTTGCAGCGCTTCCAAAATCTCGTGGTGTTGGCGGGCAGAGTCGACGACCGGCGCCTCATCTACGTTCCACAAAAGTGTACGAATGCGCATGATCTGTTCTTCCAGCGCAAGGATGATGTCGCGCAGATAGCGGTTGCCGGCAATTGCATAGAGCTGGCCGTGGAATTGGTCGCCCAGATCGCGGCAGCGGTCGTACTGGCCAGCCTCGAGTGCCGCATCGGCGGCGGCCAGGATCTCAGCCAGGGCGTGCAGCTGGTCGGCTGTCGCGTTGGCCGCTGCCCGGCTGGCGGTATGCGCCTCCAGCACGGCTTCGGTCTCGACAATGTCCAGCAGGGTCTGGGAAGAAGGGAGCAAGACCTGTGCCCCCCGTCGACCGTCGATCCGCAGCCACCCCTCCCGTTCCAACCGAATAAACGCCTCGCGCACAGGGGTTGGGCTGATCCCATACCGGGCAGCCACCTCGCGAATCACGAGGTATTCGCGAGGTTTGATCCCCAAAGAGAGGATCTCTTGTTTCAAGACGGTGAACACTTTGTCGGCCAGGCTCATGCCATCCTCACCGGGCAGCGCATGGGTGGATTCCATAGAACAAAGGTCCAATCTCTATCCGCTGTGACGATCCGCGGCTGTGTTTTCAGCCTGGGCGCGGACATAGGCTGCGAGGTCGGCGTAAGTCCCCCACCACACATCGTCGAATGATTTCATATAGCTGAAAAGACGGTGCAGCATCCGGATGCGCGAGGGCCGCCCCAGAAGGTTGGGATGGAACGTTGTCGTGAAGAGCCCACCGTAGAAACGCAGCCCCTCAAATTCGTCCCGCCAGATCTGATAGGCATGGTCGACCGGGGCGTTGACGCCCCCCCCGTTGGGAAAGAGCGAGCCGCCGAAGAGCTCCCAGTCGTCCAGGATCAAGCTGATTGGGAGTTCGACCAGCGAACCGCGCGGGGTCTCCACCAGATAGGGGGTATCGTATTCCATGAGGCTGCTGTCGTACAACATTCCCATTTCGATCATGAGGTCGAGCGTGGAGGCGCGCAGGCCCCATCCGGGCGCGCTCCAGCCGGTGGGGCGTTGTCCGGTCAATGCGGTGAGAATTTGGGTGCCGCGTTGGAAGACGGCGCGTTCTTCTGCTTCGTCGAGGGTGAAGACATTTTCGTGGAGATAGCCATGGTGTGCGACTTCGTAGCCGGCGGCCATCACCTGCCGGACCGACTCGGGGTGCAGCTCGGCGACATAGCCAGGGATAAAAAACGAGGCTGGGACTTCCAGTTCTTGGTGCAGGTCGAGCAGCCGTGGCAGGGCGGTCGAGAGGCCGTAGGCCCCTTCGGAGAGCGCGGCCAGGTGGCGAGCGTTGCGCGGGTCACCGGCGATCGGGGCTGATTCGCCGTCGACATGCCAGCCGATGGCGACGGCACAGCGTTTGCCCTCGGGCCAGTGAAAGTTGGGCAGGCGGTGGATTTGATAAGGTAGATCTTGTCGTTGCATACGCACAGATTCCTGCAATTCTTCTTGAATAAAAAAGACCCCTCAACGGGTTTCAGGCGTGGAGAGGGCAGTTCCAAAGGAAAAGACTTTGTTCTCCAGATAGTTAGACAGCCAGGAGAGCGCGCCGATCACCAGCATATAGAGAACCGCCACTTCGAGCAGCACTTCTACAAAATAGAAGGTATTGTAGATGATGGCGTTGCCGACTTTGGTCAGTTCGTTGACCGCGATCACGGAGAGCAACGCCGACGCTTTGATCACGTTGATCAGTTCGTTGGTCAAGGCAGGAAGCATGCGGCGGGTTGCCTGCGGGAGCAAGATCAGCCAAAAAGCCATCGGCTCGGTCATCCCTTGTGCCAGCGCAGCTTCGCGCTGCCCCTTGTGCACTGACTCGATCGCAGCGCGCACAATCTCGACTTCGTAGCCGACTGCGATCACCGTCAGCGCCACAACCCCAGTCCAGTATTCGTCCAGAAGGATCCCCACGCCGGGCAGGGCAAAGTAAACGACCAGAAAATGGAGAATCTGGGGGGTGCCCCGAATATAGCTGACCAGTCCCTGGATGAGCAGCTGCAGGGGGCGGGGGCCGATCACCCGCAGCCCGCCCAGCGGAATGCCCAGCACGATTCCCAGCAGCAGCGCCAGTGCGCTGATCTGGACTGTGACCAGCAGGGCTTGCACCATGCGCGGAAAAATTTCGACCATAAACCGCACGTCGAGGCCAGCAAAGAGCAGCGGTGTGTCCTCCATCAGAGCCCTCCCGGCGAAAAACAGTTCAAAAAGGCCTGTGTGCTGGGGTGCTGGGGCCGGTCAAAAATTTGTTCGGGGGTGCCGACTTCGACGATTCGTCCTTCCTCCAAAAAGCCGACCGTGTCAGCGACCTGGCGGGCGAACCCTAGCTCGTGGGTGACGACGAGCATGGTGGTCTGTTCTCTGGCCAGTTCCAGCATGACCTCCAGCACCTCGCGTGTGAGCCGGGGGTCGAGCGCCGACGTGGGCTCGTCGAACAGCATCAGTTTGGGCTCCATCGCCAGCGCTCGGGCAATCGCCACCCGCTGTTGCTGCCCCCCAGAGAGCTGCGCTGGCAGTTTGTGTTCGTGGCCAGCCAGGTGGACTTTGGCCAGCAGCTGGCGTGCCTGTGCGCGTGCCAGCGCCTTGGGGCGTTTGAGGATCCATTGCGGGCCCAACGCAACGTTGTCGAGCGCGCTCAGATGGGCAAAGAGGTTGAACGATTGAAAGACCATGCCGATGTGGCGGCGCTGGCGGGCCAATTCGCCGCCGCTGGCCTGGATCCAACGCCCGTCGGCGGCAAAACGCCCGCCCATAAACTCACCGTCCAGCCAGATGCTCCCTTGGTCGGGTACCTCCAGGTGGTTGATACAGCGCAGGAGCGTGCTCTTGCCCGAGCCCGAAGAGCCGATCAGCACCACCCGTTCGCCGCGGCGAACGGTCAACGACGCGTCGACCAGCGCGGCGGTCGTGCCAAAGCGTTTGTGCAAATGTTCGATGCGCAACAGCACCGGTTCGCTGCTGTGTCCCTCATCCATCGTTTCCATGCTCCTTCTGAAGCGGTGGGCAGCTCTGGCCGCTGTGGGCGTTCAGATCGGCTGTCCGCTGCGATAGGTAAAGATCCGTCGTTCCAGATAGGCAGCACCCCAGCTCAGCAGCTGGATCGTCACAAAGTAGAGCGCTGCCACCAGGATCAACACCTCGGCAAATTTATAAGAAGAGGCAATGATCGCATGGCCGGCGCGTGTCAGTTCGTAGACCGCGATGACAGAGAGCACCGACGAGGCTTTGACCAGGTTGGCCAGCTCATTGGTCAGCGGCGGGACCATCCGCCGCGCGGCCTGCGGCAAAATGACCAGCCACATCGCCAGCCAGCGGGTCATTCCCAGCGAATCTGCTGCCTCCCGCTGCTCTTTGTCGACCGATTCCAGCGCAGGACGGACTATCTCGATCTGGTAGCCAACCGAGTTGAAGAGCAGCGCCAGAACCCCGACCACAAACAAGGGCAGGTCGATGCCTGCCCTGGGCAGAAGAAAAAAGGCGGCGTAAACCTGCAGCGCAAAGGGAGTGCTGCGCACCACAAAAATGTACCCGTCGATCACCGGGTAGAAGAGGCGAGGTCCGATCACCCGTGCGATGCCCAGCAGCAACCCAAAAACAGTGCCAAGCAACAGGGCAAGCACGCTGATTTGGATCGTGGTGGCCAGGGCCCGCAGCAATCTGGGCAGGATTTCCCCCATAAAGCCGATGTCCATTGGCAGTTGGTGCCCTCCATTCAAAAGTCAAAACGGGTGTCGCCGGCCAGCCAGGCGACACCCGCACGCACGCGCAGAGCGCTCTTACTCTGCCCAGACCGGTGGGTCGTTGGGCAAAGAGAAGCTCTGGCCAAACCATTTGAGCTGCAATTCCGCCAGCGTCCCATCTTCTTTCATCGCAATCATCAAGCCGTTGAAGACTGCACGCAGCGTCTGGTCTTCTTTGCGGAAGGCTGCTGCAGAATACTCTGCAGGCCAGGCATCTGACTTGAAGGGGACGACTGTGAACCCTGGGTTTTGGCTGGCCCAGTCGAGCAGGCTGACAATGCTGCTGGCATAGGCGTCGGCCCGTCCGGTCTTGATCGCCTCGTAGGCGGCCGCATCGTCGTCGAAGGTGCGGATCTCACCGTCGTAGGCGATCCCCAACTCGGCCGCAGTGTCCTCCAGCTGTTTCACCGAAGGGGTGCCTTCCCCTGCTGCCACGATGCGCCCGTTCAGATCCTGGCGTTCCGCAATCCCGTCGTCGCTGCGCACCAGCAGACCGGAGCTGCCATCCATATACGGGACGGAGAAGTCGACCCGTTTGTACCGTTCTGCAGTGGCCGTCATGCCGCCCAGGATGAAATCAAACTGGCCGTCGTAGAGGCTTTGGATGACCGCCCCCCAGCTGGTGTCGACCGGGCGAGCCTCGACCCCCATGCGTTTCGCCATTTCATTGGCGATGTCGATGTCGTAGCCGATGATCTGGTCGTTTTCGTCCCGGAACTCGAAAGGACGATATTGTGCTTCCAGCCCATAGGTGAAATATCCTTGCTGGTAGATCTTCATGAGCGTCGCGTTGGTCTCTGCCGTGTTCGCCGGCTGTGCGGCCTGTGGGGATTGCACAGCTGTACAACCAGCCAGTACAGCAAGCAAGGTCAAGAGAACACAAAATTGCCATAATTTTATCTTTGCCCTGTACATCGTAGCTCCTTGTGGTCGAAAAAGCAAACAGCCTTCAAATGGTGCAGCTCTGGTGAAGAGGGTGGAGGCGCCGCCGCTGGCTGGCCAAACGGCGGTCGCGTCCGGCTCTCGCCAGCGAGGGGTCAATTGCCGGTCACGCCATAAAGGCGTTCCATCAGGTGATTGGTCATCACCTCTTCGGGGGTCAGTGCACGGTCGAGCAGCCCATACCGCTGCAGATAGCCGATGCTGCCCTCCCAGCGTGTGCGCTCCATCCAGCCGAGCCGTTCCATCCCGACAGCACCGGCAAAAATGGGTTGCATCGCCACCAGCATGCGCTCTTGCAGGGGGGAGGAGGCCCCGGGCAGGTACTCGGCAGCGATCAGCTCGGCGCTGCGTGCCGGGTCGGCAAAGGCTGCGCGCCACCCGGCAAAGGTCACATGCAGAAAGGCTTCGAGCATCGCCTCTTCCTGCTCGATCAGCCAGTCGGTGGTCGCAATCACCTGCGAATAGACTTTGTAGCCCAGATCGTAGCCGCGGATGGTGCTGACCGCATGGCCTGCCGCTTCCAGCTCGAGGGGTTCGACCATCAAGAGACACTGCATGGCATCAAAGGCCCCGCTGGTCAGCAGGTCAGCGTAGTCGTAGCCCACTTCGACGATTTCCAGGTCCGAGCGTGTCATGGCTGTACCGGCCAGTGCCAGTTCGATGGCCGCCTCGCCGTCGCGGTGGATCCCCAGCCTGCGTCCGCGCAGGTCGGCGATCGAGCGGATCCCGGCCTGCGCCAGCGACATCCAGCCGATCCCTGAAAATTGCATCATCGTCCCGATCGCCCGCACCGCTGCGCCGCTGCCGCGCGCCCGGATCAGCAGATTGTCCTCCGTGCTGACCACCAGCGCCTCTTTGCTCTGGAGCGCATCCATCTGGTTGGTACAGGCTTCCCATCCGGCAATCTGCAGGTCGATCCCAGCCCGGCGATACCATCCTGCGCTCTGTGCCCATAAAATACCTGCAAACTGGGCGTTGGGCAGCCAATCGAGCTGGATTGTCAGTGAAAACATGGCCGAACCTTTTCTTTTGGGTGCAGGGTTGCTGTTTTGAAATATCGGTTGATACGCCAAAAAATATCTTGACTGCTTTTCTGTCATTTTCGGGGGAAAGCGAGCTTTTGTCAACAGGACAAATTGCACAAACTTGCCGCCATCTGGGTTGGACAACCTGCTCGAAAGGGGGCCAACGCTGCACAGCCTGGGCAGATGTTGAGTGTTCGCGCCTTTCTTTATACAATGAAAGAAGATGGGCCCACACGCACCAACCCTGTTGCCCGCTGTGGGGCGGAGAAGTCGTTGTCAGGAAAGCGAGGCGAGCGATGTTGTTAGCCGGTGATATTGGGGGAACCAAGAGCCATCTGGCCCTGTTTTCGCTGGCTGCCGGGCCGCGGCGGCCGGTTGCAGAAGCTGTGTTTTCCAGCACAGCCTATCCAGATCTGGCCAGCATGGTGCGTGCCTTCAGCGCCCAGACCCAGCTGCCGATCGATCATGCCTGTTTCGATGTGGCGGGTCCGGTGGTGGCCAACCGAGCCCAGCTGACCAACCTGGGGTGGGAGGTCGATGCAGCGGCCCTGGCAGACGAACTGCGGCTCCGGCAGGTCTGGTTGCTCAACGATCTGCAGGCCACGGCCTACGCTGTGCCGCAGCTGGCTCCGTCTGACCTGGAGACGCTCCACCGTGGCGAGGTGGCCGAGTCTGGTGCCATTGCGGTCGTGGCCCCGGGCACTGGGTTGGGCGAGGCGTTTTTGGTCTGGGCTGGCGGCGCTTACAGGGCGTATGCGTCTGAGGGGGGACACACCGATTTTGGCCCGCGCGATGCGCTCCAGGTTGAGCTGTTGAACTTTTTGTCTGACCGGTTTGGCACTGTCAGCTACGAGCGGGTCTGCTCGGGCATCGGCATCCCCAATCTGTATGATTTTTTGCGAGAGAGCGGGCGCCACCTGCCGTCGTCGGCGTTGGAGGAGCAGCTGGCAGGGGCCGGCGACCGTACCCCCTGGATTGTCCAGGCTGCGCTGGACCCCTTGCGGCCCGACCCGCTCTGCCGAGCCACCCTGGAGCTCTTTGTCGATGTGCTGGGCGCCGAGGCGAGCAATCTGGCACTCAAAGTTCTGGCGACTGGCGGTGTCTATCTGGGGGGCGGCCTGCCCCCACGTCTGCTGCCTTTGCTCACTTCAGGCCGTTTTCTGGCTGCGTTTGTGGCCAAAGGCCGTTTTTCTGAATTGATGCAAAAAATTCCAGTGCATGTGATCCTGACCCAGGCAGCTCTGCTCGGCGCTGCCCGCTATGGGTTGGAGCAGATGGGCTCGGTGTAGAAAGGAGCGCTTCATGGCACCTGTCCCTCTGACGGAAGATCCGGCGGCTCGCTTCAAAAAGGCTGCTGGCGAATATGCGGCCAACCTGGTCGAAGCTGGGATGGTGGTTGGGCTGGGCACCGGCAGCACTGCAATCCATGCTGTGCGCCGCATCGCTGCCCGCCTGCACACCGGGGAGCTGTCGGGGATCGTCGGCGTTGCGACATCGCTCGCGACCCTGCATGCTGCGCGCGAGCTCGGGATTCCCCTGCTCGACGACGATCTGCCGCGTGCAGTCGACATCACGATCGACGGCGCCGACGAGGTCGACCCGGGCTTCAACGCGATCAAGGGGGGGGGCGGTGCACTGCTGCGTGAGAAGATCGTGGCACAGGCCAGCCGCCGTCTGGTGCTTGTGGTCGACGAGCGGAAACGGGTCTCCCAGCTGGGGACGACCTGGGCGTTGCCGGTCGAGGTGATGCAGTTTGGCAGCAGCGCCCAGCTGCGTTTTCTTGCCGAACTGGGGGCTACGGTGCGGCTGCGCCGACAGCCAGATGGCAGCCTGTTTGTGACGGACAACCACAACTGGATTGTCGACTGCCGTTTTGGCCCGATCGCCGACCCAGCCGGGCTGGCCCAGCAGCTGGGGGCCCGGGCCGGTATTGTCGAGCACGGTCTTTTTTTGGGCCTGGCCGCTGACCTGATCGTCGCCGACAGCAGCGGGATCTGCCATCTGACGGTGTCGGGCTGAAACGAAGACCCCAGCCAGAAGAATGGCAGCGGCGCTCGGCTGCCGAGTGTTGCTGTGGAGGACAACCAAGGAGGAGTGCGCGATGTGGAAACGCTTGGATCATGTGGGCATTGTTGTCCACGACCTGGAGCAGAGTTTGCAGACCTATTGTGGTCTGCTGGGGTTCACGCTGTTGGAGCAGGTGGAGATCGCCGAGCAGAAGGTGGTGGCTGCTTTTCTTGACGGGGGCAACAGCACTGTGGAGCTGATCTCCCCGACCGACGGCGAGAGCGGCACGGCGCGTTTTCTGGCCAGCCGCGGGGAAGGTACCCACCATCTCTGTTATGAGGTAGAGGATCTCGTGGCGGCGCTGGCGGCGCTGCGCGCAGCTGGAGTTCGGCTGATCGACGAACAGCCGCGGCAGGGGGTGCACGGCTGGGTCGCTTTTGTCCATCCCAAAGCGACCCAGGGGGTACTGATCGAGCTGCTGCAAAAGGCACACCGATGACGACGATGCAACAAAACTCCACGCCGCTGGCGGTCGAACAGTGCTGGGCGCGCCTGCGCAATGTGATCGACCCAGAGATCTACCAGAACATCGTGGATCTGGGGCTGGTCTATGCGGTCGAGGTCGGCGCAGATCAGGCGGTGGCGGTCACGATGACGTTGACCACCCCGCACTGCCCGTTGGGGCCTCAGATCATCGAAAATGTCGAGAACGAGCTCAAGGCGGCCGGCGCCAGCAGCGTACAGGTGGCCATTGTCTGGACGCCGGCCTGGACCCCGGATGCCATGACCGACGATCTGAAGCGGGTGCTGGGCATCCTGCCCTCTGGGGAGGAGCTGGAATCTGCTCGAGAGGTCGAGCCACCCGCACCCCCTGTCAAAAAGAAACGCGGGCTGTTGGGGTGGATCTTCCGCTGAACCCATGCTCGAAAAAAACTCTGCCCGCTCACGCCGCCATCGTTTTCTCGCCATCCTCTGGCTGGCGACGCTTGGATGGATGGGCCTGTATGGTAGGGTGGGCTGGCTGCTCTGGCAGAACGGGCTCGCTCGCTGGGGGATGCTGGAATCGGTGCTCTTTGCTGCCAGCATCGTGCTGGGGGGAGGAATTCTGTTGTGCTGGAGAGCAGTTTTTGCCAGTCGCCCCCAGACGCGCCGCCGTTGGAAGGCGTTGCGGCAGGAAAAAATCGCTGAGTTGTCCCCCAGTGAGTTTGAGGCGTACGTCGCCGACCGGCTGTTTGCGCAGCGTGGCTACCAGGTTCACAACACGCGCGACACCAAAGACGGCGGCATCGATGTCTTGATCACCGATCGGCTGGGTCAGAAGGCGATCGCACAGTGCAAACGGTACAGCAACACGGTCGGTGCCGGTGTCGTGCGCGAGCTGTACGGCACGATGATCCACGAACAGGCAGCTTTTGCCTATCTGGTCACGAGTGGGGCGATCAGCAAAGATGCGCGCAAATGGGCGCAGGGCAAGCCGATCGAGCTGATCGACGGCAAAGAATTGGAAGGGCTCAGCAAATAGATCAGCCAATAGAACAGAAAGGATTTCTATGACAGCAATTTTTGCCCATCGCGGCGCGCGGTCTGCTGCCCCTGAAAATACTCTGCCAGCCTTTGCCGTTGCCCTGGACATGGGGGTAGCGGGCATCGAGTTCGATGTGCATCGCAGCGCTGACGGCCAGCTGGTGGTGATCCACGATTTTACGGTCGAGAAGACCACCGACGGCCAGGGTGCTGTCGAAGCGCTGAGTGTGGCTGAACTGCGCCGACTGGATGCGGGCAGCCATTTCAGCCCAGCTTTTGCCGGCGTGCAGATCCCGCTGCTGGAGGAGGTGCTGGAACTGGTGGGCGACCGCTGCCTGCTCAACCTGGAGATCAAGAGCGTCCACCCTTATGCCGAGGATGCCTCAGCGGCTGTGGCTGCTCTGATCCGCCAGCGCAACCTGTACGACCAGGTTCTGGTCTCCAGCTTCAACCCGATCACCTTGATCAAACTGCGCCATCTGGACCCGCGTATCCGGTTGGGGATGCTCTACGACGAATCGATGCCGCTGTTTTTGCGACGGGTGTGGGCTGGAGCGCCGCTCGTGCCCGAAGCCCAGCACCCACACTGTTCGTTGGTCGACGCCAGCTTTATGGAGTGGGCGCGTGGTTTGCCGGCTGAGGTCAATACCTGGACCGTCAACACCGTGGAAGAGGCCCGCCGGCTGGCTGCGCTCGGGGTTGACATCCTCATGACGGACGTGCCCGATCTGATTTTGGCTGGAATGGAGGGGACATTGTCGTGACGGCCACCGCACCGGGCAAGATCATTCTGGTGGGCGAGCATGCAGTGGTCTACGGCCGCCCTGCCATTGCGGCCCCTGTCTGGCAGTGTGTGGCCACTGCCACGATCCAGGCTGCAGCGCCAGGATCTGGCTGTACGCTGTATGCACACGACACTGGCCAGCAGCTGCGCCTGGGCGAAGGCCTGGCCGAAGAACCGCTGGCCATCGTGGCGAGGCTGGCCCTGGCGCAGCTGGGTTTGGATCGGCCAGACTGGCAGATCGACCTGCGCAGCGACATTCCAATCGCCAGCGGGCTGGGCAGCGGTGCGGCGCTGAGCACTGCGCTGGTGCGGGCGATCTTTCGCCAGGCTGGGTGTGAGGTCGACCCGGCCACGCTCAGCGCGCTGGTCTATGAGAGCGAGCGTTTCTATCACGGCACACCGAGCGGGATCGACAACACCGTGGTGGCCTACGGGCAGCCGATCTGGTTTCTCAAAGGTGCTGCACTCCAACCGTTTCATCCGGGCTGCGCGCTGACCATCGTCATCGCCGACAGCGGCGTCCGCAGTCCGACCAAAGAGACTGTCGGCGATGTCCGCACGGGCTGGCTGCAGGACCCAGCCCGCTACGAGGCGATCTTTGATGCGATCGGGGAGACTGTGGTGCAGGCCCGTCTGGCCATGGAGCGGGGAGATCTGCCGGGGCTGGGCGCTTTGTTGGACGCCAACCAGAGTTGGTTGGAAGAACTGGCCGTCAGCAGTGTTCTGCTGCGACGGTTGATTGAGGTCGCCCGAAATGCCGGAGCGCTGGGCGCCAAACTGAGCGGCGGCGGCCGTGGTGGCAACGTGATTGCGCTGGTCGACGCTGCAGCGGTCGACCGTGTGTGCGCTGCCTTCACTGCGGCTGGAGCTGCCCGCGTGCTTGTCACCCGAATCGAATAGACTGGCTTCTACAAGAGCAATGCGCGACCGGAGTCTGTTTCGAATCACCTATGTCGGCCACGCCACGGTGTTGATCGAGGTGGGGGGCGCGCGTATTTTGACGGACCCTGTGCTGCGTTACCGCATCGTCCATCTGCGCCGGCGCCGCTCTCCACTGCTGACAGCCTGGCAAGAACAGATCGATGCAGTGCTGATTTCCCACCTGCACTACGACCATCTGGATCTGCCCTCGCTGCGCCAGGTGGGGCTGGCGACCCGGCTGCTGGTGCCTCTGGGCGCTGGCACGCTGCTGCGCCAGCACGGATTTACCAACGTGGAAGAGCTGCGAGCCGGGGAACGCACTGTGGTGGGTGGGGTGCCAGTGAGTGCCGTTACAGCCAACCACAATGGCACACGCGGCCCTTTGGGGCCGACCGCAGAATGTCTGGGCTTTGTCGTTGGCAGCGGCCAGCAACGCACCTACTTTGCTGGAGACACCGATCTGTTTCCGGCTATGCACCAGTTGGAAGGCCAGGTGGATGTCGGCCTGTTGCCTGTGTGGGGGTGGGGACCGACCCTCGGCCCAGGACATCTGGACCCCTACGGTGCTGCCCAGGCCTGCCAGCGGATTCGACCGCAGGTTGCAGTGCCGATCCACTGGGGTACCCTCTATCCAATGGCCCTCCACAGGCTGACGCGGACATTTTTGATCGACCCCCCCCTGCTCTTTCGCGAGTTTATGCTGCGCATGGCCCCCCAGACCGACGTGCGGATTTTGCAGCCTGGCGAACATTTCGAGCTTGTGCGGGGCTCGTCTGAGGAATCTGGTCGCAGACAGGAACGCGCTCACCTGGCTCAACCGCTTCAACGCTAGAGAGCGCTGGCTCGACCCGGAGACCATGCCAGGGAACTGCTGCAAGGTCTGGTTCGTTGTTGTGTAAACAATCCGGGCAAGAATCTGATACGGCAACGGCTGGAAAGGAATTGACAACTCCATGAGCATCCGCAACAGCGGCCCCTCTTCAAGACGTTGGGCCCGTCTTCTTGTTTTCGGAGGAGGCGCACTTCTCCTGCTGTTGGTTGGTTATGTGATCGGGGCAACTCTGTTCCCGCTGGTCGAGCCCACTGTACCGGCTGCCGTCCAGACGATGGGACCCTCCACCGTGCAGGTCGACGCGACATTGATCCCGACGTTCACTCCCTCACCGGCGACCGCAGAGGCTCTGCCTGCCGCCATGCTGATCGACACGGCCACTGCAACAAACCTCCCTGCGACGCCGATCTTGATCGTCGTGACCGCTGTACCGTCGCCGACAGCCACGCCAACCCCACTGCCGACTTCAACGCCAGAGACACCTGCCAGCCTGCCACCCGCTGCGGAGACACCGATCCCTACCCAGATCCCTACAGCGACCTGGACCGCCGTCCCGACGTTGCTGCCTACAGCGACCTGGACCGCCGTCCCGACGTTGCTGCCTACAGCGACCTGGACCGCTGTCCCGACGTTGCTGCCTACAGCGACCTGGACCGCTGTCCCGACGTTGCTGCCTACAGCGACCTGGACCGTCACACCGACGGAGACGCCGACAGAGACGCCGACGGAGACACCGACGGAGACACCGACTGAGACACCGACGGAGACACCGACTGAGACGCCGACTGAGACGCCGACTGAGACACCGACTGAGACACCGACTGCTCAATGGCAATTTGGCGCGGAACCGTCTACAACTGCCTTTTTGAACCAGCGCTATGCCTACACTGTCACTTTTGTCCTGTCGTCGGTCCCAGCGACTGCAGAGCCGACCGCAGAGCCGACTGTGGAGCCGACTGTGGAGCCGACCGGGGAGCCGACTGCAGAGCCGACTGCAGAGCCGACCGGGGAGCCGACTGTGGAGCCGACCGCAGAGCCGACCGCAGAGCCGACCG
Source organism: uncultured Chloroflexota bacterium (assembly GCA_903858085.1). Lineage (GTDB taxonomy): Bacteria > Chloroflexota > Anaerolineae > Caldilineales > Caldilineaceae > Caldilinea. The sequence continues at coordinate 25,534 of CAIOHJ010000235.1, forward strand.
CAGAGCCGACTGCAGAGCCGACCGCAGAGCCGACTGCAGAGCCGGTCGCAGAGCCGACTGCAGAGCCGACCGCAGAGCCGGTCACAGAGCCGACCGCAGAGCCGACTGCAGAGCCGGTCGCAGAGCCGGTCACAGAGCCGACCGCAGAGCCGGTCACAGAGCCGACCGCAGAGCCGGTCACAGAGCCGACCGGGGAGCCGACCGGGGAGCCGACTGCAGAGCCGACTGCAGAGCCGACTGCAGAGCCGGTCACAGAGCCGACCGCAGAGCCGACCGCAGAGCCGACCGCAGAGCCGACCGCAGAGCCGACCGCAGAGCCGGTCACAGAGCCGGTCACAGAGTCAGGCGAGGAGGTTGCCGATGAAACGTCTGGAAACGACGAAGAGCAGGTGCTGGGTGCACTGCAGGTGACTGCAACCGTGCTGCCTGGCTGGCTGCAGCTGACCCCAGCCGACGACACTGCCTGGCTGTTGTCTGGGATTCCGCTTGCAGAGGACGCCGGCGAACATCTGGTCGAACTCGTGGCGACCGATGCTGCTGGGGTGGCCATCACCCAGACATTTGTGATCAGCGTGGCCTTGGACCCGGAACCTTTCCGGCTGGGAGCGCTACATTTTACAATCGACGAAGATGAACCCCTGCAGGCTACGCTGTCGGTGACCCATGTCGAGGCGGCCGTACTCACTTTTACCGTTCTCCAAGATCCTGGACGGGGGACCCTGAGCGAATTTGACGAACTGGCCGGCACCTTCACCTATGTGCCTGCGCCGGATGCTGTCGGCGACGATTTTTTCACTGCTGTAGCCAGCGACGAACTGGGCCGCACGGTCACGCTGCCAGTGACTGTCACCGTGACTGCCGTCAACGATCCTCCCCAGATTTTTCTGGAAGAGACCTACACAGTTGCAGTGGACAGCCGTGTCGCGGTAGAGGTGGTGGTCACCGATGTCGAAGCAGATGAAGTTGCGGTGGTGGTAGAAGCGTTGCCGACCGGGCTGCTCTACGATGTCGAGAGTGGGCTCATCACTGGTACGGTCGCGGCGATCGAGGCTGGCCCCTATGTGATGCTGGTGACAGCTACAGACAGCCAGGAGGCGACAGCTGAACGCACCGTCACCTGGGTCGTCGAAACTATCCCTTCCCCTGACCTTTTGCCAGAAGTGCCTGTCGAGGAGACGCCAGAACCTGCAGCTTCTCCAGCCGCCGATGGCAGCGAGGTACCAACAGCGGAAGCGACCGCCGAGCCAAAAGAAAACTGAACAGCCTTCGTTCAGGCCAGCTTGCCCAGCGCTGCTTTGGGGGCTGCTGGGCTGCGCTCGGTCTGGCTGCATTGCAGCGCATGTGCAGCCAGCAACACGAACAACAGCCAGATGATGCTGGTGATGGTCAGGTGAACCAACTGCAACCAGACTGGCGCCCGCAGCGCCACGTTAAGCGAGCCGACCAGCAGCTGGCCGATGTAAATGCCGATCAGCAGTCTGCCCAGCCGCTGGCTGAGTTCATCGGAGCGCCATTGCATGGCGAGCCAGGCCGACCAGGCCACCAGTGCGCCTGTGACAATCGCCACAATCGGGTGAAGAACGCGCAATTCTACCAGCGTGGCGACCAAGGCATGTTCGGCTGGCGAGATGCCACCGGTCAGCACCAGGGTATCGCCCAGCGCCGTCACAGCGCCGCTCATGCCCAGGATCAACATGGCTGCACAGGCTGCCCCAAACGCTCCCCCCAGGATTCCCTGGCCGCGCAGCCGCAGCGGGCGCCCGCCCTGTGCCCACCATGCGGTGAGCGCCAGCGCGGCCAGCAGCAGGAAGGTGTTGACAAGATGGAGTGCCATCCAGAGTGCCCGGCCCAGTGAAACGTTGAACGCCACATATTGAAGCAGTACCAGTGCGGCACCGATCAGCGCTTCGATCACGATCAACACCATCGAGGCCACTGCCCCTTTGCGGACGAGATGGCCCTTGGGAAAGCTGCGCAGGGCCCAGACCAGCAACCCCCCCACTGCAAGCAGGGCCAGCCCGCTCGTGAGCCGATGTGAAAATTCGATCAACGTTTCCACAGATTCGGCGCGCGGGAGCACCTCCCCGTTGCAGAGCGGCCAGTGGTCGCCGCAGCCAGCCCCCGAGCCCGTTGCCCGTACAAAGGCTCCCCAGACGATCACCAGGATAGTGGCCAGCACTACGCCCCACGCGTACCGGACGAAGCGTCGGTTGTTCTTCATCGGATCTGCTCCTTGCTGCTCATTCGGACCCACCGTCTGGATCGACCACTGGATTCTACCACAGCGCAGCAGAGCGCGGGGTCAACGCCAGCGCACTGCGTTCGACCCTGCGCCAGTAGCGCGAAAATCGCCGCAGGTCGAGCCCTGCTGGCGCGGCCACAAACGGCGCTTCGGCCAGCACGGTCACTGGCAGACTGCGTTCGATCCGACGCCGCTGCCGATCAAAGCCCGGGGAGGGGCTTGCAGCGGTCAGCACCCCGTCAGCAGCCTGTTGGGCGGCAAAAGCGATGACCTCAGCAGCTACCTCGCCACGCCGGATGGTGACAGGCAGCTCGAGCAGGCACTCGTAGAGAAAGACAATTCGTTTCAAGCTGATGCGGGCACGTTCGAGCAAGATGTCGTCCCACACCCAGATCGCGGCGGCCCCACCAGACTGAGCCAGCGCATGGCTGTGTGGGTTCAAATTGTCGCCGTGCACCCAGACGACCGGACGTTCGGGCAGAGGAGCCGGCTTTTCGGCCGGGGAGTCTGCCCGCAGCGGACCTGCTGCGGGCAATTCCACCTGCTCTCTTTGGTGTGGGAACAGACGTTGTTCGAGAGCTTCGTAGCTGCCTTCGAAAACACAGCGGCCTTTGAGTGGGCAGCGTCGGCAGTAACGCCCCTCGGTGTACTTTTCCAGATTTTCACGGTTGAAAATGTAGGGTTTGTGGCTGAATGTGCTTGCCACCCACTGCCAGGAGAGGTTGTTGCTGGCTGGGTCGCCGTCGAGCAGGTGGGTTAAAAACCAGCGTGCGCCAGCCTGCCAGCGCACCCGGCGGAAATGGACGACATAGGCCGCCAACCACATGCGGGCATGGTTGTGCAAATAGCCGGAACTGCGCAGCTCTTGGCTGAACGCGTCGATACAGGCCAGCCCGGTCGTGCCCGATGCGATATCGTTCGGCAGTTCCTCGCGATAATCGCCAGCTGACCAGCCAGTGCGCAACCCTTCCTGACTCCGCCAGACCTGCTCCCCAAGGAGCGCATAGATTCGTTGAAAATAATCGCGCCAGCCCAGCTCGGTGATCAGCCGACCTGCCGCCTGTGCCGAACGTCCCTTGCGCAGCGCAGCATCGCGCACCTCGGCCAGGCTGACAACCCCATGGCGAAGATAGGGGGAGAGCCTGGTCACTGCCCCGTTGAGTTGGTTGCGGGTCGCCGCATAGGCGATCGGGTCGATCGTGGCCAGCAGCTCCTCAGCTGCCTTCCGCCCGCCGTGCGGGGGGGCAACGGCTTCGTCGACCGTCACCGCAAACGGAAACTGCTCTCGCAGGTAGGTGACCAGGTCGTTGCGGTCTTCAAACTCGCGGCGCATCCCCGCGCCGCTGCCGACAGCGTTGGCTGCAGTAACGGACTTCATCCCAGACCTTCTCCCATTTCTTGCGCCAGACAAACGGACGCCCGCAGACCACACAAAGTTTGGCGGGCAGGTGCTGTTTCTGTCGCGCAGCTATTTTCTTTGGATAGGTACTCACTGGAGTCGCTCGCTTTCTCGGTTGCGTCCCTGCTTGTATACAATATAGACGAATCAGATACGCAACTCCGTAAAATGCCATCCTGAATTCAACAAGGAAAGACGCGATGCAGACCCCAATCCAAATTCTACGCCGCTTGACAGCCCTGGCCCTGGTCGCCCTGTTCTTTGCGGGCAGCGGCTGTGCTGCGAACCCGCTTGCTGCGGCCGAACCTGCTGCAGACAGCGCGGCCAAAGTCAACACCCCGATCTCGCCGGCAGAGTACCAGAGCCAGTTTGGGGTCGGTGCCGATCACATCCTGCTGGATGTGCGTACGCCTGAAGAATTTGCCAGCGGCCATATTCCTGGGGCCGTCAACATTGCCGTCGACCAGCTCCCGCAGCGGCTGAGCGAAGTGCCCCCGGACAGGCCGGTCGTCGTCTACTGCCACAGCGGCAACCGCAGCGGCCAGGCTGCCCAGATTCTCGATCGCGCCGGCTATGCCCAGATCTACGATCTGGGGGGGATCGTCACCTGGGCACAACAAGGATTCCCAGTGCAGTGACTTCTCTGGCAACAGATTGTCCGCTGCAGGGAGCCGAGGAAGCTTGCCCGACCTGCCCAATCGCTCTCTGTTGGATCAGATTGTACACCGATTGGCAGTTCCAATGACAAAAGACTACAATCAGACCAGGATCGACCGTTGTACCCAATCAGGGGCTCTTCTGGAGAAAATCGGTTCCAGGGTAGGCCCGTCAGAGCCAGCTTGGAGGAAAGTTTGATGAGTGCTCGATTACAAGGTGTCTTTGCACCTGTGCTGACCCCGATGGAGGATCGGCTTGCCCCCGCCACGGGCAAGTGGATCGCGTTTTGCAAGCAGCTACTGGCAGAGGGTTGTACGGGTCTGGCGCCGTTCGGCACGACCAGCGAGGCCAATTCGCTTGGGCTGGAAGAGCGAATGGAGATGCTGGATGCTCTGGTCGCAGCAGGGGTACCGGCGGCACAGCTGATGCCTGGCACCGGCATGTGTGCTTTTCCCGATACTGTCAAACTGGCAGCCCAAGCTGCCCGTCTGGGCTGCGGTGGGGTACTTCTGCTCCCGCCGTTTTATTACAAAGGGGTGAGCGACGACGGCGTTTTCCGGGCTGTCGCCGAGGTGATCGAGCGGGTCGGTGACGCCCGACTCCGGGTCTACATCTACAACATCCCACCGATTGCCGTCGTCGGCTATTCGCTGGCCGTCATCGAACGGTTGCTGGCAGCCTATCCGGGTGTCGTGGTCGGGATGAAAGACAGTTCGGGAGACTGGAGTTACCAGCAGTCTGTGCTGGAACGATTCTCGGGTTTTGACGTCTTCTCCGGCTCCGAGCGCTTTCTGCTGGCCAACTTACGGCTGGGTGGGGTAGGTACAATCAGCGCCATGGCCAATGTGATCCCGGCCAAGATTCGCTTTTTGTACGACAATTCTCTGGCCGAAAATGCCGACCAGCTTCAGGAGCAGCTCGACCGTTACCGGGCCGCCACGCGCGACTACGCGGCGATTGCTGCGCTCAAGCAGATCCTGGCCGAACGGAGTGGAGACCCCAGCTGGCTCAACCTGCGTCCGCCCCTGGTTCCGTTGAGTGCCGAGGCCGCACGCGAGCTGCTGGCCCGCTATGCCGCAGCCTGAATGGCCCGACGGTTCAGCGCCTCTCTCTGCCCGCATCTATGCCGTGGTGCGGCTGATCCCGCCGGGCCAGGTTGCCACCTATGGCCAGGTTGCTCGGATCGTGGGGAGCTGCACCGCTCGCAAGGTCGGCTACGCGATGGCTGCTGCCCCAGACGATGTGCCCTGGCAGCGCGTCGTCAACGCCCAGGGCAAAGTCAGCCCGCGGGCCAATCCCTGGGGGGCTGAACTTCAGCGGCAGCGGCTGGCAGACGAAGGGATTGTGTTCGACGCCACAGGACGGATGGACCTGGCCCGTGTACGCTGGCCAGGCCCATTTGCTCTGTGACATAGCAGACACGCCTGCGCTCAGACAATTTTGAGCTTGGGCTCTGGCAGGATGTTCTGCACGCTGATTTTGGCGGCAACGACACGGGAAAAGTTGCGGAACGCTTTGGCGGTGGCACTTTCGGGGGCCAGGAGAACGATCGGTTCGCCGCTGTCGCCGCCGGCCCGCACCCGGGCATCGAGCGGAATCTGGGCCAGGAAGTCGACCCGAAGCTTGCGGGCAGCGTCCAGACCGCCGCCGCTGCCGAAAATTTCACCGGACATGTTCTCCACCACCCCCAGGATCGGGACCTCCAGCCGTTCGAAGGCGCGGGCCCCGCGCAGGGCATCGCTCACCGCCACCGCCTGTGGCCCGGTCACAATGATCCCGCCGGTGAGGGGAACGCTCTGCGCCAGGCTGAGTTGGGCATCCCCGGTGCCGGGTGGCAGGTCGACGATCAGGTAGTCCAGGGCTCCCCAGTGGACATCGGTGAACAGCTGCTGGATCGCCTTGTGCAGCATCGGCCCACGCCAGACAACGGCTTCCCCTTCTGGCATCAGAAAACCCATGCTGATCACTTCGACGCCATACCGCTCAAAGGGGATCATCTTGTTGTTGTCGATGCGCGGCCGACCCGACAGCCCAAACATCATCGGGATGTTGGGCCCGTAGATGTCGGCGTCCAACACGCCGACCTTTGCCCCGTCCAGCGTCAGGCTGACTGCCAGGTTGGTGCTGACCGTGCTTTTGCCGACCCCTCCTTTGCCGGAGGCGACGGCGACGATGTTCTTGACCGGAATGTTCAATTTGCCGATGATCCGGTGATCCTGGCGTACGTCGGCGGTGAAACGAACAGTCACCTGGCTCACCCCCCCCAATGCCTGGACCGCCGCAGTGGCCTCCTGCTCCATGCGGGCCCGCAACGGACAGGCGGGTGTGGTCAGCACGATCGTGAAGCCCACTTCGCCCCCATGAACCGTCAGGTCGCGGATCATGTTGAGCGTGACCAGATCCTGGTGAAGTTCGGGTTCCTGTACGGTGCGCAACGCCTGCATCACCGCTGCAGGCGTCAGGCCACTTTGTAAACTGCTGTCGGACATGATGGTTTTCCTTGTTAATAGATCCAGCCACTCCGCACAGGTGGCAGGTCGCTTTGCACTCGTCTGGATGTGAGCGTACTCAGTTGCCAAGCAATTCTCGGTAAAGTTTATCACGAATCTGGCCCAGATACCTTGTCCCAGCACCCCTGAGCAATTTCAAACTTGCCCGCCCGCTGTGATAGCATAGATGTAGGATAGAATGTCTGGTTTGGATCGAGGATCTGTTGGAACGATACTCAGTGGAGTCAAGCCTATGAAAGCGTTTTTCAAGTTTCTCTTTTTTGCCTTTTTTGTGGCAGGAGTCGTCTATGCGTTCAAAAAACTTCTGGCACCGGCAGAGAGTGCCCCAGCCACAAACGGCGTGTTGCCGTCACAGCCTGTGAAAAGCCTGGATGAAGCGCCGCTCGGCGGCAAGATCAGCGACGAGTTGCTCAAAATTTTGGTCTGCCCCGAAGACAAGGGGTCGCTGCAGCTGGTCGAGGAGGGGAAGTTCCTGTTCAACCCGCGCAACGGCTACAAATACCCGATCCGCAACGGAATTCCGGTCATGCTGATCGAAGAGGGTAAAAAGTACCGCGACCCCAGTTTTGTCGCCTAGCCCCGGCAACAAAACAGGCTCGGCCTGTTCCCCTGCGCCAGGACGAGCCTGCTCCAATCAAAACGGGCAGGTGGATGCACCGCCAGCCAGATCCCTGCGGCGGTGCATCCACCTGCCCGCTGCTCTATCCAAAGTGAGACAGGTGCATGCAAATCCATGATTTTGTCGGCGAACTGGAAGAGCGTCTGCTCCGGTACGCCTCCATCGACACGCAGGCGAATGAACAGTCTGTCACCTCACCCAGCACAGCCCAGCAGTACAGTCTGTTGAATCTGCTGGTCGAGGAGTTGCAGGAGATCGGGGCGCAGGATGTGGTTTTGACCCCCTATGGGACGGTCTTGGCCAGAATTCCGGCTACGGTGCAGTTGCCGTCCCCGACAGTTGCCTTTTTGGCCCATGTGGACACAGCTCCGGCCTTTCATGCCAGCGGGGTCAAGCCGATTGTCCACCGCGCCTACGCTGGGGGGGAGATCGTGTTGCCCGACGAGCCGAGCGCGCTCCTTTCGCCTGCGAACTCGCCGTATCTGGCCCAGAAGATCGGCGACGACATCATCACCGCCAGCGGCAAAACCTTGCTGGGCGCGGACGACAAAGCGGGGGTCGCGATCCTGATGACGATGGCGCGCCATCTGCTGCAGAATCCTTCGATCCCCCACGGGCCGATGCGGCTTGCCTTCACGCCAGACGAGGAGATCGGTCGCGGGGTGCACAGCAACCTGCCTGGCGATCTCGCTGCCCAGTTTGCCTACACGCTGGACGGTGCCGAGGTGGGGGAGGTCGTCTACGAGACATTTTCGGCTGACAAGGCGACTGTCAAAATTCAGGGGGTGTCGATCCATCCTGGTACTGCCAAGGACAAGCTGGTCAACGCCCTGCATCTGGCCGCCCGAATCGTCGAGACCTTGCCGCAGGTGACCCGGACCCCGGAGACCACGGAGGGGCGCCAGGGCTTTATTCATGTCTATCAGATGAGCGGCAGTGCAGCAGAAGCCGAACTGCACTGCATTTTGCGCGATTTCGAGCTGGAAGGGTTGGCGGCCCACGGCGCTTTGCTGCAGCAGGTCTGTGCGGTGGTGCAAGCGACCGAGCCGCGCTCCCAAATTACCTGCACGATCACACAGCAGTACCGCAACATGCGCTACTGGCTGGAAAAAGACATGCGCCCGGTCGAACTGGCGCGTGCAGCCTGTCTTCAGCTGGGCATCGAGCCATTTTCTCCGCCTGTACGCGGGGGGACTGACGGCTCCCGGCTGACCGAGCTGGGGTTGCCGACCCCGAACCTTTTCACCGGCATGCAGAACATTCACGGTCCATTGGAATGGATCAGTGTGCAGGACATGGCGCGCTCGACCGCCGTCTGTCTCCAGCTGGTGCAGCTCTGGGGCCAGGAACGCTCTGGGGATCTCCTGCCGGGCTCTCCCCCCGTCAGGGCTGCGTGAGCAGGTACCGCAGCAAAAGCACGAACCCGTTGGCTGCTGCCTGGCTGTGGGGGGACGGTTGACAAGTGGTAGGGGCTCGATTACAATACAGAACAGTCTTTCTGTAAACAGAGCTTTCCCACATCCATCCAATCGTTTTTGTCATGGCCCAAGGAGGTCCGCTATGAACCGTCGTGAGTTCTTGACGAATATGGCCACCAAAGCAGCCGGCGGCGCAGTGATCGGCCTGGCCGCAGGCTGTTCTTTCGGTGCAACCCCGGCTGCCCAGGAAGCAGAGCAGGCGATCGCCCAGGATTCTGCTCTGCCCGAAATCACCTGGGATATGGCGACCAGCTGGACCCCGGCTGTCGATATTCTTTTCGGCGGCGCCCAGCTCTTTGCCGACACAGTCAACCGTCTGACTTCGGGCAAGATGACGATCACCCCGCGCGCGGCCGGGGAGCTGGCTCCAGGCACCCAGGTGCTCGATGTGGTTGCGCAGGGGGCTGTGCCGATCGGACATACAGCCGCCTATTACTACATAGGCAAGACACCGGCCACAGCCTTTGGCACGACAGTGCCCTTCGGCCTCACCGCCCAGCAGCAGAATGCCTGGCTGTACGGCGGCGGCGGTCTGGAATTGACCCAGAAACTGTTCGCTGAAAAATTCAATGTCCTGCCGCTGCCGGCCGGCAACACTGGCATGCAGATGGGGGGCTGGTTCCGCAAGGAGATCAACGCAGTCTCCGATCTGCAGGGGTTGAAGATGCGCATTGCTGGCCTGGGGGGGCAGGTGATGGCCAAGCTCGGGGTCAACGTGCAGGTGCTGCCCGCAGGTGAGATCTTCCAGGCCTTGCAGACCGGCGCGATCGACGCCGCCGAGTGGGTCGGTCCCTACGACGACGAAAAGCTGGGGCTCAACAAGGTGGCAGACTACTATTACCGTCCTGGCTGGTGGGAACCAGGCTCGATTTTGGAGGTCAACATCAACCTGGACGAGTGGAACAAACTGCCAGACCTCTACAAGGTTGCCATCGAGACAGCCGCTGCCCAGGCCAATCTGGTCATGCTCTCCCGCTATGAGGCTGCCAACAACACGGCACTGGCCAATCTGGTGGCCAATGGCACCCAGCTGCGCGAGTACAGCCCGGAGATCTTGTCGGCAGCCTATGCCGCCTGGCTGGAGCTTGTCGACGAGTTTTCAGCCCAGGACGCCGATTTCAAAGCGATCTACGAGAATTTTTCGGCCTTCCGCAGCAACATCTACAGCTGGCACACCACCAACGAATACGCCTTCACCAACTTTGTCTACCAGCAGAGCTGAAGCCGCCCGGCGAGGGAGGCGATCGCCTCCCTCGCGCTCAGCCAGCCAGATCGATCAGCCAGCGGACGGTCTGTGGAAAGATCGCCACCAGGATCAACACCGCCATCTGCAGCGCCATGAACGGCAAGGCACTTTTATGGATGTCTGCGGTCGCTACCTCGCGCGGGGCGACGCTCTGTAGATAGAAGAGAGAAAACCCGACCGGCGGGGAGATAAAGGCCATCTGCAAGTTGATCGCCATCAACACGCCAAACCAGACCATGTCGATCCCCAGGGCCTGGGCGGCTGGGGCCAGCAGTGGCATGGCGATGAAGCTGATCTCGATAAATTCCAGAAAAACGCCCAGCAAAAAGATGGCAAGATTGGCGACGATGATGAACCCCCAATAACCGCCCGGCAGCGAGGTCAGCAGATCTTTGAAGAGCGTGTTGCCCCCCAATCCGTCGAAAACAACGCTGAAAAAGGTTGAACAGACCAAGATCATGATTACCAGCCCGGTGATGCGTGCAGTTGCGGTTGCAGCAGCCTGCAAGAGTGCCCAGTTGAAACGCCGATTCATCGCCGCCAGCAGGCAAGCTCCGACCGCGCCGACTGCCCCGGCCTCGGTGGGGGTGGCGATGCCAAAAAAGATGCTGCCGAGCACTGCAAAGATCAGCAGCACTGGCGGCACGATGGCGTGCAGCGAACGCCTCAGCAGGGCCCAGCCCTGCTGGGTTCTTTCAGAAGCTGGCAGGGCTGGCGCCACCTGGGGCCGGAGCAGGGCCAGCACCAGCACGTACAGCCCGTACGAGCCAGCCAGCAGCAAGCCTGGGATCAGGGCTCCCAAGAACAGATCGCTGACGGCTACGCCCAGCTGGTCGCTCAACACGACCAGCACCAGGCTGGGAGGGATCAGCTGGGCCAGGGTTCCCGAGGAGAGGATGACCCCAGTCGCCAGTTGTTTGTCGTAGCCGTAGCGCAGCATCACCGGCAGCGACAACATCCCCATGACGATCACCGTCGCAGCGACCACCCCAGTCGTCGCCGCCAGCAACGTTCCAACCAGCACGACCGCCAGCGCCATACCGCCGCGCAGCGGGCCCAACAGCACGCCTACCGTGGTCAGCAAGTCTTCGGCCAGCCCCGATTTTTCCAGAATCGATCCCAAAAAGACAAAGAATGGAATCGCCAACAAGGTGAAATCGCTCATCGTGCCAAACCAGCGGTTGGGGAGCAGACGCACCAGATTGAAATCGAAGGCGCCGGCCGCCAGCCCGAGCCCGCCAAAGAGCATGGCGGCAGCTGCAAACGAAAAGGCAACCGGGTAGCCGCTCATCAAAATAAAAAAGAAGCCGACAAACATGGCAACTGCCAGCCACTCGTATCCCATCACAGCCTCCTATTCGAAGTTGGAATGGCCCGCCAAGGCCGTTTCGTCGCGAACCTGCTGGGCAATCTCGTTCTGACCGGTCAAGATGGCAATGTATTTGATGGCCTGAGCGATTGCCTGTAACAGCAATACGCTGAACGCCACCAGAATAAAGGTTTTGATCGGCGCACGCGGTAGCCCGCCTGGATCTGGCGACATTTCCCACAGCCGCCACGAAAAGAGCACCGGGGTGACTGTCGTCCAGATCCCCAAAATACAGAAGGGGATCAGTGCCAGCAGGGTGCCGAGCAGATCGGCCCAGATGCGGCGCCGCTCGCTCCAGCGAGCGTACAAAAAATCAACCCGGACATTGACGTCGTGGCGCAGGTTGTAGGCAAACATCAGAAAGAAAATCACCGAGAAGAGGTACCACTGGGTCTCGATGAAGCTGTTGGAGGAGAGATTCTGCCCGATGAAACGGCCCACATAGCGGGCTGCCACATTGTAAAAGCCGATCGCCACCAGAACCAACGTGAGAGAGATCGCAACTTTGCCCAGGGCTTCGGACAGCTGGTCGATCCAGCGGGCCATTCGCAAGAGGACAGCCACAGTGAGCTCCTTTCCCAATCCACAGGATCTGCCAGCCACACTGCGGCTGCACAAGGAGAATTTCCAGTTTACATCGCGTCCGTTCAATTGTAGTCGAGCTCGATAAATCATGCAACCGCAAAATCGTCCCCTGCCATCATGTTCAATACTTCTCAATCGGAGAGGGGTAAAGGGCGAAAAGCGCTGCAAATCCCCACCATCGACGTCAAAACTCCCTCCGTTTCGACCAGTCGTCTGTACATGCAAAATCGTATATACTGGGTTTTACAGCACGAAGTGCTGGCCTGACGCTCTTGCAACCTCTGTACGAAAGAAGCCTTTGGGCAATGGGATATCTGTCTTGGCTGGGCTACTACTCGTATGGATTGTTCTTGCACGAATGGCCAGACAAGCTGCAGGAGAGCGCAATGGACGACCCAGACGAGAGCCGGGAGGGGTGCCCTGGTTGCCACCAGTGTGGAGAACCGATGGCTCTTTTTGACTGCCCAGACTGTCAGGGTGCCGCTCGTCCGCCTTCCACACAGGAGGAAAAGGAATGCTCGTTCTGTGGGGGATCTGGCGGTGTGTATGTCAGCATCTGCAGTTGCCCGCTCACCTGCCAACCTTTTTCATGCCTCTCCTGACGCTGGACAAAAGTTGCCGTCGGCGCGCAAACGTATACAATAGCGGCTGCATGGGACGTCCGCCAGGCAGCGCCCTGGGTTCAGGTTCTTATCGAGGGAGAAGTGTATGCGACACCGTAGCCTGATCGTTTTGTGGGTCATGGTTGTGCTGGCAGCTGTGCAGTATACGACTGCTGCCGTAGCAGGTGTGGTGGGTACAGAGCGGAGCACAGCCAGATATGCCAACGCCAGTATCCCACCCAGCGCGGGCAACGCAGTCGAGCTCTGGGTGGACCCGGTCAATGGCAGCGACAGCGCAGATGGATCCAGCCGCAGCCAGGCGCTGCACACCCTCGCCGAAGCCTGGCGGCGGATTCCTGCGGGCGTCACGCTGACCACGGGGTACTCGATCCTGCTTGTGGCAGGAGAATACCCGGAAAGCTCGATTCCAACCTACTGGGAAGATCGACATGGGACATCGAGCGCGCCGATCGTCCTGCGGTCTGTCGACAGCCCACGCAGCGCACGGATTCAGGGATCGATCAATCTGTACGACACGGAGCACCTGTACCTGGTCGATCTGGTGGTCGAAAATGACGGGGATGTCTTTCATTGCGAGCTGTGCCGCCATCTGGGGATCTACAACGTTGAGATGGATGGCGGGGAGCGTCAGGCGCACGAGACGATCAAGATCAACCAATCCCAGCACATCACGATCGAACAGAGTGACATTCATGGCAGCTACGAAAATGCGATCGATTTTGTCGCCGTGCAGTACGCCACGCTGCGCAACAACCGTATTTACGATGCCGATGACTGGTGCGTCTATGTCAAGGGAGGATCGGCCTATATTACGGTGGAAGGCAACGAGATTTTCAATTGCGGCACAGGTGGGTTTACGGCTGGCCAGGGCACGGGCTTTGAGTACATGGTCTCCCCCTGGCTGCACTATGAAGCCTACGCCGTGCGTGCGGTCAACAATCTGATTCACGACACCGCAGGGGCCGGGTTGGGGGTCAACGGCGGCTATGCAGTGTTGTACGCCTACAACACCTTGTATCGCGTGGGCACCCGCAGCCATCTGCTGGAGGTCGTGCACGGCGGTCGTTCGTGCGACGGCGACGCTGCCCGCTGCACGGCCAACCATGCTGTCGGTGGCTGGGGGCCTGTGACAGTCGGCGACGAAGCAAAAATTCCGGACCGCAACGTTTTCATCTACAACAACCTGATCGTCAATCCGGCTGGGGTGCAAAGCCAGTGGCAGCACTTGACGATACACGGACCGATCGCCCCGCCCGCTGGTCTGAACGTGCCTTCCCCGGCAGTCACCGACGACAATTTGCAGATTGTCGGCAATGTGATCTGGAATGGTCCGGCCAGCCATGCCCTGGGCATCGGCGAGGAGAGTGGCTGCCAGCCGACCAACCCGACCTGCAGCGCCCAACAGCTGCTGGCCGACAATGCCATCAACCAGGTCGAACCGCGTTTTGTCGATGCCGCTGCCGGAGACTTCAGGGTAGCCAATCCGACCGAACTGCCCGAACCCCATCCGCTCCCAGATTTTCCTGCGTGGGAGTCCTTGACACCCAGCGTGCCCGCCGTCAGCGATCTGCGCAACCGTGTGGAGGTCGACGCTGTGGGCCGCCAACGGAGCGGCTTCGATCTGGTAGGCGCGTTGGCAAAAGACGAGGCGCCGCCAGCCCCGTCCCCCACAGCGGCCGAGACATCGACGCTCACGGCGCCCCTGACCCCTCCAGCACCTGCTGCAGGGGGAGCGCTCTATCTGCCGCTGCTGCAGAGGCAGACAGGTGCTGCTGCCAGCCCTACAGCCACGCCAGTGCCTACAGCCACGCCAGTGCCTACAGCCACGCCGCCAGCGGGGGTGACCCCGGCGCCGGCTGGCGCTGTGCATTTGGTTGCACTGGGGGACAGCCTGACCGAAGGAGACGGCGACGATGGCGGGGGCTTCCCCGCTCGCCTGGAGCTGTTTTTGCAAGGAGTTCGTTCGGGTTCGACTGTGAGCAACTTGGGGCGGTCGGGCTGGACTTCAGAAGGGATCCTCCAGGGGGTGAATGGCGAACCGAGCCAGCTGAGCCTGGCCCTGGCCAGGCTGGGCGAAACCAGTGGGGCCAAAGTCGCTACCCTCTGGATCGGCAGCAACGATCTTTGGTATCTCTACGACGCACGCGACGAACCTATGACCGACGAACAGGAGCAGGAGAACCTCAGCGCCTACACAGCGAATGTCCGCACAGTCGTCACACAGCTGCACAGTGCCGGTGCCAGGGTGTTGATTGGCCTGCTGGACGATCAGTCTCTCCGCCCTGTGGTGGCGAACCCGCCCAACCCTGCCGAGCCAGCCTTCCCTAGCATCAGCGCCGACGACCTCACGCGCATGTCACAGCAGGTGGCAAACTACAACGCAGCTCTGCGTGCGCTTGCCGCAGAAACAGACAACGTCGCTGTCGTCGATTTTTACAACACAACGATTTTTACCGATCCAGCGACGCTGGCAGATGACGGCAACCACCCCAACAGTGCCGGATACGCTGCGATCAGCGCACTCTGGCAGTCACTCTTGTCTCTTTGGTTGGAAGAATCAAAATAGAGAGAAGTTGTCGGGGAAGAATAGATGAATGTCTGGCACACTTTCTCTCCAAACACAAAAGTTTGTTGGAAAGTGTGCCCCTACTCCGACTCGAACGGAGATGCCTTGCGGCACAGGCCCTCAACCTGCTGTGTATACCAATTCCACCATAGGGGCAGATTCATCTAGGAATAGTATACGCAACAGCTGCACAAAAGTCAAAAATGAAAACGGGGCTGTGGATCAACTGGGAAGGCCGGCCTTTCTGCGCGCCATGGCGCTTTTGGGGGATGGTTTGTGAAAATTTGCACAGTCCTCTGCCGACAGAAGACGCTATACTCGATTTGTCTGAACAGATTGGGAATGCAAAATTCCTGCGGTAGAATTCAGAAAAGGAGAACGTCATGGTAGACCACCTGATGTCGAAAGAGCGCAAGACAACACCAGAGGACTGGTTGATTCGTCGCCTGCCCTACGCCAGCTATCTGGATCAGCTTGACGAGCGCATTACAGAGTGGATGGCACGCTATGGGCTGTTGCTGATGCGGGTAGCACTTGGGGTCATCTTTTTTTGGTTTGGGGCACTCAAACTGGTTCCTGGGCTGAGCCCGGCAGAAGACCTGGTGCGCAATACCCTCTTTTTTGTGGATCCACAGCTGTTTCAGCCTGTGCTGGCTGTGTGGGAAATGTTGATTGGCTTTGGGTTGATCACAGGGCTTTTCATGCGCGCAACGCTGCTGTTGCTCTTTTTGCAGATGCCTGGCACGGCGCTGCCGATCGTCGTGCTGCCCGCAGCAGTCTTCACCGTCTTTCCTTATGGACTGACGATCGAAGGGCAGTACATTGTCAAGAACCTGGCCTTGATCACGGCGGCGATTGTGCTGGGCAGCACCGTGCGTGGAGGACGGATGATTCCATAGGGTTCTTGCCGAACAGACAATTTGTCGATACAATACAATGTCCAGAATTGTAAAACGTTTTTTGCAAAGTGCAGGGAGTCAATTTTTATGTCAGATGTAGTGGATGTACCAATGGAGTCTCTCGAATATCGTACGGAAGTCAAACAACTGCTCGATATCCTGGCCCATTCACTGTATACCGAGCGAGAGATTTTTCTGCGAGAGCTGATCTCGAATGCTTCTGATGCGTTGAACCGTGTGCAGTTTGAGATGCTGACCAACCACGAGGTGATCGACCCGGAGGCAGAGCTGGCCATCCAGATCGAGGTCGACCCAGACGCCAAGGTGTTGACGATCCGCGACAGTGGGATCGGGATGAATCGCGACGAGCTGGTCGAAAACCTGGGCACGATCGCCCATTCGGGGGCCCGTACCTTTTTGCAGAATGCCAATCAGAGCCAGAACACCTTGGAAGAGATCATTGGCCAATTTGGTGTCGGCTTTTATTCGGTCTTTATGGTCGCCGATGAGGTGACTGTCCTCTCGCGCTCCTATCGGGCACAGGACCGGGCGGCCCGCTGGCAGTCCAAGGGGGACAGCCGTTTCAGCCTCTCGGAAACGGAGAAAGCGCAGCGGGGCACCGAAATTCGGATCCAGCTCAAGGAAGACGCCGGCGAATTTGCGGCGACCTGGCGGATCGAGAATGTGATCAAGCGGCACTCCGACTATGTCTCGTTCCCCATTTATGTCCAAGGCAAAGAGGGGGAGGCAAAGGTGGCCAACCGGCGCACTGCGCTCTGGCGTCAGGCCCCTTCCAAGGTGGAGGCTGCTGAGTACACGGAATTTTACAAGCAACTGACTTTCGACGACGCCGACCCGCTGTTGCATGTCCACATGGTCGCTGATGCGCCGGCCAGCGTGCGCAGCGTTTTGTTTGTGCCTGCCCGCCGTGATCGCAGCTCGCTGCAGATGCGACCGGAATACGGGCTGCGGCTCTACTCGCGCAAGGTGCTGATCCAGGAGCACAACAAAGACCTGCTGCCCGAGTATCTGCGTTTTGTCGAAGGGGTGGTGGATTCGGAAGATCTGCCGCTCAATGTTTCGCGCGAGATGGTGCAGAGCAACCCGGTAACCCGCCAGCTGCGCAAGGCGTTGACCAATCGCCTGCTCAAGGAGTTCAGAAGTCTCGCTGAGGAAGACGCCGAAAAATATATTGGTTTCTGGAATGAGTTCGGGGTCTTTCTCAAAGAGGGGCTGGCCTCAGACTATGCCAGCCGCGATTCGCTGCAGGAGTTGCTGCGTTTTCACTCGACGCAGACAGGGCCGGAGCGCTGGGCAACACTCAAGGAAGTGGCCGAGCGGATGCAGCCCGAACAGAAGGCGATCTACTACATTCTGGGCGACAGCCTCAAATCGGTTACCCGCAGCCCGCACCTCGATTATTTCCGCAAACACGAGCTCGAAGTACTTTACCTCACCGACTTCATCGACGGCTATATGATCAGCCAGCTGCGCGAATTTGAAGGAAAGCCGCTGCGCAATGTCGACGATGCCAATCTGGAGCTGCCCAAAGACGAAACGGCGAATGCTGCAGAGAAGTCTGTGGAAGAAGGCCCCTATGAACTGCTGGTCGCACGTGTCAAGAAGGTGCTCGGCGACCGCGTGCGCGAGGTGCGAGAAGGACGGACACTGGTCGATAGCCCGGCCCGGTTGGTGTCGGCAGAGGATGACTATGGCCGCGAGCTCCAGTACGTGCGGCGGGTCGTCGAAGAAAATTACGTGGCCCCGGCCAAAATTTTGGAGATCAACCGCCACCACCCGATCGTGGCCAATTTGGCCCGTCTGATCAGCGAGCAGGGAGACAACAAGCTGATCGACCCAGCGATCGAGCAGCTCTTTGACAACCTCCAGCTGCTCGATGGCTCCTACCAAGGGACGGCCGCTGATATGGTGGAGCGGATCCAGCAGTTGATGGGGGCGGCACTGCGCAGTTGAGCAGCGTCAGAGAACTCGCGCTGCCTGGTAGGCGCTGCAGGTGCCACCAGGCAGCGCATCCAGGACCGACCGATGACAAAAGCAGCAGATGAAACGAAATGGTTGACCGCTGCGCACGAGGACTATCTCAAAGCCATCTACGTGTTGCACGCCGACGGTGCAGCTGTCACCAACTCGGCGCTCGCCAGTCACCTCAGGGTGACGCCAGCCTCAGCCACCAATATGGCCAAAAAGCTGGACGAACTGGGGCTGGTGGCCTATACTCCCTATCAGCAGCTCGAATTGACCTTGGCTGGCAAGCTGGTGGCGCTGGAAGTGCTGCGCCACCACCGGCTGCTCGAACTGTATCTGCATACCAAGCTGGACCTGCCGTGGGAACAGGTACACGCTGAAGCAGAGCGGCTCGAGCACGTGATCAGCGAATCGCTCGAAGATGCGATCGCTGCTGCACTCGGCAACCCAACCGTCGACCCCCATGGGGACCCGATCCCGACCAAAGATGGTCAGATCGTTGAGCTGGGAGGAGTGCCGCTCAGCCGTGCAGAGCTGCAACATCCCTATACCGTGGTACGCGTGTTGCTGCAAGACCCCGACCGCCTGGTCTACCTGGGGTCGATGCAGCTTTATCCGAACACCACGGTCACAGTGCTGGCACGGGCCCCCTTTGCCGGTCCACTGTTGATCGAAGTGGCCGCTGTCCACCACGCGCTGGCCCATGATCTGGCAGAGTCAGTGATCGTCAAATAGTAGACCGCCCGGCAGGCCCTGGCCGCGCGCTGTCATGCTTGTTCAGGTGTATCCGCGGCGCTCTTGGCTGCGCTGCTCTTGGCTGCGCTGCTCTTGGCTGCGCTGCTCTTGGCTGCGCTGCTCTTGGCTGCGCTGCCCTTGGCTGCGCTGCCCTTGGCTGCGGTGCTCTTGGCTGCGCTGCTCTTGGCTGCGCTGCTCTTGGCTGCGCTGCTCTTGGCTGCGCTGCTCTTGGCTGCGCTGCTCTTGGCTGTGCTGCTCTTGGCTGTGCTGCTCTTGGCTGTGCTGCTCTTGGCTGCGCTGCTCTTGGCTGCGCTGCCCTTGGCTGTGCTGCTCTTGGCTGCGCTGCTCTTGGCTGCGC
>CAIOHJ010000236.1 GCA_903858085.1 uncultured Chloroflexota bacterium
GATGATTTTCAATCCAGACCTCACACACGAACGCGCTCTGCTGGGCGCTGTCGACAGTTACCTGGGCGAGCTGGTGCATGTCCGCCCCTTTCTGGCACAGCACTACCGAGAAATCTGTGAGAGCATGGCAGAAGAATGGCTTGAAAACGGTGGGCGCAACGCAATCGAGGCGTTGACCCCAGAGTGGCTCTCACACTATGTCGTTCGGCAGACCGATTCTGTCGCCGCAGCAGAGGTTCTCTCTTCGTTCTGCAGCTGGGCTGTCGACCAGGGCTTGATCGTCGAATCTCCTTTTCAGAGCGGCACCCACGAACACACGCCGGCGCAGATCAGTCGGTGATTTTGGAGAGCGATTTGAAAATCGCTCTCCATGCTTCGTCCCTGCACCGCCGAGCCCGGCTGCTTCCTCCCCTGGTTGGCTTTTCACGCGGCTTTTCGAGTATACTCTGTTGGCATGCAGATCGATACCGCGGGCTGGCAAATCTGGATTGGGGGCCTCTTGTTGCTCTGGCTGCCGGGTGCCTTTCTGCACCGCCTGTTGCGGCTGCCGTCGCACCCCGACAGGCTGGTCACCCTGGCGCTCCAGCTGGGGCTGGGGTTGGCGCTCTGGCCGTTGCTGCTGCTCTGGAGCAGCACGCTCGGCTGGCGTTGGACAGCAGCTGCTGCCCAGATCACTGCAGGGAGCTGGCTGCTGGCCGGCGCGGTTTCTCTGCTCTGGCCACCCGGGCGCTGGGCCCGCAGCGTTCCTTTGCGACGCCAGCGTTTCTGGGGAACCCTTTTCGCCTGTGTTTTGGCCCTCACCTTGGCCACACGCCTGCTTCATCTGCGCGGGCTGGCGCTGCCGGCCTGGGTCGACTCTGTACACCATGTCGCCATCATCCGTCTGTTGCTCGATGCAGGCGCTCTCCCTGCCCACTTTGACCCTTATCTTCCTGGGGGGCTGCTGCTCTACCATTGGGGGTACCATGCTGGTGTGGCCTGGCTGGCCTGGCTGTACGGCAGGCTGGATGGCTTTGGGGTCGCCGATCTGGTGCTGCAGTACGGCCAGCTGCTCAACAGCCTGACCGCGGTGATGATCTATGCAGGGGCACGGCTGCTTTTCGCCAGCCGCCGCGCCGGGCTGCTGGCCGCAGCACTTGTCGGGCTGGTCTCCTGGTTCCCGGCCTATTTTCTCACTTGGGGGCGCTACACCCACCTGACAGGGGTGCTGCTGATGGTGCCGGCCCTGATTGCGCTCTGGCAGCTGCGAAAACCGTTTCACCCAGGCACCCTGATCGCTGCCGGGTTGTTGCTGGCTGGTCTGGCGCTCGTGCATGTGCGCGTGGCGCTGCTGGCAGCGTTGCTGGCAGCGGCGCTTGCTGTGCCGCTGCTCCTTCGGCCTCGACGGGGCATCCTGCTGCGTTGGGGGGGGGCCGCTGTGGCTGCGCTGCTGCTGACCCTCCCCTGGTGGCTGTGGTTGGCCGAGTCAAGCTGGGCACGCTCCATGATTTCCCCGCGCTCGGACAATCTGCTCAGCTGGGCTGCCTACAACCAGCCAGACTGGGGGCTGCTCTGGGCACCGCGCAACTCGCTGTTGGTTGCTGCAAGCAGCGCCGGCGTCAGCTGGCTGTTCGGGTGGCCTACAGACACGCTCCCTACCCGGCTGGCGGGCGCTGGCTGGCTCGCTCTGCTGGCGGGCACGGCACTCTGGGCCTGGCGCCACCCAACCCTGCGTCGCCCCACGACACGCGCTGTTGCTGGCTGGCTGCTGTTGGCCGGTTGGATGGCCTTGGCCACCCTGCTGCTGCAAGCCCACCACCTGGGCCTGCCCTCGCTGCGCTTCATCCACATCAACGCAGCCATCATCACCCTGTTCGTCCCCCTCAGCCTGGCCAGTGGTGGGTTGCTGGCATGGTTGAGCGGGGCCTGGCTCCCCCCTCAGTGGGCCCGCATCAGCACCGGTCTCCTCGCCTTGGCCATCGCCGTCTCTGGCGCCCAGGGCATGAGAACCCTCGTCAACCCTGCCACTGTTCTGGCCACACCCGCCGACCGCGCGGCGCTGACCTGGATCCGCGACCATCTGCCTGCCGACGCCCGCTTCGCCGTCCCCATGTGGCGCTGGATGAAAGGCGTTTACGCCGGCAGCGACGGCGGCTACTGGATCCCGGTGCTGACCGACCGTGCATCCATCCTGCCCCCTGCACTCTACAACGAAGCACTGCCGCGCGACACTGTTCGCCAGATGAACGAGCAGTTTGCCCGCATCGCCGAGAGTGGCCTGGAAGATGCCGACCTGCTGGCAGAGCTCGCCGCCCAGGGCGTCACCCATCTCTACCAAAGAGCCAACGACGGCGCAGCACCGCTCGAAAACAACGACACCGTCCAGCTGCTCTACCGTCAGGAGGGGGTGTCCGTCTACCGGCTTGCTGCACCTGCCAGCCCCTGATTCAAAATCCTTGTCGAGAGGTGCAAGCGCAACATGAATTCGCCCTCTATGCCAGCCTAGGACAAGCTTGCCCAAACACCCAGGCTGTGCTATTTTGGAAGCAGTATGGACAGAACCTCTGACCAGGCTGCACCCTTCTTGTTGAGGACCTTTCTTATGCCAAAACCATCTGTTCTTTGGATCGTTCTCGGAGCCAGCCTCCTGCTCTGGCTGGCCGGCTGTGGCCCCATGCGCAGCCCCCAGCCGGCGGCCCAGGCGACCGCAGCGCCGCTGCCAGAAGCAGGGGTGCTCGCCATTGTCGACGCCCGCGCCCGCCCGGCCCCGCTTCCCGGCGGCACCAGCGCCATCTATTTCACCGTGCTCAACGGCCTTGACCAGCCAGTTCAACTTGTCTCTGCGGCCAGCCCAGCCGCCAGAGCTGTCGAAACCCATGAGACTGTCGCCGAAGAGGGCGTCATGAAAATGATCCCGCTGCCCGACGGCTACCCCGTCCCCGCTGGCACTGCGCTGATCCTGCAACCCGGCGGCAAACACATCATGCTCATCGACCTCGTTGAGCCCCTCACCCCCGGCGACACGATCGAACTCACTGTGACCTTCGACAGCGGCCAGGTCTTCGAACTCAACGTCCCCGTGCTCGATCCACAGCTGAACAGACCCACAGACGCCGAAGGCAGAGCTGCCCTCGGCGGCCCCCAGGAGCAGCCGGTGACCCACGATCACGCATCGATGCAGGGCGAGGCCCCCCACGAACATGCCCAGATGCATGGCGACAACGCAGCCTTGTCCCCAGAGCTGGCAGCTGCCCTGGAAGCCCTGCCCGTGGGCGCCATCCACCAGCTGGACGAAGCCATCGCCCAAGGCAGCGACTGGGATGCAGACGCCGCACGCACAACAGTCGACGCCCTGATCACCCAGCTGGACGCCTTCTCCTGGCCCGACGATCTGCGCCCCTCGATCGAGGCGATCCGAACCCATGCCGTCGAACTGCACGACGCCATCGAAGCCGGAGACCCTGCACGCGTCGGCGAGCTGGCCGCTGCCCTGCACCATCTGCTCCATGCTCTGGTGCCGTAGGACCGGGCAGCTCTCCCGGCAGTGCTGCCGATCCTTGCGCAGGGCAGCTGCCAGGATTCGAGAATTGTGACCCTTTCTTGTACAATCGTGCATGCGGACAACCCGCATGCACGATTGAATCATACAGGTGTCCAGATGAAACAGCTCCTGATCACCGGCAGCCAGGGCCGTATCGGCCAGCAGCTGGCTCCTCTGCTGCAAGCGGCAGAGTATACCCTGCGTGGGTTCGATACTACCTCCAGAAACACGCTCTTCGCCGATCAGCGGATCGGCGACCTGCGCGACCTGTCCGCCGTGCGTGCTGCCATGCAGGGAATCGACGCGGTCGTCCATCTCGGCGCCATCCCAAGCGATTTTGCAGACGGCGAAGCTGTGATGCAAACCAATGTGATGGGAACCTGGAATGTGCTCCAGGCCGCACTCGAGCAGGGTGTGCGCCGGGCCGTCGTCTTCTCCAGCATCAACGCCCAGGGCAGTGTCAAAGGCTTCTGGCCAGTTCTCCAGCTGCCGATCGACGACGACTACCCCCACCACCCGATGACCCCCTACCAGCTCTCCAAACATCTGGGCGAGGAGATCTGCCGCAGCTTCTCGGAACGACACGGCATGGTCACGCTCTGCCTGCGCCCCGCCTGGGTGACACACAACGACCACTACGTCCATCCCAACTTTGGCACAGCACGGGCTGTCGAGATCTGGAGACACGAATACTGGGCCTATGTCGATGTGCACGATGTGTGCGACGCTGTGGTGCGCTGCTTGCAGGTCGAAGGCATTCTCCACGACTGTTTCTTGCTGGCCGCAGCAGACACACTCGCCCACCTCCCCACCAGTGAACTGGTCCAGCGCTATCACCCAGAAGTGCCCTGGCCCCACATCCCCCCAGAAACCTATCTGGCCGGCCATCCGTTTCGCAGCCTGGTAGACTGTACACGGGCCAGGGAGCGGCTTGGCTGGCAGCCCACCCGGCGCTGGCGAGAGGCCAGCGCGTTGGCTCTTTGAATCAGGAAACGCTCCATGCAGATCACCCGCGTCAAATGTATTCTCACCGCACCCGCCAATATCGGGCTCGCCGTAGTCAAAGTCGAAACCTCCGAGCCAGGGCTCTACGGCGTCGGCTGCGCCACCTTCACCCAGCGGCTGCTTCTCGTCCGCTCTGCAGTCGAAGAGTATCTGAACCCCCTGCTGGTCGGGCGTGACCCCCATCAGATCGAAGACATCTGGCAGCTCTGTTACCAAAACTCCTACTGGCGCAACGGCCCCGCCCTCAACAATGCCCTCTCTGGGGTCGACCAGGCGCTCTGGGACATCAAGGGCAAGCTGGCCAATCTGCCCCTCTACCAGCTGCTGGGCGGCAAAGTGCGGCCGGCCGCTGCGCTCTACCGCCACGCGGATGGTCTTGACCCGCAGGAGGTGCTCGACAATGTCCTGCGGCTGCAGGCCGAGGGCTACCAGTACATTCGCTGTCAGATGGGCGGCTATGGTGGCATCGGCAAAGAAGCGCCACAGCCTGGCTCTTACAACAACGTCGCCGTCTACGGGGGGAGCGGCCGCCGCCGGCCCGGCCACACCCAGCCCGGCGACTATTTCGACCCTGACCTCTATGCCCGCAGCATCCCCGCCCTGTTCGAGTTCATCCGCAGCAAGATCGGCTTTGCGACCCAGCTGCTGCACGATGTCCACGAACGGCTGGCCCCGATCGACGCTGTGCGGCTGGCCAAAGCGCTGGAACCCTACCGTCTTTTCTTCCTGGAAGACCCGCTGGCCCCCGAAGACCAGGAGTGGTTCAAAATGATTCGCCAGCATGCAACCACCCCGATCGCCATGGGCGAGCTCTTCACCCACCCGCTGGAATGGAAGCCTCTCATCGTCAACCAGCTGATCGATTTCATCCGCGTCCATCTCAGCGACATTGGCGGCATCACCCCCGCCCGCAAACTGGCCACACTCTGTGAAGCCTTCGGCGTGCGCACAGCCTTTCATGGACCCGGCGATGTCTCCCCCGTCGGCCATGCAGCCAACCTCCACCTGGATGTGGTCGTCCCCAATTTCGGCATCCAGGAGTTCTCTGGCTTCGACGCCGCACTCGAAGAGGTCTTTCCTGGCTGCCCACAGGTGCACGACGGCTTTCTCTACCCCAACGAGGCCCCTGGCCTGGGCATCGACATCGACGAAAGGCTGGCCGCCCGCTATCCACTTCACCCCGATCTGCT
Organism: uncultured Chloroflexota bacterium; assembly: GCA_903858085.1. GTDB lineage: Bacteria > Chloroflexota > Anaerolineae > Caldilineales > Caldilineaceae > Caldilinea. The sequence goes on from CAIOHJ010000236.1 coordinate 5,716, forward strand.
CCAGTTTCGCAACGGAGTCGGCGACTGGACCCAGTCACGCCTGCCAGACGGCACCTTGTGGCGACCATGACACCCGCCTCTTCATCTCTCTGGAACGGAGATCTTCTAAAATGATCCACCTGCCCTTCCACCAGCCAGGCCGCTTCTGGCGCGGCAACCTGCACACCCACTCTACCCTGTCCGACGGCGACTGCTCCCCGGCAGAGGTGTGTCAACGCTACTGCGAGGCTGGCTACGACTTCCTTGCCCTGACCGACCATTTCCTGCAACGGTACGGCTTTCCCCTGGCAGATACCCGGCCTTGGCGAACAGCCACATTCACCACGCTGATTGGCGCCGAGCTGCATACTGGCCGGACAGAATTTGGCGAGCTGTGGCATCTCCTGGCAGTCGGCCTGCCCTTCACCTTTGCCCCTACCCACCCGGACGAAACCGCTGCAGAGCTCACGCAACGGGCGCTGGCCGCCGGCGCCTATGTGGCCGTGGCCCATCCCCACTGGTATGTATTGACCCAGGAAGACATCGCCTCGCTGGGAGCCGTCCATGCCGTGGAAATTTTCAACGGCACTGCAGTCGACCACAACGACCGCCCCGACAGCTGGCAGAGCGCTGATATCCTGCTGGGGCGTGGGCAGCACACCTTTGTGTGCGCCACCGACGATTTTCACGGCAGCCCAGAGCGGGCTGACTTCTGTCGTGGCTGGGTCTGGGTCAAATGCGAAGCGCTCACCCCCGAATGCCTGCTCGCCGCACTGCAAGCCGGCCACTACTACTCCAGCACAGGCCCACAAATCCACGACATCCAGATCGAACCCGGCCAGCGAATTGTGGTGCGCTGCTCGCCGGCCAGCCGCATTTTCGTCACCGGCCAGGCAAGCGTGGCACGCTCGGCGTACGGCAATGGGCTGGTCGAGGCTGAGCTGAGCCTGCACAACTTCACCAGCCCCTACTGCCGGGTGACCGTGCGCGACCCCTACGGCGGCCGCGCCTGGTCCAATCCCATCTGGTTTGACGCCTGACTCCTCCCACTGTCTCGCAAAGGATCCCAACCCCACATGCCTCTCACTCAAGTGACAGAGACCGATCCGCTGGTTGCCGGTTTTTTGCAGCCGCCCAAAACATTTTCTCCTGTCCCCATCTGGTGGTGGAGCGGCGAACGGCTGGATCGCCGGCGTCTGCGCTGGCAGCTGGAACGCTTCGCCGAAGGGGGGATCTTCAACCTGATCGTGCTTAACCTGGCGCCGACCAGCCCTCTTTACGGCAGCGACCCCGACGACCCCCACTTTTTGTCTGAGGCGTGGTGGGAGATCTTCCTCGGCATGTGCGAGGATGCCCGCGAGCTCGGTATCCACATCTGGTTCTACGACCAGCTGGGCTTTTCAGGCGCCAATTTTCAGGGGCAGGTTGTGAGCGCTGAGGGCCGTTTTGCCGGCCAGTGGCTGGAAAGCACCGTCTATGAAGGCATTGACGCCGTCGAGCTGGTCTGTCCGGCCGAAGGCATCCCGCTGGCCGCTGCAGTCACCCTGCTGGACGAGGCTGGCCAGCCCTCCGCCCCTCCCCAGCCCATCCCCGTGGTCGAAGGACGCGCCCTCTCCGAAGGGGGGCAGAGACGGCGCGTTCGCCTCGCCTACGCCGTACGCCGAGGGTTTGACTACTTCAGCGTTGAAGGCTGCGCCGACCTGCTCAACCGCGTGCACGGCGAATTTGAACGTCGCGCTGCGCACCTTTTTGGGGAGGTGATCGTCGGCTCCTTCCAAGACGAGCTGCCTTCGCTTGCCTCCTGGGGGGCAGACTTTGCCCGCTCCTTTGTCACACAGAAAGGCTACGACCTGTTGCCCCACCTGGTCGATTTGTGGGACGGACGCGGGCCAGCAGCCGACCAGCTGCGCCACGACTTCCACCAGGTGCGCGCCACTCTGGCTGAAATTGCTTTCTTTCAACCGCTCTTCGCCTGGCACGAACGGCACCAACTGCTCTGTGGCTTCGACCAGCAAGGGCCCGCTCGCGCCGGCCACCCGATCGCCACTGTCCGGCTCTACGCAGATTACCTGCGCACCCACCGCTGGTTCACCGTGCCCGGCAGCGACCACCACGGAGACGCCAAAATTCACAGCTCGCTGGCCCATCTCTACCACCGCCCCCGCGTCTGGATCGAAGCCTTCCACAGCAGTGGCTGGGGCGGTACCCTGGAAGAGACCTTCGACTGGCTGCTGCCCTGGCTGCGTGCCGGCGCGACCCTCTACAACCCCCACGCTGTCTATTACAGCACACGCGGCGGCTGGTGGGAATGGGCCCCTCCTTCCACCTGCTGGCGACAACCCTACTGGCGACACCATGCCCATTTCGCCCAGGCGGTCAGCCGCCTCTGTTTTGTGCTCAGCCAAGGAGAGCACTGCTGTGACATCGGCCTCCTCTTTCCCACCACCACGGTGCAGGGCGGGCTGCTCCCCGACGGCAGCGCACTGCCCGCCGCACAGGCTGCTCACACCCACTACCAACAGCTGGTCGGCAGCATGTTCTGGCAGGCGATGCAACCTGGCATCCTCGACCGCGACCGCCGAGACTACGATGTCCTGGACGACGGCTCACTGCAGCGTGGCATCGTCCAGAAGGGCACACTCTCCATCGGCGCCGAACGCTACCGCGCCCTGATCCTGCTGGGAAGCTGCACCCTCGAAAGTGCCAGCGCCTCTCTCCTCTGCCACTTTGTCGAAGAGGGGGGGCTGCTGATCGCTGTCGGCAACCTGCCCGAAGGCGACGGTGCCGTGCAAAAACTGCGCCAGGCCTTTGCCGACGGACGCGCCCGCCACATCGACCAGGCCACAGAACTGCCCGCTGCTCTGGCTGACCTGCCCCGCACGGTAGATGCCCCGGTCCCTACCCTGCATCGGCGTGTCGACGGCCGCGATGTGCTCTTCGTGCCAGCAGCCTTCCCGTATGCCACCCGCCAGGAAAGCGACCGCTCCTGGCTCGATGTCGCCTACAGCTTCGACCCAGCCGACTACGCGCGCACAATGACAGTCACCGTGCGCGGGGTCCAAGGCTCGCCAGAGCTCTGGGATGTCCACACCGGAACCCGCCGTCTGCTGGCTGCACAGCCCATCCCAGAAGGTGTCGTGGTTGACCTCCCCTTCGATGCGGGCCCGGCTGCGTTGCTGGTCTGGCCCAACTCGCCCCAGCCCCTCCTTCCGCTCCCTGCTCCCCCCCAGCAGGTCCAGCCCCTCTCCGGCCCCTGGGAAGTCACACTCGAACCGACCCTCGACAACCGCTACGGCGACCTGGCCCGGCCCGCCCACCCCGGCTCCCCCCCTGTACAGAGCTGGCGTTTCGCACACCGCTGTGAAGCAGAGGGCGAAGATGGGATCGCCGCTGGCTGGCAGCAGGGCGGCTGGAGCAGCGACAGCCTGGTACAGGCCACCTTTGGCCCCCAGGGCTGGTTCACCGGCCCGCTGCCAGCCAGCCAGCTGCCACCGCCGCTGGCCACCCCTGCCAGCAACGGCGACCGCCTGCCCGGGGCAGATTGGCAGCCAGTGACCTATTCTCTCACCCGCGGTGTCCTTCGCGACCCACTCCACCTGCCTACCCTGGGCCCCAAAGGACATGTGCCCGAAGAATTTCTGGTCTTCGGGCGGGTCGCAGCCGGTCAGGGCGTGCAGTTCCGCACCGGGGTCTGGCTGGATGAAGACTGCGAGCTCACCCTGGCCCTCGGCGCCCCTGCCGCCAAAGAACTCTGGGTCAACGGCAGCCTGGTCGACACAACCTCTGCAGGATACCTTGCCCAGGCCCCCGTCACACTCCGGTCAGGCTTCAATCTGATCGAATTTCGCCTGACCGCCGAACAGACCCTCCACCTGCGTGCCTCCTGGGCGTTGCTGCGCGCCCCTGAACGCTACGCCCGCCCCGAATGGATGACGACGCCCGATGCCCCTCTCCTGCATTCGAGTGTGCGCTTTCTGTATACGCTGCATCTTCCCTTCGAACCTGTGCAGGCGATCTTGCAGATTGGGTCCGACGCTCCCTGCTGCGTGCTCGTCAACGGTGTCGAAATTGGCCGTCAGGGGGGCTTCGACCCCTATCACAGCACAGCTCGCGTTCAACCCTACCCGATCCATACGCTGCACAGCGGCAGCAACCAGATCGAGATTGTTGCCCAGGACATGGGGCAGCCAGCTGCTGTGGTCGCCGATGGGCTGGCTACCGGCAGCGACGGGCAGCAGCTGACCTGGAGCAGCGGACCAGAATGGCAGGTCCAGCGGGAGCACGCCCCTGCTGGCCCTGTGCGGCTGCGCCGCCGCCAGTGGGCAGACACCCGGTTCGACTTTGTCGGCGACCTTTTCGTCGAGATGGACCCCAGCTTTTCCCACCTCTGGCGTCGTCCCCACCCGCTGCCTGGCGCAGCCTGGCTGGAAGAGAGCCCTGCCGACGACACCGTGCTGGCGATCGCCCCAGACCCCTTTGCCGGGAGCACGCAGGTCGAATGGCTTGCCTGGAGAGTGCCGCCTGGCGCACATACCCTGCAGCTGCCGGTGCAGGGCAGTGCCCGCCTCTGGATCGACGGCGTCGAAATCCTGGTCGACCCCAGCGGCACCGCCACACTGCCGGAAAACACCGGTGCGTCGCGCCAGGCAGCCCTGCGCGTCGAACCGGCGCTCGGCTGCAGCCAGGGACGCCTGTTGGCGGGCCCCATCGTCTACACCGTCGGCCAGGGTCAGATGGAACCAGGCCTGTGGGCCAGCCAAGGGCTGGACAGCTATGCAGGGGGTGTGCGCTACCGGCGTACCCTCCACCTGGCAGAAAGACCCACCAGCGACCGCTGGATCGATCTGGGCCGCGTCCGCGGGAGCGCGGAACTCTGGATCAACGGCCAGCCGGCCGGTGTGCGCGTGCTCTCCCCCTATCGCTTCAGAGTCACCGAGCTGCTGCGGGTTGGAGACAATCTGCTCGAAATTCTGGTTTTCAACACCCTTGCCCCTTATCTGGAGGTGCAAAGCCCTACCTTTTATATCTTTCCAGGACAGTGCGACTCTGGTCTGATCGGGCCGGTCAGCTTGATCGGGTGAGTCTGTCTGAAGGGCAGACAGCCTGCCAGGCAGGTGGGAAGAAAAGTGGCAGGCAGCCAGGTCGTACGCTGAGGCTGCGTGCCGACCCAGAACATCTCCAAGTGCAGAGCATGGAGAGTGGCCCGTACAGCAAGGCGAGCGAGTTGCCAACTCGCTCGCCTTGTCCGGTGCGGCCTGTGTACTGAGCACTTCAATAGCATGAAATCGGGGTGCAGTCACCGTCAGAGGCGAAGTGGCACTTCGCCCTACACCCACCCTGCCTGCGCGGAGAGCATCCTGGGCGAAACCGAGTTTCTAAAAAGGGAGGGATCAGGGGGCAGGCTGCAGCCAGGCGAC
>CAIOHJ010000237.1 GCA_903858085.1 uncultured Chloroflexota bacterium
CGAGTTTGCTAACCTTCCCCCTTCTTCACGCGAGGCCGCAATCTGCGAGCTTCGCTCCAAAGTCGAGCGCGAGTTCCCGATCGTGCTCTTCGCGGATGACGTGATTCCTCCCGAAGAGGTGAAATCCAAAATCAGACGCAGAGCAAATGGAAGTGTACCTGGGCTACGTGTGCGTGGAGTGCAAGACCAATCTGGATAAGACCATGTTTCAGGAGGCTGTGACAACGAGCAGAGACCTCAAAGTTGCAGTTCCCGCTTCGCTCTATTTTCTTGTCCGCGAGTTTCTTGACATGACACCAGTATCAATCACATCCACACATATCGACGATGTTTTGATTGTGCGCAAGACCAAACGAATGAACTCGAATGTCCGCCAGTCATATTGCACTGCGCGCGACCGCAAAGCACATCGTAGCAAGTACGTCGAGTTCCTGGATGGGGCCAGGTACCCTGTGGACGTGTTCCAGCGCATGATTGACAAAATACAGGTGATGGCCGACGACACAGACCCGACTGCCGGGAAAGTTCCAGGCCGAGGATACTTCTGAGAACAACTGCTTTGACAACAGCGAAACCAGCCCTATGCGCATCCTCGACCACCTGATCCAGACCCTTCGCAGCGCCGCCAACCACAACGGCGCAGCCCAGGCCGCGCCAGCCTGCATCCTCTGGCCCGACCACGACCGCCAGTGGCAGAGCGCCATCCCGGCGTTGCAGGCGGCCCTGCCAGAACTCTTCGTGCTGGGCCAGTACGACCCGGCCACGCGCATGGGGCCGGCCATCTGGCTGCGCTGCGTGCTCTCCGGTGTGCTGCCGCCCAGCGCCGAGCCGCCCGTGCGTGGCGAACTCTCGGCGGCCGACCGGCTCACGGGGCTGCTGGCTGCAGCCTACGGCGACGCCTGGCGCGCGTCCAAGCTGGACGCGCTGCTGGCCGCGGCAGGCTGGGCGGGCAAGTCGCTCGACAGCTGGCTGCGCACCCAGTTCTTCGCCGACCACTGCAAGCTCTTCCACCAGCGCCCCTTCCTCTGGCATGTGTGGGACGGGCTGCCCGACGGCTTCGCCGCTCTGGTCAACTATCACCAGCTCGACCGCAAGCGGCTGGAGATACTCCTCTATATCTATGTGGGCGACTGGATGAGCCGGCAGCGCCGCGACGCGGCGGCCGCCACGCTCCAGCAGCGCCTGGAACTGATCCTGCACGGCGAAGCGCCCTACGACATCTTCGTGCACTGGAAGGCGCTCGAGCAGCAGCCAATCGGCTGGGAGCCCGACCTCAACGACGGCGTGCGGCTCAACATCCGCCCGTGGCTGCGCGTGCCCGACGTCGGCAAGAAGGGCGCGGGCGTGCTGCGCGACAGGCCGAATATTCAGTGGGAGAAGGACCGCGGCAAGGATGTGGTGTCGGCGCCGTGGTATGGGGTATTCGGGGGGGAGCGGATCAACGATTGGCATGTGGGGGTGGAGGAGAAGCGCGCGGCGCGGGCGATGCGATAGCGCGCGAAGATGCATGTCCGCAAAGAAGTGGCCGCACACTCCTTTCGGGGCCAACTGAGGTACAATACGCGTCGCCCGGAGCGTTCGTATCAAGGCGCCGTGAATGTCTCGAGGTGCGCCTAGCCGAGAAGCAAGGAAACGCAACTATGTTGAATCACCTGAAACTGACCCATGTCGGTCCGGCGTCAAGCATGGAACTTGCCTTTGCGCCGCGGCTCAATCTGATTACGGGTGATAATGGCCTCGGCAAGAGTTTTCTGCTCGACATTGCCTGGTGGGCGTTGACGCGCCGCTGGCCGGCGGAGGTCAACAAACACCTGACCGCCGGGCTGATGGCGCAGCCACAACCACAGTCCACCGGGAAGGCAGCCATTGCCTTCTCCTTCAGCGCCAAAAGCAAGCCGACAGAGGAATATCAGAGCACCTTCGATCGCCAGGCCCAGGCATGGACCGGGCGCGCCGGGCGCCCGGCAAACCCAGGGCTTGTTCTTTATGCGCAGGTCGATGGCAGCTTCGCCGTCTGGGATCCGGCGCGCAACTACTGGCGCAAGAAGGGCAACATCGATGTGCAGGATCGCCCGCCTGCCTACGTCTTCACGGCAAAAGAAGTTTGGGACGGGCTGCGCGACGAGGAGCGCGGGCTGCTGTGCAACGGTCTGATCGCCGACTGGGCCGGCTGGCAAAAAGAAAAGGGAGCGGCCTACACGAGCCTGTGCGCCGTGCTCCGTGCGCTTGCCCCCGCGGACACAGAAGCGATCGATCCCGGCGAGTTGACCCGGATCAGTCTCGACGATCCCAGGGACATGCCCACGCTGCGGATGCCCTATGGACAGAGCGTGCCTGTCGTCCATGCGTCGGCGGGTATGCGCCGGATCATTGCGCTGGCCTATCTCTTGGTCTGGAGTTGGGAAGAGCATCTCAAGGCCAGCCGCCTGCTCGGCCAGTCACCTACGTCGCAGGTCATCTTTTTGATCGACGAGATCGAGGCGCATCTTCATCCCCGCTGGCAACGCAAGATCGTCGGCGCGTTGCTGGATGTGATGAAGGCACTCGCTGCCACTGCAAGCGTCCAGGTGATTGCAGCCACGCATTCCCCCCTGGTGATGGCCTCTGTCGAAACATTCTTCGATGCGGCGCAAGACGCATGGTTCGACCTGGATTTTGTGCACGAGCCCACTGGCGAACGCGTGGTGCTGCAACAGCGTGACTTCGTCCGGCATGGTGACGTCTGCAACTGGCTGACCAGCGAGGCATTTGACTTGTCAAGTGCTCGTTCAGTCGAAGCTGAGGATCTGCTGGAAGAAGCTGCTCGCTTGTTGGATGATCCGAACGTAACCGCCAAGGCGGTCGAGAAAATGCACCAACGGTTGATCGCCATGCTCAGCTCACTCGATCCGTTCCTGTTTCGCTGGCGGGCGATCGGCGAGAAGAAAGGGCTGCTGACGTGATTCCCGTCACACCACAGCCTGAGCCAATCGACTTCGATGCCAAAGTCCGCACGCCCGGACTGAAATGGCTACGGGATCACGGCATTGATCCAAGCCTGCCGCCGCCCGAACCGAAAAAGCTACCAACCTACTGGCGCAACGTCCAGATTGATTTGTGGAAAGCTTATGCTGGCGTGTGTGCCTATCTTTCGATCTATTTTGAATGGCCGTCGGGCGCCAGTTCAACCGACCATTTCATTGCGAAATCGCGGCTTGCCAATCAGGCATACGAGTGGTCAAACTATCGCCTGAGTTGCCTGGGAATGAACCGGAACAAGGGCAACTTTGAGGATATTCTCGACCCATTCGACATCCAACCGAACACATTCACGCTTAACCTGGCTTCGGGCCGGATTGCGGCGAATCTAGCATTGCCCCCGGTAGAAAGGACTCTGGCCGAGGCAACCATCAGGCGACTAAAGCTGGATGCCCCGGAGACGAACCGGATGCGCGCCGAACACTACACCCTCTACTCTCGTGGCGAGGTCTCGGCAGCCTATCTACAGCGCCTATCCATGAATGAACATGACATCGGACTTATATCCATCCTTCGCAAAAAATCATCATAAGCGTTGTCTGACCTGGATACGGCGGACAGTTCGATGACCCAACCTGCTTTGACGACAGAGAAACCAGCCCTATGCGCATCCTCGACCACCTGATCCAGACCCTTCGCAGCGCCGCCAACCACAACGGCGCAGCCCAGGCCGCGCCGGCCTGCATCCTCTGGCCCGACCACGACCGCCAGTGGCAGAGCGCCATCCCGGCGTTGCAGGCGGCCCTGCCAGAACTCTTCGTGCTGAGCCAGTACGACCCGGCCACGCGCAGCGGGCCGGCCATCTGGCTGCGCTGCGTGCTCTCCGGTGTGCTGCCGCCCGGCGCCGAGCCGCCCGAGTGGCAAGGGCGAAATCTGATTTCTGGAGCCGCCACGCCTGTCTTCTACCTGCCCGGCTACAGCCGGCAGGAGCTGCGCGATGTCAACACCTGCCCGGCCGAACTCAAGGCTATCGTCGAACTGCAATTCCGCGGCGCGATCTGGTCGCAGGCCAATGC
>CAIOHJ010000238.1 GCA_903858085.1 uncultured Chloroflexota bacterium
CACCTCCCCGGCTGGGGGCGCAGCAGGGGCTGGCGGTGCCGTGCGTCCTCCCGGTTCGATCCCAGCCTGCAGCTGACGGGCTGCAGCCTGCACACGGCCGGCGATCGTCGCTTCGTCGACCTGAACCATCCGGCTCAGCCGCTGGAGATAATGCTGTCGTTCGATCTCGTTGCTCAATTCGGCGATCAACGGCGCCAGCTCGGCGACCGCCTCCCCCTTGCCTTGGGCGCTGGTCAGATCCATCTGCTCCGCCACCACGTCGCAGTAAAAATCGACGAGCGGCCGGGCAGCGACAAGTGTCTGCTCCCACAACCGCAGATCCTGGCGAATGACCTCATCTGGGTCGCGCCCTTCCGGCAGCCGGGTGATCCACAGGTCCGCGCCCAGCCGACTCTCCAGCTGAATTCGCCCCCCGGGCAGCACAGCAGGCTTTTGCACGCGCAGCAGCGCCTGGCGCGCCTGGTTCAGCCCCCGAATCGTCGCCCGCTGGCCCGCAGCGTCGGCGTCCAGGGCCAGTACAAACCGGCTGGTCTGGCGCTGCAGCTGCTGCAGCTGCTCTGCCGTCAGTGCAGTTCCCATGCAGGCAACCACATTCGAGTGGCCATGTTGGTGCGCGGCGATCACATCCATATATCCTTCGACAATCACCACCTGGTCCCGCTCGCGAATCGCTCGCTGGGCCAGATCCAAGCCGTAGACCACATGACTTTTGTGAAAGAGCGGGGTTTCCGCTGTGTTGAGGTACTTGGGCACCCCATCGTCGAGCACCCGCCCCCCAAAGCCGATCACCCGCCCCGAACGGTCAGAGATTGGAAAGATCACCCGGTTGCGAAACGCATCGTAACTGCTTTGACGTTCCTCGCTCCATTTGACCAGCCCGGCTTCGATCAGCAGGGGAAGGGCAAAGCCCTGTTCGAGCAGGTGGTCGCGCAGCCCGCTCCACCCGGGGAGCGCATAGCCGAGCCGAAAGAGGCTGCAGGTCTGGGCGTCGAGGCTGCGCCGCTCCAAATACGCCCGCGCCACCGCGGCTGCAGCATGGTGTGCCAGAATTTTCTGGTAGTAGACCGTTGCCGCTTCATTGGCCGCCAAAAGACGGCTGCGCTGGTCTTCCTGGCCGTCGCTGCCCTCTGCTGGCAGCACCACCCCCACCTGGCTGGCCAGGCTCTCCAACGCCTCGCGAAAATTCAGATTCTCTTTGCGCATGACAAAGGCAAAGGCGTCGCCGCCTGTGCCGCAGGCACCAAAACAATGCCATGTGCCCGTATGGGGAAAAACAATAAAACTGGGTGTTCGCTCGCTGTGAAATGGACAAAGCCCTTTGTAGACGCTGCCCGCCCGTTTGAGGGGCGTATAACGGGCGATCAGTTCTACGATGTCCACACGCTGCTTGACTTCATCCGTGACGTTGCCTACCATACGCTTCACCGCTCCATCGCCACGGCCAACCGACTCCCCTGTTCCAATGGCTGCATTATACCGCTTGCGGGCGCAAGTGTCAAAGCAAGGGGAAACCTCCCTCAGCGCGGAAGCGCTCTCTTTGCTGGGCTCAGGCTGTGGTCAGGCCATGCCGTTGGGCGACCGCAGGGTAGCTGCGCTCCGCCTCCGCAAAAAGCTCGAGCAGCTGCATGGCCTTGAGCAGGTTGCCGCGCGTGCGGATGCGCCCATCAAAAAAAGCCTGCTGGGTGCTCTCTCTCCCCAACCAGAGGGCGTGCAGCAGGTCAGCAGGCAGCAAAATTTCCAGATTGGCCCGCCCAGGCTGGGGGCCAAACCTGACGCCCAGCGGCGGTTGCCGTCCGTCCAACACGATCTCTGTCTCCGGCTCCTGGGTCTTCATACGTACCACCAGGTTGCTGTGCAGAAACGAGTCGATCTGTTCGGGGCGACGCATCACCTCGGCAAAGAGCTCTTGCATGACCGCGTAGAACTGTTCAGCGGAACTGTAGACGGGCATCGTCTGTTCGGTCTGCCTCTCAGCCAGCTGGCGTAAAATAAATCCGCGCGTCGCCCTGGCGGGGCCTGGCATAGAGCGAGCGCCCCAACACCCCTTCGTACCATTCCACATAGCGTTGGATGGTATTGCTGAGATGGTGGGGCCGCGATTTTTCCAGGCTGGCCTGCCCCATCTCTGGCCAGCGGCTCCGCTTGCTCATAAAAAGCTGCACCGTCCCTGCAATGCTGGCCGGGTTGAAGGGGTTGAACAGGTAGCCGTTGACCCCATGCTCCACCAGCTCGGGCAGGGCGCGGGCATTGGCCAACAGCACAGGCCGTGCACAGGACATCGCCTCCAATGTGGCAATGCTCTGCAGCTCCTGGGCGCTGGGCATGATAAACGCATCGCAGCTGTTGATCAGCAGCGGCAGATCCTCACTCGGAACATAGCCAGGGAACACCACCCACGCCCCCAACCCACGGCTGTGCACCTGCTCCATCAACATTTCACGATACATCCCTTTGCCGACGATCGCAAACTGAACCGGTTCGTCCGCCAACAGCTCCGCAGCGTCGACCAGATCGTCCAGCCCCTTCTCGCGGTCCACTCGACCGACATACAACA
>CAIOHJ010000239.1 GCA_903858085.1 uncultured Chloroflexota bacterium
CCTTGCGCTCGAGCCATTCCAGTTCGTGCTGCCAGATCTTATAGCCGGTGGCAACCGTCTGATCCGTGCACTCCATCACCCGCCGTAAAGCGTCATAGTAATAGCGGTCAAGCTGGCCATCGTCCAGACTTTCAGCGCGCTGCTCGATCAGGGCGTCGAAGTCGTCGGTCTTCTTGAGATCCAGGTAATACTGGCGGTTGTCCGGATTGGACGAGATGAACTGGCCGCTGACCGTCTTGTGGATCTCGCGCAGCACCGTTTCGACTTGCGAAAGCAGATCGTCGGCGGGATCGCCGCCAAGCTCCTCGATGCCGGGCTGAAAGAGGCACAGGCTATCGCGCAGTTCACCCGCAGTGGCGCCCAGCGGCGCGTAGATGTCGCCGGTCGTCAGCCGGTGGACGGACAGGGCGTGGATAATGCGTATGGCCATGGATTTGTAGGCGGGCCGCGTGAAAGCCTGCTGGATACGAGACTCCAGAACTTGACTGCAGTCGATCACGGCGCGGATATCCGGCACCGAGCGGAAGGAGGAGTTCTCCTTCAGGTTGATCCAGTAGCCGTCATATGCGATAAGCCCAGGCCGGTCATCCGGGACATCCTGGGTCAATAGCCTCTTCATAGCCAGCGACAAGGTCTTGAGCACCTCGCGCTTCTCCACGACGGTGACCCGTTCGAAAGTGTCAATGTAGTCGGGATGGACCGGAAAGAGACGGACATACTCGTCCATCTGTTCATTCATGCGCCCGTAGAACTTGGCAAACTGGGTCAGGTATTCACGAATCTTGACTTGCTGCTCACCGGTCTTCCTGAGCAACCGCTCCGCCATGACAAATTTGACGTCGCGGCGGGCGATGAGCACCTGCTCGAAACGGTCCTTCACGCGGCGCACGCTGTCGGCCACAAAAGAGAAGCGCGGGCTGTCGAAAATGGCCTCCTGGACGCCGGCGATAAAGCGGAAACGCAAGTCTTTGCAGACTTCGCCGATCTCGCGCAGGAAGTTCAGGTCGAGGATGAGTTCCTGGTCCCTGCGTGTGCGCAGATAATCCAGCAATTCGTCCACCACCAGGAGCAACCCATGATCCGGATACTCCTGATGGAAGGCGGCCATCAGTTCCTCGAAGGCGCGCTTGTTGTTGGTGACCTTGTCCGCCGGGGGGAAGGTGTAGGCGACACCCAGATCGGCAAGATGCTCCTCCAACTCGGCAACGAGAATATCGCGCAGTGACATGGTGGTGGCGCCGATTTCGGTGCGGACCACCTTGAAGCGTCCACCGATCTTGTCGGCGGCGGCCTTGGCTACTTGCTGGTCAGTCAGATAGGCGGCCAGCTCACCGTTCTCCGCCAACGCCGAGATCACGGACATGAGGTGTGACTTGCCGGTGCCGTAATTGCCTACCACCAGCAGCCCCTTGTTGTCCACGGGCTGATCGTACTGGAGTTGTGGGATTACGAGGTTGACCAGCTTCTCCGCCATCTCTGCGGAGATGACATAGGTACGGACCAAGCGTTGGGCCGCCGCTGCCTCATCGGCCTCACGCAACTGCACCACGGATTCAATTGGGTCGAACTGGATAAGATCGCCGTACTTCATTATGCTTACCTCGTGGGGGATAAAGCACCCTTAGGACGCGTGGCCGTCATGCGGACAGCTCGGGATGGATGACCACAAGATCCTGCAAAGGGTATCGTCTGTATTCGGGATGGTCTGGTACAGCGTAAGTCAAGTACTTGTCCTCTACCGCGCCGTGCCACGCAACCACTATTGTTCTGTTGCGGGATACCAGCATCCGTCCAGCCAACGGTGTGGCGTCTGTCTCCTTCAGCAAGCCAACTTTACGCAGGAGGGCGTCCAAAGTTGAACCATCACAGGCGTTTACCTCGGTGTAACGAGCACGCGCCCAGGCCAGTTCGGGTGTCAGCGGTCGCTCTCGCTCTGCCCAACGTTTCTGCAGGAGTGGTAGCAGAACAAACAGAACCCGCCAGAATAGCTCAGCCGGCAAGGAGCGCAACCTTGCGTTCATCGCTTTCTCAGTCAACTGTGGCTGCGGTTCTGCCCACAAGAGTGATTCTTCCTGGACAACACGCGTCAACTCTCGTACGCTCCCGATTTGGCGCCAGATCATGCTCAACACCATGGCCATCATCACGGGCAGGGTCAGGATGCGTTCACGCAGACCCAACTGATGAAAGTGGTCTACTTGCGCCAGCGTGGCTGGATGGACGAGTTCTGTTATTCTTTCGGCTATTACTTCATCTGGTGGCATACTCACCGTGCGTTTGCTGCGGTCTCGTTGGATTGCTCGTGTGTGCCGAACCGTGCTCTTTTTCTTGGCGTTCTTGACTGTGGTGTTGGCTCCGATGTTCTTTGTCATGACACAATTCTACCGCATCATGGATTTGACAGACTCA
>CAIOHJ010000240.1 GCA_903858085.1 uncultured Chloroflexota bacterium
CCAGATGTAGTCGTCGAACGAGCCAAACTCCTTCTGCACGGCCAAAAAGGCGCGAGCGTTACGCACAAATGCGTTGACCTTGAGCCGGTTGCGCACAATCCCCGGATGTTCGAGCAACGCGGCGATCTTTTCGCCGTCATATCCTGAAGAAAACTTGGTGGCGGTAATGGTCTCTGCACTGGCAACGCGCCCTTTGACCTCGATGAAGTGCAGCCGTCCTGTCCCGGGGATGCGGCGGCTGCGATGAGTTTTTGCGGGTGTGGGTCATGGCCTGAAAAGTAATTGCACTCACGCATCACGCACAGGGCACGTTCATGATGATTCTGAAAGTACGTAGCTGCGACAATTGCGACGGTCAACACCTCAGCATCGCTCGCCTGGGCAAGCGGATGACTTTTGTGCTTCAGCGCTGTCATCAAATCATCAATCACGACAAATGCAGTTATACTCCAGGTAGCGTTCATGGTTCTCTCCTTTGGACGGTTGTTTAGCAACTCCATCCTCTCCTGAGATCCGATGAACGCCAAATTCACCATCGCTCAACTAGCAATCAAGGTAACAGATGCAAGACAAGATCGTACTCATTACCGGGGGGACGGGCGGCATCGGCAAACAAGTCGCGCTGACGCTGGCAAAGATGGGCGCACAGGTCATCGTCACCGGGCGCAACAAGGTGAGCGGAGAAGCAGCCGTTGCTGAGATCAAACAGGCCAGTGGCAATCCCAATGTCGAGTTGCTCCTGGCGGATCTCACAAAGCAGAGCGCCCTGCGCGCGTTGGTGGCGGAGTTCAAAGCCAGACAAACGCGGCTCGACGTGCTCATCAACAATGCAGGCCTGGCCGCTGAAGGCCGCCAGGTGACGGAAGACGGCATCGAATCGAACTTCGCAGTCAATGTGATTGCGCCTTTCTTGCTCACCAAGCTCCTGCTGGATGTGCTCCAGGCCGGCCCATCCGCGCGCGTCATCAACGTGACAGGCGGCGATGTGCCCCGGACACTTGATCTGGACAATCTGCAAGGCGAGCGTTCCTTCGTGGGGCTGACCGCCTACTCCCAATCCAAGCTGGCGATGATGGCGGTGATGTACGAGTTTGCCCAACGGCTGCGCGGGTCGACCGTAACGTGCAACATCTGCTATCCGGGGCAAGCCAGCACCAACATGACGCGCAGTGTGACCCGCGATATGCTGCCACGCGGCATGCGGTTCATGTTTCCTTTGTTCAAGCTGCTGGTGCGTCCCGATGGGGGGAAATCGGCCGCAAAGGCGTCCCAGTCATCGGTCTATCTGGCGTCTTCGCCGGCAGTTGAAGGTGCCACCGGCAGGTATTACGATCGCAACTGCAAAGAAGCTGCCTTGCCCCCCCCGGTCCTCGACGCGGCAATCCGCGCGCGTTTATGGCAACTGGTGGAGCAACTCACCACTTTCAGTGAGAATTGAGCACTTGGCCCCGGATTGTTCAGCTCAAAGCATGAACCGGGCGATCGCGGCGGCCACCAGCCGCGCCAGGAACTGCTTGGTGCCCTTGTGCCAGCGGAACATAGCATATTGGCCAGAAATATGCGGCAATCGGCACGGCACCGTAGCACACGATCCAGAACAGTGATACCATCGGAGGAACCGTTCAGGGCATGCATCAAGCCGCCCAACCGGCCCATCCAGCCGACCGCCTGGCGGCGCAGGGATCGGGCCGATTTTGTGGTATCGTGTCCGACAGGCAGCAGCTGATGGGCAGGGCGTTGGGCAACTTTTTTCAAACCCAGGAGATCGATTCATGACCATCACATCAACCGTCACAGTATGTCTCTGGTACGACGGGCGGGCCGAAGAAGCGGCCCGGCTTCACACGTCGCTTGTCCCAAACTCAGAGATCACAAGTGTCTCGCGTATCCTGGCAGATCGTCCCGCGCATCCTGCCGGAACTGCTGGGCGCTTCGGATCGGCAGGCAGCGGATCGCGCGCTGCAGGCAATGCTGCAGATGACGAAGATCGATATCGAAGCGCTCAAGGCCGCGTTCAATGGCGCATGAGCGCTTTACCGCAGCCACACGACAACCGCATGTGGGTCTCCCCAGCGTCTGGACCGGAAAGCCTGACCGACCCAAGGAGTGACGAGAATGTCACA